>NZ_JBRKIS010000040.1:0-98799 GCF_052983315.1 Sinomicrobium endophyticum
CCTAAAATCCGCATGTCTATAGTAAATCATTACCCCCCGTTTTGATTTTGGTGCTTTAAGGATTAAACGTTGCTTTTTTTGTAGGTTTCCGATATCTTTTTAAATGTTGGGGCATACTTCCCCTGTTAAAGTTTTTATACTTTCTCTGTGGAGGTCATTATTTTACGGAGCGTTTTTGTTTTTGCCAGCTAAGTTTTTAAGGGCATATTTCCATAAACCCTGAGGGATACTTGTCTGGAACGTTTTATCCATTTTGATGGCAGGAGGATAAACCTAAAAAGGAATTTTTTAACACGATAGCAAGGCTTTAGTGTTTTGTATTTGGAGGAAAAGCATTCCATGATATGATGGTAAAGGTTGCGGCAGATTGCTGTTAAATATAAAAAAACGGTATTCTTGCCCAAGGCGGAGAAAGGCATCCCGTCCCACCCGAAATCGTTCTTGAGGATATCAAACTGACGCTCCATGTTCCCCCTGTGATTGTAGAGCCGAACCAGTTCGGTGATATGGAGTTCAAGGTTATTGGTGAGTATGGCGCGGTATTGATAAGCATCCCCGGTAAAAGCATCGGTTTGTTTTGTAGGTTTGAACGACCGCTTGACCACCAGTCTGTATTGGACAGGTTTTTCCCCGGCCTTTTTGGCCTGTTGTTCGAATGGGGTCACTAAAACCTGTCCAATTTCCATAACGTTATTATTGGCATCCGATATGGTGTCCCAACTTTCTACTTTTTTGAAATATTTTTCCACATAACTGTTTTTACAGCCAATGTAAAAGTACCTTACCTTTTGTTGCACTAATTTCACAACATCATATTGATAGGAAGCAGCATCGGCCCTGAAGTGGTCAATTTTACGGTCTATATTAGCTTCCAACAAATGGAACAGGCGAGATAATGTATCCCACTGAAAGGACTTTGCGTCACTGTTCCCGTTCCTGTTTTCTATGTAAAGGACCTGGTTCTCATTAATGGTGCAGACCCCGGGTTGATACCCCGGGGCACGCTTATAGGTCATTTTACTATCCTTTTTTTTATTGAAAATGATGGTATTGTCATAATCCACCAGGAGTTCCTTTTGTTTAAAAACACCCAAATGTTTCAATACCTCCATGTTCAATTGCCCCAAGACCGAGTGGGTGCTGTATGTGTGAAGTACAGAACCTCTTTTGGTCTTACATTGGGCAGTGGGTTCGGATAAATTACCTATACGCCGTAGCATCGTGTCGGAACTAGGCATATTCAGGTAAGGATTGCCTTTGAAATGATGTTTAAGATGGGTTTGAAGATCCTCGATACAGTCGCCACCACATAAGTAAATGCTTAGCAATGAATACAAGACATCGCTCCAGGAATATTTGGATTGGGGCGCAAGCTCTGGCAGGTTATTATCCAATAATTTACCTATACCGGATGCCGAGAGATACTCTAAAACAAAATTTAATCCGCCAAAAGCAGAAATAGGTTTACTTTTTTGTATTTTCATCGTGGTATTTTTCTAGCAACACCAATTTAGGTGAAAATACCGAAAACCGCAAACACTTTGCTTATAAAGGTTTGCGGTTGGTTTTATAAAGTATCTTACGGATGTTAGGACCCTTCGCAATACGATTGTCCTTGCCATCATCCGATGTTTTTTTAGAAACTGTTTTGGTCTTATCTCCCGGTTATTCCACTGCCATACCACAAAATCCAATGGGAAAAGCAATACCGTTTTATAACACGCTCAATCTGAGTTATTCTTTAAAATCTATTGAGTTATACACATAGATACTATTTGTATTGATATCATAAACAAAGAGTTAAATATTCGTATACGTATAAAATGAATAGGTATTTCAAAAGAACCTGACTTTGTGGGCTTTGTGAAAAACTTTGAGCCCTTTGTGGTTTTCCCTGTCACGGGTCTTATTGTATCACAGAGATTCACAAAGTATTGTAGAGAAATTAAATGTATAACTCAAAAACTTTATATATCCTTTTCCTCTTCTTCTTCCTCCTTATAAGCGAAATAGAATACTTGTGGCAATACCGTAATGGACAGGATCATACAAACAATAAGTCCTCCCACTATCATTATGGCAAGCGGTTTTTGTATTTCAGACCCCATTCCGGTGGAAAGGGCGGCGGGTAAAAGCCCCATAGAGCCCATCATGGCAATCATCAATACGGGCCGGATACGACCATATACGGCATCGGATATCGCTTTTTTCAACGGCTTCCGCCTTTTCATTTGCTGCCGGATGTTCCCTATGAGCACAATACCATCAATCGTGGCCACCCCGAACAGAATAATAAATCCTATCCCCGCGGAAATTCCAAAAGTGGTACCGGTTATCCAAAGGGACAGATACCCCCCGATAAAGGCAAACGGTATAACAATACATGAAATAAGGGTGTCTTTAAGGTTGCCTTCAAAATTCATCCACAACAAAAAGATTATGAGCACAAGACAAACGGGAACTATGGTGTACAGCCTTTTGGTAGCTCTTTCTTTGGATTCGAACTCCCCGGCCCACTCGGTTTTTATATGTCCCGGAAACTTCACCTTTTCACTTACTACCTGCCTGGCTTCGTCAATGGTACTTCCCAGGTCCCTGTTCTCTATACTGAAACCTACGCCTATATACCTGCTGCTCCCTTCCCGGTAAATAAACGCGGGACCAGTATGGAAATCAATCGTGGCGATCTCTTTTAAAGGGACGCGTTTACCGTCTTTGGTGGGGATAAGGATTTCCCCTATCTTTTCATCCGTGTTCCTGTAGTTTTTGGCAAAACGCAGGCGTACGTCAAACATTCTTTCATTTTCATAAAATGTTGTGGCTGCCTGCCCTCCTATAGCCATTTCTACCACTGCCTGCGCATCGGACATATCTACCGCATACCGGGCCATTTTATGGTCGTGCAGTTGTATACGAAGTTCCGGCAAACCGATGTTCCGGTATACATTGAGGTCTTCTACACCACGCACTCCTTCTAACGCTCCCGCAACCTGGTCGGCATAGTCTTCCAGTTCAAAAAGGTCATCCCCGAATATTTTCACAACCAGGGAACTCTTTACCCCTGCTACGTATTCTTCCACGTTATCCTGTATGGGCTGGCTAAACCCGAATACAATTCCCGGATAGGACTGCAGGGTGCCCCGTAATTCCTCTACCAGTTCCGTTTTATCCATACCTCGTTTCCATTCGTTTTCGGGATATAGCTGTATGTGGAACTCAATATTGAAAAAGCCGGTAGGATCGGTACCATCGTTTGGCCTCCCCGTTTGTGTCAGTACGAACTTCACCTCTTCATATTCCCGAATCTTGTTCTTCATTTCCCTGGTAAGGGTTACGGCTTCTTCGAGGTTGACACTGTTCGGTAACGTAGCCCGGACATACACTGCTCCTTCATTGAGTTTTGGTAAAAATTCCGAACCGTGGTTTAAAAAACCGAATACGGTTACTAACAGCAGCGCACAAAAAGCACCTATGGTTACTTTCTTATGTCTTGTGGCCCATAAATACCAATTATACAGTCCGTCCCTGAAAAACCGTGTAATGAAATTATCTTTCTCCACTATATTTTTGGTCAGGAGCAATTTACACATCGCAGGCACGTAAGTAAGGCTCAGGATCAACGACCCGAGCAGGGCAAAACCAAGTGTAAAAGCCAGGGGTGAGAACATTTTTCCTTCTACCTTCTGGAAAGAGAAAATGGGCAGTAATGCTACTATAAGGATAAACAGGGCGAAAAATATATAGGATGCTACCTCCTTGGCACTCTTTTTAATAATGCCCGATTTGGAAATCTTATTGAACCGTTCCATTCCCAGTTCCTTTGCCTTACGTTCCAGCCCTACAAACACCCGCTCCGCTATAACCAATGCCCCTTCCAGCAGCAATCCGAAATCGAGGGCCCCCATGGAAATAAGGTTGGCCGGCATTCCCATGATCCGTAACATGGTAATGGCAAAGAGAAAAGCGAGGGGAATTACCGACGCAACAATAAGGGTCATACGCCAGTTGTACAGGAATATAAATACGATCAGGGACACCAGTATGATACCCTCCATAAGATTTTTGGTTACCGTATTCACGGTTACGTCAACCAACTCTGTCCTGTCTATAAAAGGCTCTATTTTTACATCCTTAGGCAGTATTCTTTCATTGAGATCTTTTATCTTATCCTTCAGACTGCTAATGACCTCCCCCGGGTTTTCTCCCCGGAGCATGATCACGATCCCCTCCACGAGGTCATCTTCATCCTGCAGTCCCACCTGCCCCAGACGTGGCTTTGCGGCTATTTTCACTTCTGCCACATGTTTTACCGTTACAGGTGTAGACCCTTTTACTTCAATCAGGATATTCTCTATATCTTCCACACTTTCCAGAAGTCCCACTCCGCGTACTACGTAAGCCTGACTTCCCTGCTCTATGATATCGCCACCTACATTGATATTACTTTTGGACACCGCTTCAAACACATCGAGAGGTGACAACCCGTAGTTTATCAGTTCGGTAGGGTGTATCCGGATTTCGTATATCTTCTCTTCTCCCCCGAAACTAACGATATCCGCCACACCGGGAACAGCAACCAATTCGCGTTCTATCACCCAGTCCTGTATGGCCGTAATTTCCTTAATGGGCCTGTCACTTTTTATCACATAACGGAAAATCTCTCCCGTTGCCCCGGACGGCGGTTCTATTTCCGCTTCGGCCCCGTCCGGAAGTTCGACCCCCTGAAGCCGGTTGGAGGCATACTGCTGCGCAAAGAAATCATCTGCCTTATCATTAAACAACACCGTAACTACAGATAAGCCGAAAAGCGATATGGAGCGCACTTCCGTTTTTCCGGGAATGGTATTCATTTCCTTCATTACGGGAAGAGTGACAAACTTTTCCACTTCTTCGGCACTTCGCCCGGGCCATTGGGTAATAATACGCGCCCTTGTATTGGTTACATCCGGGAAGGCTTCTATGGGGGTGTGTATATAACTTACAATCCCCGCAATCAGTAACAGTGCCGTAAAGAAAAATACGACAACGGAATTCTTCAGGGAAAATGCTACTATGCTTTGAACGAATTTAGTCATTTCTGGTATGTATTATTAATTGGAGAAACGAAGGGGTTCCCGCATTCGGATATTCGTTTTTGCAGAACATGCCCGTCCTGCTATCCAGAGAACAGACAGTCTCTTAATCGTTTCCGGAATCTTTGATCTGCTCGTAAATGAGCAACTGGTTCCTGGTCACTACCAGTTCATTTGCTTCCACCCCTCCGGTAATATAAGTCTCATCGCCATTTTTACTGAAGACCTCAGCCCTGCGTACTTCCAGATCACAATCATCTTTATACACCACTACGAAATTCCGGTTGTTATTAAAGATCAATGCGCTGGTAGGGATGGTAACCGCTTTCCTGTCCCGTTGCTTCTTAGCGATAATATCGGCAGACATTCCGGGCTTAAGCTCCTGGTTTTCGTTAGGGATGACAACCCATGCTTTAAGCACTCTTTCTTCGTTGTCAAATACCTGTGATATGGAGGTGATCGTTCCTTTAAAAATCTTATCCGGGTACGAAAGTGTCTGAATATCCACTTCCTGTCCGATGTGTAATTTGGTAACATTCCCGGCGTAAATATTCAGGATCACCCACACTTCACTCAGGTCGGCTACGGTAAACAGTGTATTGCCTTCTGCGGATATCTGCATTCCCGAGGCAATGTTCTTCTCCGTAATAGCACCCGACATAGGTGCTTTTACCTGAAAACCGTCCTTTCCCTTACTACTTCCGTACAGCCCCAGTGTAGCTGTCACATTTTCCAGGGCAGCCTGTTTTGTCTTCAGCTCGCTTTGTGCGGTAAGGAAATCTTTCTGGGAGGCTATACCGTCTTCATACATGGATCTGACGGAAAGCAATTCTCTCTCCGCAACCATTATTTCCCCTTCCAGGCTTTTCCTCTCGGACTGCAGGTTATTCAGTTCCGAGCTTTGTATTTCTGCCAGTACCTGCCCTTTGGAAACCACATCTCCCAAGGAAAAATAAGTTCGCGAAACCACCCCGCCTACAAGACTGGTAAAAGGGACTACCTTGTCCGGGTTGCTTTGTACAATACCGGTAAGAGCTATCCGTTCCTGCACAGGTTGCAGACGGGCCGGCTCCAATATGATATCCTCACGGAACGATTCGTCCAGGCAATATCTTTCCGTTCTGGAAGTCTCCGGTGTTTTTTTATTACAGGAGATAAAAAACGGCAGGACGGTAAGCACTATTGTTACGGTAAATACGGCATACATATTTCTCTTACCGAAAATATTGTGGCCATTGCGGTTTACTTGTTTCATTTGGTTATTACGCTTTAATTTGGTCTATATCTTTTCCTATTTCGAATTGAAGGTCTTCGAGTTTTTCGTTGGCATTTTTTGCCGATTCCAGGATAATATCCCGGTTTTGCAGATAAGTTTCCAGGAAATCCAGGTATTCGAGCATACTAATGTTTCTTTCCCTGAAATTACGGGTGTAGCTATCCAGGAGGGATTCCAATTCGTCTCCGTAAGACGGATCAATACTTTCCAGGAAGGATACGGAAGTCATCAGGTCGTTATAAGCCAGCATTACTCCCGACTTCACTTCGAGTTCTTTTTGTTCGAGCATTAACCTGGCCTGCTCCTGCCCTATTTTCGCGGCTTTGATATTTCCCTGGTTACGGTCGAACACCGGCAGGTCGAGAGAAAAACCGAAGCCCACGAAGTCCAGCATAAAATTACCTCCACGGTCATATCCCGCCTTAAACGTAACATCGGGCACCCTCATGGCTCTTTCATAGGCGTAAGACTTATCAGAATACGTTTTCTCAAGTTCCGCAAGTTTTAATTCCGGCTGATAATCCAGTGCTTTAGTGATAAGGTATTGGGGCAGCACTTCTTTTATCTTTTCTACGGAAGGGACAAAACCTTCTTCGTCCAGGACAAGGATAATTTGTACCGGCAACCGCATCAGCACTTTCAGTTCCTTTTGCACTTTATTGGTTTCACGTTCCAGGCGGTTTATTTCGCCGGAGATCTCCAGGCCCAGGGCTTTAAGCCTTATGTATTCTCCTTTGCCGACATTCCCCTGCTCCACCTGTCGTTGATAGGCGGTTACCAGTTGTTTTACGGAAGACGCTTCTTTTTGATATACTTCCTTATACATCTGCAGGTACTGGAGCTCGGTGAGGTTATTCCGGAACTCCCGTTTGAGGTTTCGCAACAGGTCTTCCAGATATTGTCCTGCCATGTCTACGGACACCTGCTCCAATGCCATCATTTTTTTTCGTTTACCGGCAGTACGGACCAACTGTTCCAGTTCTATATTTATTTGCTGATTTTTCCAGTCATTACCGGAAAGCGGTGGCAATCCTTCCCCGAAATAGTTCAGGTTATTGGTTCCTTTACCTGTAGTCCAAAGGTTAACCTCATCTACGGAAAACGTGGGATTAGGCCATAATTTAGCCTGAAGAAGCCTGGCCTCGGCCTCATCGATCTTTAATCTTTCGGCAAGCAATTGCAGATTGTTTTCCAGAAATACGGTTTCGCATTGCTGACGGCTGAGTACCAGTGTATCCTGTGCCCGGGCTTCCGGAAATCCAAAGCACAGCACCGTTAATACTTGTATAAAACACCTCATGTGGACCTGTTCTTTTATTGAGGTGTAAAGAACCTGATAACGGGCTTAAAAAAAGCTTAAAGCGGATAAAATTTAGCTTAAAGGAAGGGTCACGGTAAATATATTGATATCCCCGTTTTCGGAAGTATAGGATATGCTCCCCCGGTGAAGTTCCATAATTTTATGTATAAAGACCAACCCAAGGCCGAAACCGGGTTTTCCCCGGCTGTTATCTCCGCGAAAAAAATGCTGAAAGAGGTATTGTCTTTCTTCTTCGCTAATGGTTTTTCCTTTGTTGACAATGTCCAGTTCTAACTTTCCGAAGAATGCCTTTATACGTATCCCGGTACGGTCATCACTGCCATAATGAATGCTGTTGAGCATTAAATTGGTAAACGCGGCCCGGAGCAATCTTTCATTTCCCGAGATCATAAGCCGTCTTTCATCTTCCGGGATCTGCGTATACTCCACCTGGAATCCGTGTTCCGGAAAGAGAAGCTTAAGTTCGTCGGCAAGGTCAAAAAGAAGTTCGTCAATACGGATTTCCTTTCCGGTAATACCGTCGGCAGATTCGGCCTTGGCTATTTCCAGCAGTACATTGATGATCTCCCCGAGATTCTTGGTATCTTCTTTCTGGCGACGGATAAGTTCCTGCATAACCTCCGGGTTCGTTTCCTTTTCCAGCTTTTCGAAATTAGATACCAATACCGCGATCGGGGTTTTCAACTCGTGGGAAATATGATGTATGGCATATTTCTGAAACGCGAAAGCTTCACGGATACGATGTATGAGTTGGTTAAACCTGTTGGTCAGTAACAGGATTTCCTTTTCCTTACCCTTTACTACAATAGGCTCGGCTTCTTTCTCCAGGTCATAACGGGTAATCTTCCGGGTAATTTCCGCAATAGGGCCGGAAATCTTACGGGACAGGTAATAAGACAGGAGCACAAGCACCAGGGAAATAATAATGAAGATCAGCACCAGGGTATTCCTCAGAAACCCGAGCTTCGAATATCCGAGGGCATCATACGCCTTACTGATACCATAATAGGATTTCCTGCCGGACTCAAAATAAATACCTACCACATCGTAAGACCCGTCCTTTTTTTCAATCCACCTGGTATTCGGGGATAGGGCGTTCAATATGGTTTCCGCATCGGGAATAGTGGTATCGTCCAGACTGGTATATATTCTCGTTTTATTATTGTTGTAGATCAGTAACTTTTCATCGTACATAGAATCGATGGTCTTCCGGTCATAGGACAGGAGGATTTCGTTATCTACCTTTTGTACTTCGGCGAGATATTGCAGCGTTGCCGTGATTTTTTGCTTCTGGCTTTGCTGGAATTCTTCCTCCCGGTATTCGTAGAAAAGGGTATAGATGAGAATCAGGGATAACCCCAAAAGCGGGATTACCGCCGCGGTAAAGTATACCAGTATTTTTTTTCGAATGGTCAAAATCGGTTGATCTTTTTACCGGTTAATCTTCAAAATAATAGCCGTATCCCACTTTGGTTTTAATAGAATCTTTACCGAAAGGTTTGTCTACCTTGTTCCGGAGAAAATTGATATACACCTCTATGGTATTGGTATTACCGTCAAAAGAGCTCCCCCATATTTCTTTGATCAGTTCTTTTTTGGATATCACCTCTCCTTCGGCTCCTATTAGCTTTACCAACACCTGGTATTCCCGGGGAGTAAGGGCTATTTCCTTTCCCTGCCGGGTCACTTTTTTATGTGCCTGGTGAATAGTTATATCTGAGGCGGAAAGGACTTCTTTCTGCTTTTTATCCTCCCGGTTGTTCTCCCTTCTTTTCATCAGTGCATTTACCCGGAGGAGTAATTCCCGCATATAAAAGGGCTTGGTAAGATAATCATCTGCCCCGCAATCGTACCCTTGTATTTTATCTTCGAGTTCCCCGAATGCCGTAAGCATTAATACCGGTGTAAAACTATTGTACCTGCGAAAACTTCTGCACACCTCATAACCGTTTTTTCCGGGGAGATTGATATCCAGGATAACGCAATCAAAAGTATTTTTTTTCAATATCCTCTCTGCCAGCAAACCGTCAAAAGCACTGTCTACTTCAAGTTTTTCTGCAGCTAGAGCTTCTTTGATATTGCCGTTGAGGGCCGGGTCGTCTTCTATGAGCAGAATTTTTTTCAATGGCTTGATCCAGGTTTTTTATAAAGTTTACGCTAAGATAGGAAAAGTACTGTCACGGTCTTTCTGTAAAGAATTTCCTGTACTGCAATATCCTGAAATCGATAGTAGTAAATTCCGGATCCCGTTGCTTTTGTTCCTTGTACAAAGGTATACTCCCGACGGCCCTGTTTGCCGATCCGGAAGGCGCGGTGAGGGAAACTGTTCTTATTTCCCTGTTTTTTCCATTGGTTTCCGCCAGTCTGAACTTGTGTATTCTCGGAACTTCATCCGAAACCACTTCGAGTTTCATGTCGTATTCCCTGAGATGCCTTCTAAAGAAATATTCCGGGCCATTTTTACTGTTTCCCCCGGTAAATAACAATGTATGCACCGCAGGATGCTTTTGCAGATAGCCCACGAGGTCGCGATATTCTACGTTTTGCATCCCCAGGTCGGAAGCATCTATTTTTTCGCGCTCACAGCATTCTACGATATCGCAGATTCCTATCTTTTGTTCTTTCAGAAATGTTTTGCGTTGGGCAATGGCTTCGGGTGTGGTTTCGAATTTCAGACGGAGATCAAATATTCTGTCGAGAATAGTCCACAGCTGACCATCTATACTGCCGTAACAAAAATTCACATCGCCTTCTTTTAAAACTCCGATAGAAAACCTTGGCGGGGGCAAAGTACCTACAATGAGACGGGTGGCCCCCTCCGGAATGAAAGGTGGAAAGGGATGCCGGTGTTTAAACAGGGATGGTCTGCTGTTTTTCGGGTTCGGGGTATCGGAATTCATTATCGGGTATTCTTTTCCGCTTATTTATCGTATAAAAACCAGTTCATTCTTCTTTACGGAATGCTCTTCGCTAAAGGAGTATCCTTCGTAATCAAATCCTTTAAGATCTTCGACGGTTTCAGCGCCCGTATCCAGAATATAACGCACCATAAGCCCTCTTGCTTTTTTGGCAAAAAAACTGATAATCTTCAACTGGTCATTTTTCCAGTCTTTAAATTGCGGTGTTATTACCGGGACTTTAAGGGTTTTGACATCTACCGCTTTAAAATATTCGTTGCTCGCAAGATTTACAAAAAGCTCATCCTTTTTGAGTTCTTTATTCAGCGTTTTGGTAACCGTATCTTTCCAGAATTCATAGAGGTTGCTCTTAACCCCTACCTTAAGAGATGTTCCCATTTCCAGGCGATAGGGCTGTATGAGATCCAGCGGTTTTAAAACTCCGTAAAGTCCGGACAGGATGCGCAGTGAATCCTGCAGTTCGTCCAGTTTATCCTCTGGTATGGTATAGGAATCCAGTCCTTCGTAAACATCCCCGTTAAAAGCATAGACGGCCGGGCGGGCATTGTCCGGAGAAAACGGCAGGCTCCAGTCCTGGTTTCGCTGCCAGTTGAGCTCGGCCAGGTTATCCGATATATCCATCAGTTTGGAAAGACTTTTCGGGGATTTCTTTTTCAGTATTTTATTCAGTCGTTCCGCCTGCTTTAAAAATAAAGGTTCGGAATATTTTTTCGTAGGCAAACCGGATTCGTAGTCCAGCGACTTTGCCGGGGATATAACTATTTTCATATACTGTTAATATTTATTTGTTTTTCAAGGGTCATCCCGATGGCCCCGATAACTATCAGGGTCGGGAGTAATGCCCTGATTATCATATCACCCCGAAAGCTTTCGGGAGATATCCGAATTTTCGGCTATAGGCATTTCATAATCTTTTTCTCTTAGTTTTCTTCAAATTTAAAGGAAAAACAAACGGGATCTCCGACATTTCCAACGTTCTTTCTGATAGTAGTATTGTTGTTGTTTATATTTCGGGTTGCAGGTTTCAGGTTCCAGGTTGCAGTCAGTTCCAGGTTGGGCAGTGCTCCAAGCGGAGGTGGCTGAGTGTTCCGGCTCCGCCGGAATGTATCGAAGCCCCGGGTTCCACGTTCTATTTGCTGGCAAAAAGTTCCACATCGCTTTCGCTTACTTCACTACCTCCGAGAATTATAAGTCTTTCCACTACGTTGCGCAGTTCGCGTATATTTCCCGTCCAGTCGTATTCCTGCAAACGTTTTATGGCACCTGCGGAGAACTTTTTCAATGGCATTCCCTGCTCGGTGGCTACTTTTTCCGCAAAATGTTCAATGAGTAATGGTATATCTTCCCGCCGGTCGTTAAGGGCAGGTACGTGAACGATAATTACCGCCAGCCTGTGGTACAGGTCTTCCCGGAATTTTCCTCTTTCTATTTCTTTTTTCAGGTCTTTGTTCGTAGCCGCTATAACACGTACATCTACTTTGATATCTTTATCGCTCCCTACCCGGGTTATTTTATTTTCCTGTAAGGCACGAAGTACTTTGGCCTGTGCCGAAAGGCTCATATCTCCGATCTCATCCAGGAATATGGTTCCTTTGTCAGCCGCTTCGAACTTTCCGGCCCTGTCCTTTACAGCCGAAGTAAAAGCGCCTTTTACATGTCCGAACAGTTCGCTTTCTATCAATTCCGAAGGAATAGCGGCACAATTCACCTCCACCATCGCCGCTTTGACACGCTCACTTTTTTCGTGAAGCCAGTGTGCCACCAGTTCTTTACCCGTACCGTTAGATCCGGTTATCAATACCCGTGCATCGGTAGGGGCTACTTTTTCTATGATCTCTTTTATCCGGGAAATGGCTTCGCTTTCCCCGATCATTTCAAAATTCTTACTTACTCTTTTCTTGAGTTGTTTGTTTTCCCGTACCAGTTCTTTCTTATCCAATGCATTTCTCACCGTATTCAAAAGCCTGTTCAGATCCGGCGGTTTGGAAATATAATCATAGGCTCCGAGTCTCATGGTTTGTACTGCGGTGTCCAGATCGCCATGTCCGGATATCATTACAAAAGGTATATCGGGTTTTATCGTTCCTGCAGCTTCCAGCACTTCCACCCCGTCCATCTTCGGCATTTTTATATCGCAGAGGACCAGATCGTAATCTTCCTTCCTGATCTTTTCTATACCGGCAAGGCCATCTTCGGCTTCTTCTACTTTATAGTCCTTATTCTCCTCTGTCAGTATTTTAACCAGCACTCTTCGTATGGCGACTTCGTCTTCTATTACTAATATTTTTGGCATGGGTTTGTTTTTATCGTTTTTTTTAGTGCATGACAAAATTTGTTTTACACAGATTTATCGGTAAATCAGTTTGACCCTAACCCTAAAGGGAACCTGATTTTCCTCTCCCGATAATTATCGGGATCACCCTTTAGGGCTGGGGTAAAAAATCGAGAAAAATCCACCCAGATCGAATTTTGTCATATACTCTAAAATCATTTTTAATTTCGGAATTGCTTAGTCCGGTGCTAACGGGAACATAAAAAGAACGTCTTCAAAAACTCCGGAACTCCCGGTTCGTCAACTTTAAGAAACCGCTTATTCTCCCTGTGGTATAATATGTATATCTCTCTGCGGGAACGGTATGGCAACTTTGTTTTCGCGGAATTTCTTATCTATTTCAAAACGTATTTCACTTCGCACTCTGGGCGCAGGAAAGCCATCCGGGATATAAAAGTATACTCCAAAATCCAGCGAAGAGTCTCCGAAGTTCTCGAAAAGCACAAAAGGTTCCGGGAATTCCAGTATACCGGGATGTTCGTAAACACATTTGAGCAGCAATTCTTCTACCAGTTTCACGTCCGATCCGTACGCCACTCCTACTTTCACATCGTCCCTTATGGTATTTCCGTTCTGTGTCCAGTTGAACAACGGATCGGACATAAATTTATGGTTAGGTACGATCAGCACCCGGCCTCCGCGGGTTTCCACTCTTGTTGTTCGCAGGTTAATACTAACTACTCTTCCTACTTTATCATCTACCTCTATAATATCCCCGACATGGAGGGATTTATCGGTGATAATAAGTATTCCGGACATAATATCCTGGAACAATTGCTGCAGGGCAAATCCCAAACCTACGGCTAAAGCGGCAAAGGGTGTTAGTAACACCGTAATATCTATACCCGAAGCATCCAGGGTAAACATAATGACCAGGACATAAATAATGTACTTTATAAACTGAAATATGCTTATGAATTTGTTTTTATCCCCTGTAGAAAGCTTTCTAGTCATAAGCCCACGGAGGAACTTTAAAATAAAATTAGCAGCTATGAGGGCAATTATAAGGGCAATGATCATGCCTACGGTTACATCTATTTTCGCTGTGTCAACTAACTTATATTGCCAAAAATCTTTTAAAATTTCCATGGTTTGGGAGGTCAATTATTTAGTTTATGAATATTTCAACCACTTGTATAATTCTTTATAACTGGGCTTTTTACCGTACATAAGTATTCCTACCCGGTATATCTTGGCCGCCAGCCAAACGATGGCCAGAAAGGTAATGATAAGCAGGATTATAGATGTCACAAACTGCCACACAGGGACTCCCCCGGCACCTATTCCTCCGGGTAAGCGCATGAGCATGACAATGGGAGACGTTAACGGGAATAATGAAAATGCTACGGCTATGGGCCCGTGAGGGTTATTGAACACAGAAAAGAAACCTACATAGATGGCCAGCATAAGCGGTAATATTACGGGAAACATAAACTGCTGCGTATCGGTTTCGTTGTCTACTGCTGCTCCTATAGCGGCATAAATGGAACTGTAAATAAGGTAGCCCAAAATAAAATACACCACAAAAGAAAACAACAAAACGCCCCAGGATATATTGAGCAGCTCCATCATATAGAGCTGTACCTTTTCCTGCATACCTCCGGGCATATTGTTCATGGCGTCTACGGCGTTCGGGGGTATTCGGGAACCTCCCAGTTCTCCCATACTTACCCCCAGAAAAGCGGCAAGCAGGAACAATAACAGGCCTGCGGAAATGATCCAGATGACAAACTGGGTTATCCCTGCAAGGGAAGTCCCTATGATCTTACCCAGCATAAGCTGAAAAGGTTTTACCGAAGAAATGATGACTTCTATGATCCTGCTCGTCTTTTCCTCGATAACGCTCCGCATTACAAAAGCACCGTAAATAATAATAAACATCATGATAAGGTATCCGAATGCTCCGCCTATAACAGCCTTCATCTCGTTGATACCTCTCAGTTTTTTCTGTCCCGTAAAATTCTCCACATTAACTTCGTAGGTCTTCCCCATATCTTTCAACACCTCATCGGGAACGCCGAAGTTCCGGAGTTTTACTTCCCGGACCTGGCTGCGGATCACTCCTTCCATAGAAGAAAGGGTTCCCAGGCCGGGGGACTCTTTACAGAAGAATTCTATATTTTCTGCTACCTTTTCAATATCCCCTCCTTTCGGAATGTAAAGCAGGCCGTAATACGCCGCGTGCTGCGCAGAGTCTTTGGCGGTTTCCAGCGATATACCCCGGAATGCTACAAAAGCTATGGAAGCGTCATCTTTAAACTCTTCCCGGAAAAAATCTCCTTCATTGAGCACAGCTATTACTTTCCTGTCTTCGTTATTGGCTTTGGTCAGAAAAAAAACCAATGCCGCCATTCCCACTATCAGTAACGGGCTAAGAATGGTCATTACTATAAAAGACCTGTTGCGAACTTTAGCCAGGTATTCTCTCTTTATGATCAAAGGCAGTTTATTCATTACTGTCACTGTCTTTTACGGTTTGTATAAAAATATCGTTAACACTCGGAATGACCTCTACAAAATGGCTCACCGTTGACCTGGATACCAGGTACTGAAGAAGATCGTTGGGAGAATGCCCGTTTTGCAATTGTATCCGGAGTTTAAGTTCTTCAGACAAGGATTTAAAAGTAGCGTCCGAAACCGTAAAACGCGCTTCCAGTTCCGATCGTAAAGCTTCTTTGTTGTCCGAATCCAGCCCTACTTCAAAAGTATTACTGCGGTATTGCCGTTTTATCCCCACCAGTTTTCCATCCAGTATTTTTTGTGATTTGTTGATGAGCGCTATATCGTCGCAAAGCTCTTCTACCGATTCCATACGATGCGTAGAAAAAATAACGGTGGCCCCTTTATCCCTGAGATGTAGTATCTCGTCTTTAATGATATTGGCGTTGATAGGATCAAACCCACTGAAAGGTTCATCAAAAATAAGCAACCTGGGGTTATGCAATACCGTCACTACAAACTGTATCTTCTGGGCCATTCCCTTAGACAGTTCCTGTATCTTTTTGTTCCACCAATCCCCTATCCCAAGCCGGTCAAACCAGTACTGTAACCTTTCCTTTGCTTCTTTCCTGGACAATCCTTTTAACTGGGCCAGGTAAAGCGCCTGCTCTCCCACTTTCATACTTTTGTACAAACCTCTTTCTTCCGGCAAATACCCGATAAGCGCTATATGCTCGGGTTGCAAGGGCTTTCCGTTGAAAATCACGGTCCCGGTATCCGGATAAGTGATCTGGTTGATAATCCGTATCAGGGTGGTCTTTCCGGCGCCGTTGGGACCGAGCAAACCAAAAATACTACCTTCGGGTACCTTTAGCGAAACATTGTTCAGCGCAGTGTACTGTCCGTATTTCTTGGAGACATTATTCACCTCCAGCAGATTACTCATATTTGGTATGTTAGTTTTCACGTAGTAGCATCCAAAGATATTGAAATCACTCTTAAAGAGGGAAAAATCGGAAAATTTATTTACCGGAGAGCCTGTTTCGGCAGAGAAAAACTGTGATTTCGTCCCTGCAAAACCCCTGAGCCATATCCCGGACTCCTTAAAAAACAATAATTTAATGTTTATATGCCAGGAATATGATATATATTTGCGCCCTCATTTTCGGGGTTGATTTGAGGCAATGAACATCACAAAAACTCCGAAAAAATCACATAGTGTTAAAAATCAAGTCAAAATTATGGCGGACATCAGAAATATAGCGATCATAGCTCACGTAGACCACGGTAAAACCACGCTGGTAGACAAAATAATGTACCATTGCCAGTTATTCCGTGAGAACGAGAATACGGGCGATCTGATCCTGGACAATAACGACCTGGAACGGGAAAGAGGAATTACCATTACCTCCAAAAATGTTTCGGTAACTTACAAAGGCACGAAGATCAACATTATCGATACTCCCGGTCACGCCGACTTCGGTGGGGAGGTAGAACGCGTTCTGAATATGGCAGACGGTGTTTTGTTGCTGGTAGATGCTTTTGAAGGGCCTATGCCGCAAACACGATTCGTATTACAGAAAGCTATCGACCTGAAGTTGAAACCCTGCGTGGTTATCAACAAGGTAGATAAGGAAAACTGTACACCGGAAGAAGTACACGAAAAAGTATTTGACCTGATGTTTGAACTGGGTGCGGAAGAATGGCAGCTCGATTTCCCTACCGTATACGGTTCGGCCAAAAACAACTGGATGTCCGAAGACTGGCAAAATGTTACGGAAAACATCGAACCTTTACTGGATATGGTAATAGAGCACGTACCCGAGCCGAAGGTTTCGGAAGGAACGCCGCAAATGCTCATTACTTCCCTCGATTTTTCCAGCTTTACCGGGCGTATCGCCATAGGAAGGCTGCAAAGGGGACTACTTACCGAAAATATGCCGATAGCCCTGGTAAAAAGGGACGGAAGCATCCTGAAAGCCAGGATAAAAGAACTGCATATCTTCGAAGGTCTTGGCCGTAAAAAGGTATCGGAAGTACATGCGGGTGATATCTGTGCCATCGTTGGCCTGGAAAGCTTTGACATCGGCGATACCGTTGCCGATGCGGAAAACCCGGAAGCACTGGCTTCTATCGCTATAGACGAGCCTACCATGAGCATGCTCTTTACGATTAACGATTCCCCGTTTTTCGGTAAAGAAGGTAAATACGTGACTTCCCGTCACATCAAGGACCGTCTGAACAAGGAACTGGAAAAAAACCTTGCCCTCAGGGTAAACGAAACCGAAAGTGCGGATAAATTCATGGTGTTTGGCCGTGGGGTACTACACCTTTCCGTGCTGATCGAAACCATGAGACGTGAAGGTTATGAACTCCAGATCGGGCAACCGCAGGTTATCATCAAGGAAATAGACGGTGTAAAGTGTGAGCCCGTGGAAGAACTCACCATTGACCTGCCGGAAAATCTTTCCGGAAAGGCTGTGGAATTCGTCAGCCTCCGAAAAGGAGAAATGCTGAGCATGGAGCCTAAGGGAGAACGTATGGTTTGTGTATTCCAAATCCCGTCCAGAGGTATCATCGGTCTCCGGAATCAATTACTGACCGCTACGGCAGGTGAGGCCATCATGTCGCACCGGTTTATAGAATACCAACCGTACAAGGGAGAGATCCCCGGCAGGAATAACGGTTCCCTTATCTCTATGGAAAAAGGTAAAGCCATTCCGTATTCTATTGATAAATTGCAGGAAAGAGGTAAGTTTTTTGTAGACCCTAACGAGGAAATTTACGAAGGACAGGTGATCGGAGAAAATTCCCGTGGGGATGATATGACGGTTAACGTAACCAAGACAAAAAAGCTTTCTAATGTCCGTTCTTCAGGAGCTGATGACAAGGCAAAGATTGTCCCTGCCATAAAATTCTCGCTGGAAGAAGCACTGGAATACATTCAGAAAGACGAATATGTGGAAGTTACTCCCAAAAGTCTCCGGTTGCGAAAAATATACCTGACAGAAAACGACAGGAAACGCTTTAAAATAGCGTAACGACATACTAATAATATAATAAATCCGGGAAGTGGCTCTGTCGCTTCCCGTTTTTTATTGCAGGTTGCAAAGTTGTGGAGTTTTTTAGTTGGTAGTTCTGAGTTGATTCTACGCAATCATCATGTTTAGTAGTTGAAAAAGTTTTTTGTATTTATATAAGTATTTTTAGTAAGTGGCAAAAATTGTTTTAGCCACGTTTCTCATAAAATCAGTTTACCTCTTCAGGACTAGAGGGGGCCTAATTTTCCTCGTCCCGATAATTGTCGGGAGAAGAGGGGTGGACCGCTTTGCGGGACGGGGAGTTTTGACCAGCCCGAACCTTGGCGTATATACGCAGTGTTTACGGTCATACCAATGGTTAGGGATTTCAAACCCTCCCCCTTCGCTGCGCTCGGATACCTCCCTCCTCCTTCGGCGGACAAGATTCATCTGAAGGGAGGAGCCTTTTGGATTTTCCTAAACATACTTCTTTTTAAGCCCACTATAACACTAACTAAATGACATTGCTCTTTAGATCTGGGGTAACAAATCGAGAAATTATCGAAATTCGGTTTTTACCTTGTATCAAAATAAATATTACTTTCCTATACTTTCTTCCTTGGATTAATATTTCAATTTCCTCATAACTCCGGAACTCCCAAAAAAATGTATTCACAGGATTCATAATGACTCTTCCGGGAATATTTTCATGGCATTATTCCTGTCCGGATTCTCCTAACAAGTCTTCCAGTGCGGGCCTTATACTGGAATATGTAAACAAAAATCCCATATCTGTTATTTTCCGGGAACTTACCCGCTGGCTGCTAAAAAGCAGGTAAGACATTTCTCCGAGCAGGCAACGCATAATAAAGCGGGGGACGTTGGGCAAGAAAAGCGGTTTATGAAGTACATGTGCTATTTCTTTGGTCAGTTTTTCGTTAGTCACCGGGTTAGGCGCCACCCCGTTAAAAACACCCGAAACACCTTTTTCCGCCACAAACAGGAATATTTCTGCCAGGTCTTCGATATGTATCCACGACTGCCATTGCTGACCGTTGCCGAGAGCTGCGCCGACAAAATACTTTACCGGTCTGGCCATTTTTGGCAACGCCCCGCCTTTCGCGGAAAGAACCAGGCCTATACGTATTTTGGCCACCTTTATTCCTAAACGCTCCACAGAATCAGCAGCAGCTTCCCATTCCTGTATTACTTTTCCGGGAAAGGAATCATCCGCTTCCGGCTCATCTTCGTCATAATAATGAACTTCCGAATCCGGGTAATAACCGATAGCCGAAGCCGAAAGCAGCATTTTCACCTGATGCCCGTCCTCACACGCCAGTGTCCGGTGGAGTAATTGCAGGGATAATCTCCGGCTGTCCAGGATACGTTTTTTTCGCCCGGGGGTCCATCGTTGTGCTATGGTTGCGCCTGCCAGGTTAATTATAGTATCCACACCGTCCAGGCATTCCTTGTCTATCTCACCCTTATCCGGGTTCCAGTAGAATCCCTTACGCGTATCCGTCTGCTTTATCTTGGAACGGCTCGTGCTGAGATAGTGCACTTCAATCCCTCTCCGTTCACATAAACGAACTATCTCACTGCCTATCAAGCCTGTCGCCCCGGTAATTAAAACTCGCATTTTTTCTTTTCTTGATCTTCTTAAAGATACGGCATATTGCAGTAGCGACATAACTATTTAGAAAAGGTTTAACGTATGGTGATCTTTGATTTACGGGCAGGGTAAACGCATTAAAAAAACTATAATTGGAACGTTTAAAATTCCAGGTTGCAGGTTGCAGGTTACAAGTTTGGGCATGAATGAAACCTGCAACCTGCAACTTGTAACAAAAAAATCCCCCAACTCCAAACTGTAATACGGTTACCGCTTACGGATTACCAATTATCTCTCCTATATAATGCGTTCGTCCTGGATTTACGGGTTACGATTGTCGGTTTATCGGTTGCCATTTCTATGTTTCTCATAGGAGAACACGATCTATTCCGCTTGCAGGTCACAATACCAGAATGCATTGTCCCAGGCAGGTGTACTATCACTCTCCGCTCCGTATGTTCTCCGTACTTTTTCCCCGATCCGAAATTTTATGGGATACCGGAATATCGGGCCATCGTACACAAAAGTATGAAACTCCCCGTTCTCCCCGCAAACATCTACCCCGTCGGGTAAATCCCGGATAAAATCCCGATCGATCTCCCGCCCGCAGAAGTCTTCTCCCAACAGCCTGGCATTCACACATACCGTTATTGCTTTAAAACCCAGGTCAAGAAATTCTTCGAGAAGCGTATGCGTATCTTTTTTCCACAGGGGAAAAATTGCCTTTAGTCCGGTTTCCGCAAGCTTTGTCTCCCGGTATTGTTTCAGGTCTTCCAGGAAAATATCCCCGAAAGCGGCGTAGCGATATCCCTGTTTGCCGAACTTTCCGGTTTCTTCTTTCATTGTCCGGTTATAGGTTTCCATATCCACGGTTGCAGGAAAATAGATCTTGTGTAGCGGTATCCCTATACTGGCTGCCTGAAGGTCGAGTAACTCCTCCGGAAGCCCGTGCATGGACACCCTGCCGAAGTCCCTGTTCACCGTGGTCACCAGGCTTTGCACGTCGTATATCCCCTCTTCCCGTATCTTATACAGGGCCAATGCGGAATCTTTACCGCTACTCCAGTTAAAATATGTCTTTTTCACAGGATTTGTCATTAAAAAATACCATTACAATCCGGTCATTTCCATATATTTGTGCTCGAACACAACTCTAATCTCCATGAAGACACCTATTTTTACATTCATTCTCCTTCTAATTTCGGTCACGACCATAGCACAAACTTTAGATCCGGTATGGGAAAATCCCGATGTCACGGAAATAGATAAACTTCCTCCGCGGGCTTCCTTCTTTGCCTACGAAAATAGCACTCTTGCGGGACAAGGCAAAAAAGAAAATTCCAAAAGGTTCGTATCGCTGAACGGTACATGGAAATTCAACTGGGTGCGTGATGTTGCGGACCGTCCCGAAGATTTCTACCAGGAAGATTACGATATTTCGGGCTGGGATGACATCCGGGTGCCGGGTAACTGGGAATTACAAGGATATGGTGTCCCCATATATGTAAACCACCCTTATGAGTTTAAAGTAAAAAACCCCTCCCCTCCCGATATTCCGGACGGGTATAATCCGGTTGGTTCTTACAAACGGACATTTACACTTCCGGCGGACTGGAAGGATCAAAAAGTATATATTCACCTGGGCGCCGTGAAATCTGCCTTCTATATCTGGGTAAACGGGCAGAAGGCGGGTTACAGCCAGGGGTCCAAACTTCCTGCCGAATTTGATATCACCCCTTATATAAAACCGGGTGAAAACCAGGTGGCCCTCGAAGTATATCGCTGGAGTGACGGCAGCTACCTGGAATGCCAGGATTTCTGGAGAATTTCCGGTATTGAAAGAGACGTTTACCTTTACTCCACACCCAACACCCATATTAAAGATGTGGATATACTGGCCTCCCTAAACGAGAAATACACCGACGGTATTTTTAAACTGGATGTTGCACTGGCCAACCTGCCACGTAGAAAAAGTAGACATACCATATCCGTACGTCTCCTGGATGACAATAAAACGATATACGAAGATTCCCGGCAACTCACCGACAGTGTTATTTCCTTTTCGAAAACGATTCCCGGAGCAAAGCAGTGGTCTGCCGAATTCCCCAACCTGTACCGCCTGGAAATTGTCCTTTCCGAAAAAGGACAGGAACAGGAAGCCATATCGCAACGTGTAGGTTTCCGGACTACCGAAATTAAGGGAAACCAGTATTTCCTGAACGGGAAGCCTATCCTTATCAAAGGGGTCAACCGCCATGAGCATGACCCGGTTACCGGACATGTGATCTCCGGGGAAACCATGGAAAAGGATATCGAAATACTAAAACAGTACAATATCAATGCCGTGCGTATGGCGCACTATCCGAACGATCCGTATTTCTATGAACTATGTGATATATACGGTATTTACGTAGTGGACGAGGCCAATATAGAGTCGCACGGTATGTATTACAACCTGGAACACACCCTCGGCAACGATCCGAAGTGGCTCAAAGCCCATATGGAACGCATACAACGCATGGTGGAGCGGGATAAAAACCATCCCTGTATCATCACCTGGTCTTTAGGCAATGAAGCGGGTAACGGATGGAATTTTTACAATGCTTATAACTGGATCAAAGAACGGGACCCCTCCCGCCCGGTACAATACGAACGCGCCCAGAAAGAGTGGAATACAGACCTAATTGTACCACAATACCCTTCTCCGGTCTCTATGGCAGACTTTGCAGAAAAAGGATATAACCGTCCCATGATCATGAGTGAATACGCCCATGCTATGGGAAACAGCCTGGGGAATTTCAAAGAATACTGGGATGCCATTGAGAAATATGATATTTTACAAGGCGGATTTATCTGGGATTTTGTAGACCAGGGTATTTTAACCGAGAAAAACGGCAAAAAGATCTATGCTTACGGCGGCGATTTCGGACCCGAAGGCACTCCCAGTGACGGAAACTTTCTCATCAACGGACTGGTCATGCCCGACCGGACACCCAACCCACATATGTACGAAGTAAAAAGGGTACACCAAAATGTAAAATTCGCAGTTAAGGACACTTTAAAAAAGGCTTTTACGGTTAAAAACTGGTATTTCTTCCGGGATATTTCCAATTACCGCGTAGACTGGGAATTATTGGAAAACGGGCTTGTTGTAGAAAAGGGAAGCCTTGATAATTTTAATCTTCAACCACAGGAAGAAAAAGAAATTTCCGTTCCGGTTACGTACGATTTTACCGCCGGAAAAGAATACCTTTTGAATTTTTCGGTGAACCTGAAAGAGGAAGAACCTTTTGTACCTGCCGGGTTCGAAATTGCTTATGACCAGTTTATACTGCAACCGGGGAGCCTTACCGTAGAGAAAGCCTTCGAAGGAAACATTGTACCGGAAGATAGAAAAGGTGTGCTACGTTTAAAAGGAGATACCTTTTCCATAGATTTTAATACGACACGGGGAATTATCTCCGGGTACACCTACAACGGTGACATATTACTGGAAGAAGCCGGACAGGTAAACTTCTGGCGTGCCCCGGTAGACAACGATTACGGTGCGGGAACACAACGGAAATATGCGGAATGGAAAAAGGCCGGAAAATCGGGAGAAAAGGTCACTTATAAAACAGCCAGGTCAAAAAAGGAAAACGCCATTGAAATAATCTTTAGCAAATCGTTGCTGAACGGCGATGCGGAATTTATACAGACTTATACGGTATACGGAGACGGCAAGGTACACGTAAGCAATAGCTTTAAAGCCGAAAAAGGCGAGCATCCCCCGATGTTTAAATTCGGGAATACTATGATACTTCCGGAAGGTTTCGAGGAAGTAGCATGGTACGGGAGAGGGCCTTTCGAATCTTATGCCGACCGGAAAACGGCTGCGAGGATCGGGCTTTATGAAGGTACGGTTTCCGGGCAATACCACCCATACGTACGTCCGCAGGACAGCGGGAACAAAACGGATGTCCGTTATGCTACGCTGCGTAACGGCAAAGGTGTTTCTTTACGCATCGCGGGAGATGCCCCGGTGCATTTCTCCACTTTACACTACAGCACGGAAGACCTGGACGGTGGTATGGAGAAAGCGCAGATGCACTCCGGTGAACTCGTGCCGCAAAAAAGGACTTTCATCAATGTAGATGGTATGCAATCGGGTGTGGCCGGTATTGACAGCTGGTACAGCCTGCCGTTGGAAAAATATCGTTTGCCATATGCTTCTTATAACTATGGCTACTGGATAATACCTTCCGAATAGAAAAAAAGCAATCAAAAAGCACCCTTCTTCAGGTGAGGAAAGGCGCTTTTTATTTTAGAGTATGTTTAAAAAGGATTGATTGTAGCGAAAAACACCCTTGCGCCGGCTGGCTCGTTCGCTAAAATAACCCACAGGGTTATTTTTATACGCTCCGCCCTGTTCCATATGAAGGCTTTTTTGAGCTGTATAGCCGTAGCTATGGGGCGAGAAAAAGACAGGATCGAACGTTAAGAAAACAGCCAGTGGCTGTTTTTAGTGAAGGGGCCAGGTGGCGCGTTGGCAACAAAAAGGGCATTTTTTAGCCTCCCGATAAGTATCGGGATGAATTCTTTTTAAACATGCTCTTATATCATTCAAATCATCCCTTTCGTTACAGAACAAAACTACGAATAGCAAGAATATAACTCTCCAGTCCGAAACCGAGTATCACACCTTTCGCATGCGGGGAAATATAGGACTGATGCCGGAAGGATTCCCGCCCGAAAGTATTGGATATATGTACTTCCACGACAGGAGTGGATATTCCCTTTATCGCGTCTCCTATACCAATGGAAGTATGGGTATAAGCTCCTGCATTGAGAATAATGCCATCGTAGCTAAACCCGGTTTCATGGAGTTTATCTATAATCTCTCCTTCTATATTGGATTGATAATAACTGAGTTCAATATCAAGGAATTCACCACGAAGTTTTTCCAGAAAATCTTCAAAGGTTTCGGAACCGTATATTTCGGGCTCACGCTTTCCGAGGAGGTTCAGGTTAGGCCCGTTGATGATAATGAGTTTCATACTTTTTGTTTCTTTAGATCGGAACCCCGTAAAAGTATCTATTTTCGGGAGTATAAAAAAACAACCCCGGAAGATTTTGTAAAACTTCCGGGGCTATCACCAACTATAAAACATCACCTATATACGGATCTGGCCATCACCGTATACGTAATATTTATTTGTTACCAGTTGTTCCAGTCCCAATGGGCCCCTGTGATGTAATTTATCCGTACTTATAGCCAGCTCGGCTCCTACACCCATCTGCCCCCCGTCGGTAAAACGGGTGGAAGCATTCTGGTATACTGCCGCGCTGTCTACCTGTTCCATAAAGGCAAGGGCAACATCGTCATCTTCCGTAAGTACACAAGCGGAATGTCCGCCGGAGTACTTGTTAATCCGATCTATGGCTTCTTCTACATTATCTACGGCTCCGATTACTGCTTTCAGCGCGAGGAATTCTTCATACCAGACAGATTCTTCGCTTACCGGAGAAGCATCCGGAAGTATTTTCTTTATATCGGTATCCGCAAGAAGTTCCACGGAGTTTTCGTGTAATTCCTTTGCCAGTTCTTTTACCTTGTCCTCATACCCGGGAATATTTTTGTCCACCAGGATCTTATCCAATGCGTTACACGCGGATATTTTGTGGGTTTTGGCATTGACAATTACCTGAAGGGCCTTGTTCCAGTCCGCATCTTTATTAATATACAGGAAATTATTTCCCCGTCCGCTTATCAGTACGGCACATTGCGCGTGGTCTTTTACGAACTTAATGAGCCTTTCCCCTCCACGGGGTACGATAAGGTCCAGTTTTTCGGGCGGATTTTTCAGGAATTCCTGGGTTTCCTGGCGGTTCATGTTCAGCAACCGGATCCAGGCTTCGGGTTCCAGCCCGTTTTCTTTCAGCGCCTTGTGCCAGAACTCTTCCAGTTTTTTATTACTGTTCCAGGCTTCCTTACCTCCTTTGAGCAGTATTTTATTATTGGCTTTAAAGGCCAGAACGGCTGCTTCTATAGTCACATCAGGACGGGACTCGTAAATAATCATTATGGTACCGAATGGGGCTGTCTTGTTCAATATTTTCAACCCGTTATCCAGTTCCCGGGACGATTTCAGTTTTCCTACGGGATCGTCCTGTTCCCTGACTTCTTTTACCGCCTGGATCATACCGTCTACTTTAGCCTGGTTGACCACCAGCCTGTCGTACATGGCACGATCCGAACTGTCAAAGGAATCGAGGTCCTTTTTATTCGCCGCTATAATGGCTTCACGTTCTTCATCCAATATGCGTTCCATGGATTTCAGGACGTTGTTTTTTATATCTTTTGCTAATAGTTTCATTGTCTTTGTTTTTTGGGGTCCGAAGCTCGGAGTACGAAGTCAGAAGTGAAGTTAATTCATACACAATACTTCTGACTTCGGATTCCTGACTTCCGACTGTTCTTTATTCCACGATCCGGGTCCCCACGTCTTTTCCTTCTACTATATCGAGGATAATACGGTCTTTTTTACCGTTGGCAATATACGTAGGGATATTTTTGGCCGCGGTATCCTTGGCTATCTTCAGTTTGGATGCCATACCACCACGACCGGAGGTTTCCCCCTTATCCGTTTCCTCAATATACTGCTCTACTTTCTGATCTACTTTAACTTCGGAGATCAGTTCGGAATCATCATTATCAGGGTGACCGGTATAGAAACCGTCTATATCGGTAAGAATGATAAACATATCCGCATGGATAAGCTCGGCGATGAGGCTTGCGAGCTCATCGTTGTCAGAGAACATGGAATGTGTTACCGAAACGGCATCGTCCTCGTTAGCAATGGGTATTACTCCTTCGGACATCAGCCCTTCGTAACAGTTGATCATGTTCTTGCGGTGCTCTCCGGGATTAAAATCCCTTTTCGTGGCCAGCACCTGTGCACACCGCATCCCGTAATCGTGGAAAAGGCTATAGTAATAGCGCATCATCCTCGGTTGTCCTATAGCGGAATACACCTGTCTTCGAATAGATTTGTTCTTAATTTCACTATCTCCCAGTATCTCCCGTCCTGCGTTGGCCGAACCGGAACTGACCAGTACGGTCATAATATCCTGTTCGTACAGTTCGGCGATCTGGTCTACCAGTTTTTTTAAGATAGGCTGTACAATGCGATTGTCTTTATTGATCATTACATTAGTACCTACCTTAACTACTATTCTTTTTTTATACATATTCCTTATTGTTTTCTTTACCCAGCTGCACTGCTCTCTCGAAAGCAGCATGTGCCGCGTCCTTAATAAGCTCTTTTACATTGTTTTCTTCCATAGAATCCAAGGCTGCGCGGGTAGTTCCTCCCTTGGAAGCCACTCTATCCATCCATGCGGTGGGGTCGAGATCGGAGCTGTTGAACAGCTCCACTGCTCCCTGGAAGGTCTGGGCCACCATAAGGCGGGCATCTTTCTGGGAAAATCCCATTTTCACGGCAGCCTCCATCATGGACTGCATAAAATAGAATATGTAAGCGGGACCCGATCCGGAGATCCCGGTTGATTTGTCTACTTCCATTTCGGTAGCCAGGAGTATGGATCTTCCCGTAGTATCGATAAGGCTTTCTACGGTAAGCAATTCCAGCCTGGAAACCTGCTTGGATGCGGTAAAGGAGGTAAATCCGTGTCCTACTTTTGCCGCCAGGTTAGGCATGGCACGTACCACCTTTTTAATACCCATAGCTTCCTGCATGGTTTTGATGGTTACACCGGCCATAATAGAGATAAAGATCTGTCCCGGCTTTTTGTGTTCTTTAATGGCTTCAAAAAGCGCATCGCTGTTATATGGTTTTACCGCGATGAACACAATGTCCGCCTGGGGCAAACAATCCTCAATTTTTTCGTAAACGTCAAACTCGTCGTTTTTCCGCAGCTCATCGGTTTTCTCCCGTGCACTGTCTAAAATCAATAGGTCCTTTTTCTTTAATAAGTCTGATTGGGCCATTCCCTGGGCATAAGTTAGCCCCATGTTTCCGGCGCCAATTACTAGAACTTTCATTTGATAAAGTTTTATAGTTATTATTTATATTTGTTTTTATACCCGCAAGGAACGTGCTGAATTTTGTCCGAATCAACAAAAACACAGCAGAAACTGCAAAGTCAAAACACGTAATATACTAAAAAACAATAACTTATTTGTGTTTGAATATTTTTTTAACATTTTTACACAAATTTCTGTACACCAAAAATAAATAGGAAAAGACCGACATATCTGCATAAACCTGAAAAAAAGGCAGGTTTTATTTTTTAATCTAACACTTTGTTAATAAAATAAAGCAGTGTCAGGTTATGTCACTATGCCCTTTTAGCTGTCAATCACCGATATCCGGACATAAAAAAACGGGGACCCTTTCGGATCCCCGTTATTTCTCTTTCTAAAAAAGGTTGTTATCTAAAATCTGTAACCGAAACCTACCTGGAAATTTCTGGTTTTTATATCTACACCAGAGAAAATTAAATCTCCGATATATATATCGTCAATCTCTGTTATATCAGTTAACCCTAAACTGTACCTGGCGTCAAAAAAGAAACCTCCGGGCAGTTCATATCCAGCTCCAAAACTCAAACTGAAATTTGTTGTATTAAAACCTTCCGTTCCACCATCCGCATCTACTAATATTCCTAATTGTGGACCAGCCTGTATATTAAAGCCTTCCACCACATAGAATTTGGCCAGCACCGGAATGTTTATATAAGAAAGATCTCCGTCCTTAAACCCTTCATTGGAAAAAAGGGCTTCGGGCTGAATATGAAATTTTTCGGAAATTCCGAAATCCACAAGTCCACCGATATAAAACCCGGTTTTACCATCCGGTGAGCTGCTTCCCCAATTATCAATATTTGTTTTAATATTCGAAAAGTTCAAACCCGCCTTTACTCCGAAGGTAACATCCTGTGCAGCAGCACTAAATACAAAACCAAGGGCCATTACGGCAATAAGTAATAATTTTTTCATATTGATGAATTTTAAAATTAACGGGGCTAATATAAAGTATATTTTTATTTAAGATTGTAAAAAAATGTTTTCCTGAACAAACCCGGACTCCATCAGAGTACGGATATGCCGTGAGTGCACCTGAAACACTCTGGAAATTATCTGTCCTGTACCCCGGGGTAACGCTTATACATCACCTTTATATCGTCCTTCCGTAAACCTTTCGCTCAAGCTTAGAATAAATTATGGCCTACATTTCACATCTATTAATGACATTGCCTTACCACAACATAAAGATGAATATTCTTATTAAAATACAAATTATTACGCAATAATATCCTATTTTTATTGTCACATAAATTCTTTCTTAACTCAAATCATTACATAACATGAAAAGACCTTTGCTATCTTTCCCAAAAAAGACGGGTGTATTTCCCGCATTGTTTTTAACTTCTGTCCTGTTCCTGTCGGGTTGTACAAAAGAAGACGAAATGTCTCTGGCTCCCGGTAAAGAAAACATGCACAACGCTGCTAAGCCCGAAGAGGCATATCCCGGCTACGAAGGCGAAATAGTGACCATCAACTACCTTCACCAGGAACTTACGGTAGTAAAGCACGGAAACGAGTTTATTTTAGACGGGGATATTATCATTGACCAGAAGACTTTGGACGATTATAACAAAGCTTTCGATAAATTAAAGGTACAAAACGCAAACCGTAATACACCGGAGGACATACAAGCCGTTGCCCTGGAAGCAGCGCAAAGCAAGCGATGGAATAATGCCAGGATACCGTATACCATTAACCCAAACTTACCGCGTAAAAACAGGGTAACAGATGCCATTGCACATTGGGAAGCCCGTACAAAACTGAGATTTACACAGCGGACAAACCAGACCGACTATATAGAATTCACGGATAACGGGGGATGTTCTTCTTACATAGGAAAAAGAGGTGGAAGACAGACCATAAGTGTCGGGTCCGGATGTTCTACGGGTAATACCATCCATGAAATCGGGCATGCCATAGGCTTTTTTCACGAACAGACCAGGAAAGACAGGGACAATCATGTTATCATTCACGAGAATAACATAGAAAGCGGTAAGGCCCATAATTTCTACAAATACACCACCCGCACCTCTACCGGGGCGGACGTGGGAAGCTTTGATTTCGGGTCCATTATGATGTACGGGCCGTATTTCTTCTCCCGAAACGGGCAACCTACCATTACCAGACGGAATGGCTCTACGTACAGCTACCAGCGCAACGGCTTGTCCTCGGGCGATATAGCGGGTGCCAATTATCTTTATCCCTGATGCTTTATAGCCAAACCAAATCCATACTACATTCCAAAAACCTGTTTTCCCATAGGGCAAGCAGAAGGTATAAAAAAAGCGAAAGTTGAACAACTTTCGCTTTTTCAGATTTTATTTTTATCTCGTTTCTTACTTAAAAGAAAAGATACCCCACAGACAATTGGAATACGGAGTTTTTAGCGGATACATTATCTGCTATATCGCTGAATCCGAAGTTATATCTCGCCTGTGCAAAAAGGCTGCCAAATTTGTATCCTACACCAACTGCGCCTCCCATATCCAGGGTTTTAATATCCCCGAAACTATCCGGGAAGTCATCATCTTTAACATTAAATCCGAATTGCGGGCCGGCTTCAATGCTCAGATTGGGTATAACGTAATACTTGGCCAGTATCGGGATATTCAGGTAGTCCAATTCCAGATCATCTACTCCTTGTGCGGAATAAATAACCTCGGGTTGTATAGCAAATTGGCTAAAGCCTATCTCTGCCAGTAAACCTATGTGGTATCCTGTTCTACCGCTTCCGCTGACATCGCTCAGATCTGCAAAGTTAACCCCTCCTTTTGCTCCGAAATGAAGGGACTGGGCATTACCGTAAAACGACATACCTGCAACGGCCATAATCACTAAAACAATCTTTTTCATCACTAATGGTTTTTTGTGTTTTATAAAGTAAAGATAGCCATATTTTGTCCAAATCCACAAAAAGTGTATTATTTTTATTACAAGATTTTCGGTAAATCTAAAAAACTGATGTACATCGGGATAGAAAGATTCCGGCTGGCGTATGTGGGGATAAGTCCGGCTTTCTTATGGATGTTCCCTATATATTCTGTATATTTATCGATATTCAACATATATTTTCTCACCATGAATCACAATATCAATATTATCGAATTTCCATCCAATCTGGGACTAAAAGAGCCTGAGCCGGGAGTCGAACCGGGGGTCCGGAATTTACCGGACTGGCTTCGGGAAAACGGTTTTTATGATCTGATAAAGCCTCAAAACATCTATTCGCTGGCACCTCCTCCCTATTCTATGAAAATGGATAAAGATGCGGGGGTCCGGAATACGGGAACCATAATCCGTTATGCCAAACAACAGGCGGAATTACTGGAAAAAGTTTTTGACGAGGGGCCATTCCCCGTTATCCTGGGCGGCGATTGCAGCATTGTGATGGGTAGTGCCATGGCCCTGAAAAAAAAGGGGAATTACGGCTTGTTTTACCTGGACGGGCATACGGATTTTATGTTGCCGGAACTGTCGCAAACCGGCGGACTTGCCGGTATGGACCTCGCTGTGATAACCGGGTACGGACACCCGAAACTGACGGATATAAACGGATTAAAGCCTTATTTTAAAGAAGAAAACGTATGGTCTGTAGGCAACCGGGAATACAAAGTGGATTATGTGGCTCCTATACTGGAATCCGACATCCATTACTACGACCTTGAGGACTTGCAGGAAAAGGGAACGGAACAGTGTACCAATGAATTCCTTCAAATGGTTGAGGAAAATAACCTGGACGGCTATTTTATCCATGTAGATGCGGATGTCCTCGATGATATTATCATGCCGGCGGTAGACAGCCGGGCAAAGGACGGACTCACGTACGCGGAACTGGATCACATCCTGGAAAAACTACTGGCCCACGAAAAAGCTGTCGGCATGGAAATCACTATCCTGGATCCGAACCTGGACCCTACGGCAGAATACACAAAGGAGTTTATCGCTAACGTGGGGAAATGTATCCTGGATGCCCGAAAATATCCGGATATATGACCTGACTTTACTTCTATCAGGATTTATTGGCCAGTTGCCCGCAGGCAGCATCTATATCTTTTCCCCGTGAGCGACGGATGGTAACGGTAATTCCGTTTTCTTCCAGTACTTCACGGTAAAGTTCCAATGCGGCAGGGTCGGCCTGGGCAAATTTTTCGTCTCCTATTGGGTTATATTCTATAATGTTTACCTTGGAAGGCGCGAAACGACAAAACCGGGCCAAGGCTTCGGCATCTTTTCTTTTGTCGTTAATACCTCCCCATACGACATATTCGTACGTGATCCTGCTTTTGGTTTTCTGATACCAGTATTCCAGGGCTTCCCGGAGTTCCTGTAAGGGGAAATGTTCGTTAAAAGGCATGATAGACGTACGTACCTCTTCTATGGCCGAATGCAGGGAAACGGCAAGTTTGAATTTCACCTCATCATCCGCCAGTTTCCGGATCATTTTCGGAACACCGGAAGTAGAAACAATGATCCGCCTGGGAGACATGCCAAGGCCTTCGGGAGAAGTGATCTTCTCAATGGCTTTTAATACATTGTTGTAATTCATAAGAGGTTCTCCCATGCCCATGAAAACGATATTACTCAATGGCCTGCCATAGTACAAACGGCTTTCGTTGTCTATGGCTACCACCTGGTCATAGATCTCATCGGGATTCAGGTTACGCATGCGTTTCAGGCGTGCGGTGGCACAGAACTTACAGTCCAGGCTGCATCCCACCTGACTGGATACACAGGCAGTAGTACGCGTATCTGTAGGTATGAGTACGGATTCTACGATAAGGCCGTCATGCAGACGTATGGCGTTTTTAATGGTACCGTCATTACTGCGTTGCATACGGTCTACTTCTATATGATTGATCACAAAGTGATCTTCCAGCATCTGCCGGATATCTTTGGAGAGGTTTGTCATTCCTTCAAAAGAATGTACGCCCTTGCTCCAAAGCCATTCGTAGACCTGGTTACCCCGAAAGGCCTTATCGCCCCGGTCTGCAAAAAAATCGCGAAGCTGTTCCTTACTAAGGGCTCGTATGTCTCTTTTTACTGCCTGCATATGGGTACAAAGGTAATGAACTTTACTGGTTTCAGGTTCCAGGTTCCAGGTTCCAGGTTCCAGGTTCCAGGTTCCAGGTTTCAGGTTTCAGGTTTCAGGTTTCAGTTCCAGGTTCCAGGTTTGGTTTGGTTTGGTTTGGGTTCATCAGGTGACTGAGTGACAGCCGCAGGCTGTTGTATCGAAGCCACCGGGTTTCAGGTTTAAGCCATGAGCGGAAGTCTCTGAGTGTTCCGGGCACAGCCCGGAATGTATCGAAGCCTCGTTTTCCGAACACACCTGTAAACCATAAATCCCGGATCCCGTACATTTTAAATATGTTCCGGGATCCGGGATTCTGATGTTACATCTGCAACAGACGCTTACAGTATAAGCATGGCATCCCCGTAGGAATAGAATTTATATTTTTCTTTTACCGCTTCTTCATACGCCTTTTTGATCAGGTCGTGACCTGCAAAGGCAGAAACCATCATCAGTAATGTGGATTTCGGCGTGTGGAAATTGGTCACCATACAATCTGCAATACTGAAATCATACGGAGGGAAGATAAACTTATTCGTCCATCCTTCGTAAGAGTTCAGCAATCTTTCGGAAGACACGGAACTTTCCAGTGCACGCATTACGGTTGTTCCCACGGCACAAACTCTCTTCTTATTGTGCTTGGCTTGGTTGACCACTCTTGTAGCTTCTTCCGGAATAAGCAATTCCTCACTGTCCATTTTGTGTTTGGAGAGGTCTTCCACTTCTACGGGGTTAAAGGTACCGAGCCCTACGTGAAGGGTTACTTCGGCAAATTTTGCCCCTTTTATCTCCAGACGTTTTAACAGGTGTTTAGAAAAATGCAGCCCTGCGGTAGGTGCTGCTACTGCTCCTTCATACTTGGCGTAAATAGTCTGGTAACGCTCTTCGTCTTCGGGTTCTACTTCTCTTTTGATATATTTCGGAAGCGGGGTTTCCCCTAGTTCCTTCAGTTTTTCCCTGAAATCTTCGTACGAACCGTCATAGAGAAAACGCAGGGTACGCCCCCTGGATGTCGTATTGTCTATAACCTCTGCCACCAGGCTTTCATCATCCCCGAAATAGAGCTTGTTCCCTATACGGATCTTCCTTGCAGGGTCCACAAGAACATCCCACAAACGCTGTTCTTCATTAAGTTCGCGGAGCAGGAACACTTCTATCCTGGCACCGGTCTTTTCCTTATTACCGTACAGACGGGCCGGGAACACCTTGGTATTGTTCAGTACCATTACATCGCCTTCACCAAAATAGTCGATGAGATCTTTGAACATCTTGTGCTCTATGGTACCGTTTTTTCGGTTTACCACCATCAACCGGGCTTCATCCCTGTTTTCAGAAGGATATTCTGCCAGTAATTCTTTCGGAAGATCAAAATTAAAATGAGATAACTTCATGTGTTTTATTTTTTTACACCTATAACCGGTGCACTCTCCTCCCGCCTTGCCCCGGGATTCGTTAGTTCTGTATTTTTTACGAAGCTGCAAATATACGACCCCCGGACAGGGGTTGTCAAGGAAATGACCAAATTTATTTGGAGGACAGGCACTTCCCCTCCGGAAACACCTGAAAACCTCAGGAATATTTATCTATGATCCGGCGTACTCCCAGTTGATACCCGGAACCGAAAAGGTTGAGATGTACCAGTAAATAATACAATTGCCAAATGTCCAGGCGCTCCTCCCAGCCTTTGCCAAGTGGAAAAACCTCGTTATAGGCATCCGTAACTGCTTGTGGAAATCCTCCGAAAAGGTGCATCATGGCAATATCGGTCTCCCGATGGGCAAATGCAACGGCAGGGTCTATAAGGCAGGGATTACCGTCCCTGCATACCAGGTAATTACCATTCCACAGGTCTCCGTGTACCAATGCCGGGCGTTCATCCGGGATTACGGTTTCCAGGTTTTTGTACAGGGTATCGGTATGAAAGCGGTACCCCTGGTCGTATGCCATACGAAACTGGGGCTGTAACCGCTGGGTAATATAAAACTCCGCAGCATTTTCACACCGTTCGTTATACTGGGGTAAACTGCCTATATAATTAGAATTTTCAAAGCCGAACCTGTCTGAAGTATTCCCGTGTAATGCGGCCAGCTGTCTCCCGAACACGTGCCAGAAATTCGGGGCGGGGGTTCCCGCTTCCATATGTTCCAGTACCAGGTAAGCTTCGTCCCCTTCTTTTCCATTGGCTATAACTGCCGGAATATGCATGGCACCGGACCTGCTCAGAACTCCTAATCCTTCTACTTCCGCCGGGAACATCCCCGGATAACGGGAATCGCTGTTGAGCTTTACAACAAATTTTCCCGAAGCGGTATCCAACAGGTATACCTCATTGATGTCTCCCCCGGAAAGCTGGATTGCATTTCGTATTTCGGTCCGAAGAGCTTTGCTAAGCGAATTTCTGACGGTATCGGTGATCATTTTTCGGGGTGTTTAGGATGTATGTAAAGACGGACTCCTGCCCGTCTTTACAGAATTTTCATATCGCTTCTGCCTGAAAGTGTAGTTTTACCAGATCTTTCCAGAAATCCGGGTAGGATTTGCTCACCACCTCAGCTTCTTCGATGATAACGGGCACTTTCAGTCCAAGCGGGGCAAAAGCCATAGCCATACGATGATCGTTATATGTAGGGATGGCTATGTTTTTGTTAATGGATACGGAAGGTTCGAGGAACAGTTCGGCATCTGTCACTTTTATGGATGCGCCCAGTTTGGACAATTCGGTCTTTAAAGCTTCGAGCCTGTCGGTCTCTTTGATCTTCAGGGTATGAAGCCCCGTCAAATGGCATCCAAGCCCCATACCGAAACAGGTTACCGCTATGGTCTGGGCTATATCCGGGGCATTGGCCAGGTCAAAACGGATATTTCCTGCTATATCGCTTTCTTTTTTCCGTAACGTTACGGTGTTTGCGTTAAAGATGGTTTCCACGCCAAAACTCTTATAGAGTTCCGCCAGTACGCTATCGCCCTGAAGGCTGGACTTTTTATAGGCGGAAAGGGATATTTCCGTTCCTTCTTCGCACATGGCGGCAATACTGTAAAAATAGGATGCCGAACTCCAGTCCGATTCCACTGTAAGGGTAACAGGAGTAATCTCTTCTTTGGGAAGAATCCGGATAACATTTCCTTCAAAAGAATGTTCCACCCCTATTTCGCCGAGCAATGCCAGTGTCATTTTTATGTAAGGTACGGAGGTGATCTTTCCTTCCAGGGTAAGTTCGAGTCCGTTTTTCAATTTTGGCGCTACCAGTAAAAGCGCGGATATATACTGGCTGCTCACATTGGCCCGTAGAGACACCTTGTTTTTCTCCAGTTGCTTTCCCTTTATTTTCAGGGGCGGGTAACCTTCTTCTGCCACGTATTCTATTTCCGCTCCGAGTTGTTTCAGGGCATCTACAAGTATTTTTATAGGTCTCTCTGTCATTCTCTTAGAGCCGGTAAGGGTTACTTCCCCGCCTTCCCTGGTTGCAAAAAATGCGGTGAGAAACCGCATGGCTGTACCTGCATGATGAATATCCGCTACTTCCGAACCGGAAGCCAGTGCTTTTTGCATGACACCGGAATCGTCCGAATTGGAAAGGTTCTCAATTTTTATCTGCGGATACAGGGCCTGCAACAGCAACAAACGGTTGGATTCGCTCTTGGACCCGGTGATCCGTATATCTCCGGTTATCCTGCTCTCGGAATTGAAAATTTTAATGTTCATCGGATTTTTAGACTATCTCTTTGTAGACGCACGGCCGTGTGTATCCACAGAGGCCGTGCGTTTCTACATGTATTGTGATTTTATTTTAATTTTTCGTTATTGTGATGGCGGTCATGGTCTCGTTTGGTCTTTTTGTCCATCTTTTTATCAAAGGCCGCCTGCAGGTCTATACCGGTCTGGTTGGCCAGGCAAAGGACCACAAAGACCACATCGGCCAGTTCTTCTCCCAGGTCTTTCTCTTTGTCGCTTTCTTTCTCGCTCTGCTCTCCGTATCTCCTTGCTATAATGCGGGCTACTTCTCCCACTTCTTCGGTGAGCTGCGCCATATTGGTCAATTCATTAAAATAACGTACTCCATGCTCTTTTATCCATGTATCTACTTCCAGTTGGGCGTTCTTTATATCCATGATCATATTTTGGTTAAAACTATTTTTTCTGTCTCTTTTTCCACAAGTTGTTTGAAAAATTCCTTGACGGCTCCGTAATATACCGACGGTAATATTGCGGAGTTCATCTCTGTCTGTACCATAACCTGTATTATGTCTCCCGCCTCGTTTATATTAAACATAAAGGAACCGAGATTGTCGGGTAATATCAACCTGGATGGCTCTGGAAGTATTTCTGTTTTATACCCGGAAGGAATGTGGATATTGATAATGTATTTATCCGCCCAGGGATATGAAAAATCTATGGGATACTCCCGATTATCCAGCTTGAACGGATTTTCTTCCGTAGCAAAAAATAACATAGGCGAAAGATACACTTTATCTGCTATACGGTCACAGGCATTTTCTTTGGAAAAGCTAAAAGTTTCTACTATGGGTTTGGTTATATCGTCTTTATTTTCCAGTTTGTACCCGGATATTTCCATGCCGTTGTATACGTTTTCCAAATCTTCCAGATATTGCTCTTCGTCCGTAGTATAGTATTTTTGACGAAACGACAATGCGTGATGATCGGTAAATTGCTTTCTGATCATTCCTTCTGCTATCCCCTCTTCCGTAATATCATAATTTACGGATATGAGTTCTTTGGACATCTCTTTCGGCGTAAGGCTGATCTCTTCGGAAGTGCCATCTTTTTGTATCAGCCTTCCCATCCAGTTATGTGCCCTGGGAGGCAGCATACCGGGAGTACTGAACTTAGCGGTACCGTCGAGCAACACGTGGCCGCCCTCCAGGGAAACGGCACTGACTACATAATTAAATCCTTCGCGGGTGGGAAAGAGCGGTACACCATGGGATCGGGTACTCACCAGAACGGGATTGGCATCCAGGCCGGCATAGCGAAGCATCGCAGTCAACATTAAATTGATCTCCGCTACATTGCCTGTTTTCTCTTTATACGCTTTTCGTACGCCATCATTGCAATAATAACCGAAATAGCCGTTCCAGTCCATCCTGTTTTTGACGTATTGAAAAATAAGCGTTGTTTTCTGCAAAGGGTTGGACACTCCTTCAAGAAGGGAGTTGATGTCGTTTTCAAAATATCCCGTCTTTTTCACTTCACTTCCGAAAGACGGGTTATCGTAAATACTTTTGGCTACGTCTGTCCATGTTGTGGAGTAATAATCTATGGAGGAATTGGGAAATTTTACGTATTGCAATTCGTACTTTATGCCCGATCTGTAGTTGTTGATATTGTTTACATAGGGTTCTTCTTTCAGGGCAGGCACATTTTCCAGGTCTATTTTGGAAATATTGGTGGTGTAATCCACTTTGTTACTCTCATAACTTGTCTGGGTAGAGGTAAATCCGCCGCCGGATCGTACTTTATTGGTAAAGTTGATGGATTCCCTCTTGGTTTCCGAACCTATCTGAAACGGGTAGTACCCTTTCATCAACGGTTTGAAAACAAAATACTCCGGACTTTCCACCTGTACTTCTATTTTCCGTACCGGCAGTTCATATTGCAGGGCTATTTCATCTATGTTGGACAGGAAAGGAGAGGTTATGGTATACTCATATTCTATAACGGAACCCGGCCGGATATCGGGCATGGTAAATTTGGTGCTGCTCCAGTAACGGGATTCTTTTTCATCAAAAATGTCACTCTTTTTCAGTTTGGTTTCTTCTATCTTCCCGTTGTTCAGGTTATAGGTAACGGCCTTCAGTGCTGTTACCTTTTCTTCATTTCCGCTACTCGGGGTGTAATACATGATCTTTTTCGTGGCATAGTCAAACCCTTCCTGGTTATAGAGTTTTATACGTTCCTGTACATCTGTAATCAATACAAAACCGCTATGGTTGTTATAGCGGTAATACACTCTCATTTTTTTATACAATATGGCGGCATTGGCGGATGAATCCTGTGGGTAAACTTTTTCTTCCAGTTCTGCTTCGGATACTTTCCCGAACTTGTAATTCTGGGCCAAAGCCCGGTTCAAAGGAAACATCCCCAGTAAAATCACATAGAGTAAAATTCTTTTCATGTCGGTGAGTTTTGTGTTTTTGTGCGGTGGTTACTGTTTTAACAATACTACTTTCGATCGATCCGCACGTGCCACTTCCTTCCGGAAATCCCTGTACGCATCGTATTCTTCTTTAGGATATGCCCCTTTGCGGATGGTTAACTTTCTCTTGTATAAAAGTGTGTCATCGTCCGTTTGTTCTACTTCCATACTATATTCCCCGAAGTGGTTTTGCAGGGACACTTTTCCCGGGATGGCTTCTACTTCATATCCCTCCGGCAGATGCACCGTAAATTCATCTTTGTCCAGAAATCCCCTGTTGATCTCAAAAGGCAGTTTTCTGTTCCGGTAACGGTCCGGAACAAAGTCGTTACGGTTGAATGCATTGACAACAAAGAGAAGCCTGTGACCGCTTCCGGAAGCATAGCCGGAAGCTTCTACCTGTACTTCTTCGGTAAATTCTACTTTCTTCTTATCATTGTTAAACCCGTACTTATTAACCTTGAGATTGTTTACCGTATTCCAGTAATGCTTATATCTCTTGATAATGTCTTCATCCGTTTGTCTGTCCAGGTATGCTCTCTGGTCGTACTGAACTCCCCCGGTGACCATCCGGATGTCTCCACGTAATATCCCTTCGGTATCCAGGGTATATTCGGCAAAGGTCTCCTGGTAGTTCTGTTCATCCATATATGCTACGGTTTTCACGACTTCTCCCCCTTCGGGTTTCATTACCAGTACATCCCTGTCGTCGGTAAAATCTCCTATAAAACCAAAAGGGTGTATCTGGCTTGTACAATCGATCCAGACATATTTATCGTTGTCCGGAATGGCCAGGATAGCATGGTTGCCCTGTGCCAGGGAGGCAAAATCCGGTTCGAAACCTATTTTATCATCTCCGGCTTCTACATGTGTATAGTACGACTTTACCCCGGCAACGTCCAGGAGGCCCTTAGTATAGTTGGACAATCCTTTACAGTCGCCGTACTTTACCTTGTCTACTTCGGCAGCCATAATGGGCTGCAAACCGCCTATACCTACCTGAACACTTATATAACGGGTATTGTCCTGCACATATTTATACACTATTTCAGCCCGTTCCAGGGGATCTTCCACTCCGGCAACCAAAGCTTTTATTTTTGTGGCGGTAGTTTCGGGTATTTTGTCCCTGCCTTGCAGGAGATCTTTGTATATCCAACGGCCTAACTGCTCCCAGTTCTCCGCTTCCCCGTCATAACCGTTCATATGAAATTTATCGACGGCAACCATTAATTTGGGAGCAAATTCTGTAAATGCAGGGCTTAGGCTTTCCTCTTTTACCGCTTTTATGGATTTCCCGAGAAATTCAATCCCTTGTGATGTTTCCTCTTTTTGGATACCATATTCCTCCAGATGCTTTCCTTTGAACCTGAGACGGAACCGGTTTTTATCGTATAATAAACTATAGCGGCTCTCCCGGGTACTCACATTATAGCCATCCAGGAAATACCAGGAAGGAATGACCCCGGTGTTAGGGGTGTGTACTTCATAGGTGAATTCCACCGTATAGGGATACGTGACAGGCACATAATCGAGATAAAGGATTCTGTGATCCGAATACAGCGTCCCCCGGATTACAGCACTGACATCTTTAAAGTCTTTTTTACGGAATTTGCTTATCTCCTTACCGAAAGCATCGAAAACCAGCGCCCCGAGGCTTTTTACTTTTCTGCTGTTATCATAACCTACGGAAGCCCGGACATATTTATTCCCTTGTTTATTGAACACGGTAACGATCCGTTTCTGTGTAATTACCATATCTTTTTGCGACTTTATTTCTACCTGGCATTCCTCCAGGCGAACTACCGCATCCGCGTTTTCGGTAAGCTCTTTGTCCAATAACAGGGCCTGGTATTTACTTACCTGTGCTTTTACGGTGAGGGAACAAGAGAAAAAACAAAGAAGAAAAAAAGTATAGATATTCATATTTTTTGACATCCTGTATTTATTAATTTTTTCTAAAAATAGAAAAATCAGGGGAGAGATTAATACGTTTTTCCGTAAAAGCTTACTCTACCGGGTAAAAAGCAGAAACCTCTTTCACTGCCCGGAAAAATTACCTGCTTTTATTCAGAGACCGTTTAATTGTTTTTTGATGGAGAGGAAAAACTTTAAAAAGTTTATTCCCTGTTTTTGGTATCTATGACAATGGTAACCGGTCCGTCATTGATAAGGCTCACTTTCATGTCTGCACCGAATTCCCCGGTGCCTACCTCTTTACCGATATCTTTTTTCATTTGCTTCACAAAAGTCTCGTAGAGGGGGATGGAAATCTCAGGCCGTGCTGCTTTTAGGTATGAAGGACGATTTCCTTTCTTTGTCGAAGCATGCAGGGTAAACTGGCTCACTACAATGACATCCCCGTCCGTTTCCAGGACAGACCTGTTCATTACGCCGTTTTCATCGTTAAAAATGCGAAGATTTGCTATTTTTCCGGATAGCCAGATGATGTCTTCGGTAGTATCTGCATTTTCAATACCCAATAAAATAAGAAGTCCACTCCGAATAGAAGATTTTACTTTGCTGTCTATGGAGACACTTGCCTCATTGACACGCTGTATTACTGCACGCATATTGGTATTCTTAAAAAACGTTATTTATTACGTACCCGATCAGGGCAAACGCATCATAAAATTATAAATAGTTCCGGGTTTCAGGTTCCGGGTTTCAGGTTCCAGGTTCCAGGTTTCAGGTTCCAGGTTTCAGGTTTCAGGTTCCAGGTTTCAGGTTCCAGGTTTCAGGTTCCAGGTTTCAGGTTTGGGCATAGAGCGTAGGTGACTGAGTGTTCCGGCTCCGCCGGAATGTATCGAAGCCACCGGGTTCCAGGTCTCCCGATCATCTTTATATTCCCTATCCTCTCATTCCCAAAACTCCTTTACCTCATGGTCACCTTCTCACCCTCTCACATTCTCACCCTCTCACATTCTCACCTTACCGGATTAGAAACTGCTTAAGTTTTATTCTCTTCTCCGTAAATATCGGTACGATAATTTTCATCTTCTCCTTCCAGTATCTGAAGATAGCTTTTATACCTGCTCCAGGGAATTTCACCGTCTTCCAGGGCTTGTTTTACGGCACAATGCGGCTCATCGACATGCAGGCAATTGTTAAACCTGCACTTTCCTTTCCTGGCAAAAAACTCGGGGAAATAATCGCCTATCTCCTCTTTTTCCATATCTATGATACCAAATCCTTTGATCCCCGGAGTATCTATGATTCTGGCCCCGAAATCGAGATCGAACATTTCGGCAAATGTAGTGGTGTGCTGCCCCTGCTTATGTTGTCCGGAAATTTCGGCGGTTTTTAAATTCAGCTCCGGTTCAATAGCATTGACCAGGGTGGATTTGCCTACACCGGAATGCCCGGAAAACATACTTACTTTTCCCTGCATTCGTTCTTTTACCTTATCTACATTTTTACCGGTTACGGCAGATACACCTATACATTCATAACCTACCTGACGATACATGGCGGCAAGATATTTCACTTCCAGGAGTTCTTCTTCGTCATACTGATCGGCTTTGTGGAAAAGCAATATGGCTTCTATGTCATAAGCCTTGGCCGTAACGAGAAAACGGTCGATAAAAGTGGTTAATGTCAGTGGATTTTTCAGGGTAACCAGCAAAAATACCTGGTCGATATTTGCGGCTATGATGTGTTTTTGCTTGGATAGGTTTACGGACTTGCGAACGATATAGTTCTTCCGGTCGTGAATATGGGTGATGACCCCGGTATCGGCATTGCTGTCCGATTCCCGGTCAAAGTCCACCACATCACCAACGGCGACAGGATTGGTGCTTTTTATTCCTTTAATACGGAATTTCCCTTTGATCCTGCAATCGAACACCTGTCCGTCGTCGGTCTTTACCGTATACCAGCTGCCGGTTGATTTGTAAACTATTCCTGTCATAGGCTAAAAAAGAAGTGTCCGGAAAAATAATATAACGGTCTCTGCCCCCTTTCCACCGGTCCGGATTACAGATAACTGAATTTTCACATTTCCGGACACTCCCTAAATATTAATTACGAAAATTTGTATAGTCTACAAATTTACGCTTTTAATATCTTTTCCTGGTGATTAATAGATTCCTGGTGAATAGCCTTGAACATTTTCAGGATAAATTCCTCGCTTAATCCTTTTTCCTGGCCTTCGAGTATCATTCTTCCCAGAATTTCATTCCATCGTTTGCTTTGCAAAACGGCAACGTTCTTCTGTTTTTTCAGGGATCCTATCTCATCGGATATTTTCATTCGCTTCCCGAGGGTATCGATAAGGCCGTTGTCTATAACATCTATCTGTGCACGGAGCATTCCCAGTTTGTTGTTGTAATCGGCCTCCGCATCGCTCTCTTTTCTTATTTTGAGATCCTGCATGATCCGAACAAGTCTTTGGGGGGTAACCTGTTGTGATGCATCACTCCATGCGTTGTCCGGATCGTTATGTGTTTCTATCATCAACCCGTCATAATTCAGGTCCAGTGCGGTCTGTGCCACATCAAAGATCATATCCCGTTTACCGGTTATATGCGACGGGTCGCAGATAAGGGGAAGATCCGGAAATCTGTTTTGTAATTCGATAGCAAGCTGCCATTCGGGAATGTTCCTGTACTTGGTTTTTTCGTAAGTGGAGAACCCTCTGTGAATTACTCCCAGCTTTTTAATGTCGGAAGAGTACAGACGTTCTATACCTCCAAGCCACAAAGACAGGTCGGGATTTACCGGGTTTTTTACCAGCACTACCTTATCTGTTCCTTTAAGCGCATCGGCTATTTCCTGAACGATAAAAGGGCTTACGGTAGACCTTGCGCCTATCCACAACAGGTCAATATCGTGCTCCAGCGCCAGTTTTACGTGGGCCGCATTGGCTACTTCCGTTGCTGTGAGCATCCCGGTTTCTTCTTTGGCTTTTTGTAACCATTTCAGTCCCAGTGCCCCTACTCCCTCAAAATTGCCCGGACGTGTACGCGGCTTCCATATTCCGGCACGAAAATAGGTAACATCGGTATCTTTCAGCTCATGCGCTATTTTCAATACCTGTTCTTCTGTTTCGGCACTACAGGGCCCGGCAATTACCAGAGGGTGATCCAGTTGCAGGTTATCCAGCCATCCCCTCATCTCTTTCGAATTTTCCATGATCTTTTTTAATTTGTAAATTCCAGTTTTGGTTCTTTATTTTTTTGTTGTAAACATTCTTTATTTCCTTACTGAGACATACTGCCGTATGTCTCTACGGGATATGGATATCCCGTTATTGGGTGGGGACATTGATCCCTTTCAGGATTTCTTTTATCCTGTTGGTATTCTCCATTTCACTGTAAATGGCATTGAATTCTCCCTTTTTCATCAGGTCCAGAAACTGTTGCAAATTGGCGATGTACTCTTCAAGGGTTTCGACAACATTCGCTTTGTTCTGTTCAAAAATCGGCGCCCACATGGCCGGTGAACTCTTGGCAAGACGCACGGTGCTTTCAAATCCACTTCCGGCCATGTCAAAAATATCGCGTTCATTCTTTTCTTTTTCAATAACCGTCTTTCCCAACATAAAAGAGCTTATATGTGACAAATGGGACACGTAGGCTATATGCCTGTCATGTGATGCCGGGTCCATATAACGGATACGCATTCCTATATCGGTAAACAGTTTCAATGCTTTTTCCTGTAGTTTGAATGCTGTTTTTTCCACTTCACATATAATATTCACCTTGTCCCTGTACAATCCTGTAAGGGCGGCGGAAGGTCCTGAAAATTCGGTCCCCGCAATAGGATGAGCCGCGAGGAAATTCCGTCGTTTCGGATGACCGGCTACGGCTTCGCATATCAGCGATTTGGTAGAGCCCGCATCGAACACCACGGCATCGTCCCGGACCAGGTCCAGCACCTCGGGTAACAGCTTCAGACTGGTATTTACGGGAACGGCCACGATAACGACATCTGCCTTTTCCACATCTTCCAGCCTGGCTTTTTTATCGATCAGTCCCAGCTCCAGGGCCTGTACCAGGTGGGCATCGTTGGTATCGACACCGTAGATCTCCGCTTTTTCGTATACCGATTTGATATCGAGTGCGAAAGATCCTCCTATCAGTCCGAGCCCTATTACAAATACATTTGTCATTTTACATTTATTTATCTTTACCGAAGGCGTTCTCCTTCTCTTTTATATACGGTCTATCGCTTCCTGTATCTTTTCTTTCGGAGTACACAGGGAAAAGCGGATATAACCTTCGCCATTCTTCCCGAAAATAGTTCCGGGGGTAATAAATATGCTTTTGTCGTACAGTATCTCATCGATAAAAGCTTCCGCCGAAACAACATCCGCAGGCAATTTGGCCCATACGAACATACCTACCGCATTGGTGTCATATGTACATCCCAGTTTTCCGATAAGCCGGTACATAAGTTCTCTTCTCTCCCCGTATACTTCATTGATACCAGAATACCATTCCTCCGAGCAACGGAGTGCCGCTACAGCCCCTTTCTGAATCCCGTAAAACATACCGCTGTCCATATTGCTTTTTACCTTGAGCACGGCATTGATGTTCTTGTCATTCCCCATCACCATGCCCACACGCCAACCGGCCATGTTAAAAGTTTTGCTCAGGGAATTGAGTTCCAGGGCTACTTCTTTGGCGCCTTCTACCCGCAAAATACTCGCCGGGCTGTCATTGAGAACAAAGCTGTATGGATTATCATTCACCAGAAGAATATTATTCCTCCTGGCGAAAGCCACCAATTCTTCGTATAACTCCCTGGTACCGTTGGTTCCGGTAGGCATATGCGGATAGTTGAGCCACATCATTTTCACCTTGGAAAGCCCTTGTTTTTGCAGGGCATCCAGGTCGGGTAGCCATCCGTTACTTTCGGTCAGGTCGTAATATCTCGGCACGGCACCTATCAGTTTGGTCACCGAAGTATAGGTAGGATAACCGGGATCGGGGATCAGCACCTCATCGCCTTCGTTTAAAAAGGCCATAGAGATGTGCATAATACCTTCCTTGGATCCCATAAGCGGCAGTATCTCCGTATCCCTGTCCAGCGTAACCCCGAACTTTTCTTTGTAAAAATCCTTTACGCCTTCGCGCAGTTCGGGCAATCCCTGGTAGCTTTGGTACTGGTGTGCCAAGGCATCGTCTACGGAATCGCGGAGCGCCTTTATCACTTCGGGGGCAGGATGCAGGTCCGGACTTCCTATACCCATATTAATAACCGGCTTGCCTTCAGCCATAAGCTGTCTCACTTCCCGCAATTTCCTGGAAAAGTAGTATTCTTCTACCGTATTTAACCTTTTGGCTACCTCAATCATAGTTTTACATTTTTGTATTCGCCGAGTATTTTAAAATCTTCCGTCATGATCTCTAAAAGGGATTTTGCCTTTTTGAAATCGTCGTACTTCTCAAAAGTAACATCGACGAAAAAGGAATATTTCCAGGGGGTTTCGATAACCGGAAGGGATTGTATTTTGGTGAGGTTCAACCGGCAATCGCTCATTACATTAAGTACGGTTGCCAGGCTTCCGCGTTTGTGATCGGTCTTGAATTTTATCGATGCCTTGTTTATTTCTTCTTCGGGCAATACGGAATTCTTTGTCTGTACGATGACAAAACGGGTAGAATTGTCCTGAATGGTCTGGATATTTTCTGCCAGAATCTGCATATCGAAAAGTTCGGCAGCAGTTTTACTGGCTATCGCGCCTATTCCCTTCAATCCGTTTTGCCGGATCCTTCGCGCCGTTTCTGCCGTATCGGCGTCTTCCACCAGCTTGATGTGCGGATATTGCTTGAAGAATTTTTTGCACTGTAACAAGGCCATAGGGTGGGAATAAACTTCCAGGATGTCTTCCAGTCCCTGGCCGGGCAATGCCATCAGGTTGTGGTGTATGTTCACATAATGCTCCCCGATAATGTGCAGTTGGTTACTATCTATCAACGCATAGTTGGGAATGATAGAGCCTGCGATGGAATTTTCAATGGCCATGACAGCACTGTTTGCGGTCTTGTCCAGAAGGCTGTCTACTAAACTGTCGAAAGAAAGGCATTCCAGAATATCCGTATCGTTGCTGAAATATTCTCTTGCCACCTGGTGGTGAAAAGACCCTTTAATTCCCTGTATGGCTACTATCTTATTCATGCTGCTGTAATTACCTGCATATTTTTTGTTATTACGAGTTTTAAGGCCAAAAAAAAGTCCCGGAAAATCCGGGACTCGTCATATATTTTTGCTCAAAATAACCTATAACTGTCCCGTTCTCCCTTTAAAAAAGTAAAAGAAGAAGAAATAAAAGTTCCAGTTATAAATAGTGTGAGCCATTTGTTTATTCTATTTGACGCTGCTAAAGTAATTATAAATTTGAAACGGGCAAGACCGGAGATGTATTTTTTTCATTTTTCCTGAAAAAGAGGAAAAAAATCACAAATCGGAAATCTGATCCCTGTATTATTATCAAACTCATTTACGTTTTTTTAAAGGATACGGAAATCCAATGTCCTTTGACAATAACCATACACTCCGCAAATTCTCCTGACCATAGACATTCCCCGTCCCCTCCGGATACGATACTTTATCTTCCAAACCCGGGAATAAGACATTCTGCTAAAGAAGTACTGTAAAACATTTATCCTTAATAAGCGTTTATGTATTTTTGAAGACCGATACTATCTGCTAAATATCCGTTCCATGTCCATAGAAGTTACCGATATATCCAAAAACTACGGAAACCAAAAGGCCCTCAATAATGTATCTTTCTCCATTGATAAAGGAGAAGTTGTTGGATTTCTCGGCCCAAACGGCGCCGGAAAATCTACCATGATGAAGATACTTACCACTTATATCCCTGCCGATTCCGGTAAGGCGAAGGTAAACGGCTTTGATGTGGTTTCCGGAAAAAAGGAGGTACAGAAAAGCATCGGTTACCTTCCGGAACACAATCCGTTATACCTGGATATGTATGTAAAAGAGTACCTGGACTTCAGTGCTTCGATATACCGCTCGGCCGGAAAAAAGATAGATAAGGAACGTATTGAAGAAGTTATACATCTTACCGGACTTGCGCCGGAAGCACATAAAAAAATAGGACAACTATCCAAAGGATACCGACAGCGTACAGGGCTGGCCGCTGCCATGCTCCACGATCCGGAAGTACTTATACTGGACGAGCCCACAACGGGACTGGATCCTAACCAATTGATTGAAATACGGGGACTAATCCGCAATATGGGGAAGAAAAAGACCGTGTTGCTCTCCACGCACATTATGCAGGAAGTAGAGGCTATTTGCGACAGGGTTATTATTATTAACCACGGGGAAATCGTGGCCGATAAAAAAATGGAAAGTCTCCGGGAAGCTTCGGAACAGGTAATCGAGGTGGAATTTGATTACCGGGTAGAACCGGTCTTGCTGGAAAACCTTCCCAATATCCGTTCGGTAAACAATATTTACGACTTTGTTTACGAACTGCGTTTCCAAACTTCGGTAGACATGCGACCTGCCGTATTTGATTTTGCCCATGACAACGGATTAAAAACCCTGCAACTGCACAGAAAAAACCGGAACCTGGAAAGTTTGTTCCGGGAACTGACCCAGGCGTAAAACGAACAAGAATATTCATAAATCCCTCATCCTAAAAAATGAATACCACAAGTAGTATTTATCTCAAAAAATTTTCTTCCGGCGACTTTAACCGGTATTTTTCCCTGGTAAACAACAAAAAGGTTATGGCCATGATTACAGAAAGGGCTGTTCCGGCAGAGGAAGCCCGCAGGGATTATGACCTGATCCTGGAAAAGAATACTCTGCACAAAACACTGGGCACCTACCAAATAATAGACCGGGCAAACGATTCTTTTATCGGCCTGGCCAAGATGGAAATTACAGAACCAGACGCCAGAGAAGCCGAACTCGGATACATATTATTGCCGGAATACTGGGGAAAAGGATTAGGTAGTAATGCCGCAGAAATACTTATGGGAATTGCCAGAAAAGAATCGCAACTGGAAAAGGTAACGGCCATTATAGATCCGGGCAACATCCCTTCCAGGAAAATCCTGATACGCCAGGGATTTACTTCTGTTAAGGTCGGAGAAATGGAAGGCCTTCCTGCGGAATTTCTACAGGTAATCCTGTAACTTCTCTTTATTTCTTTCCGGTTCGGTTCACCCGATCACGGTTTCATTTTCATTCTTTTAACACTCTCTTCCCCCGGGATTCACATTTTTAATCTTAATTTAATACCTTCTATTTGACATAAGTGCCCGTTAACCAAAAATACCATACCATGAAAAAACTGTTATTTCTTTTACTGATAACGAGTTTCATCGGCCATTCTCAAAACGGCCTGAACGAAAATAAAAGTTCCACACCGGTCAACATATCTCCCCTTACCGATAACGATCGTCCGCAATACCTGAAAGAAGATCCCCAAAACACGTATAACAGCCAGGATATAAACACACTGGACCTGGTAGAAGCACTGGATATTGCAGGAATTCAGATTTATAAATTCCGCACCGGCAAATTTGACAAGGATTATCGACTGTATATCTTAAAGGACAAATATGAAAACGGGAAGTTAACGGAACAGGACACTATAGCCCTGATGAACACTAAATACCATTATTATTCCGGAGACATTCTAATGCATGACTACATGGATCAATTTAAAATGTTTGCCAAAACGGAAGATAACAAAGGTTCCCTGAGTATCCGCACCTACAGTATGAGACTGAAAACCAATGTAGAACTGAAAAAAACTTCTGATATGCAGTTTTTCATGTGGAAGGAATATGTAAACCCCTCCTGGAAGTTAAACAGGAAAATTCCGCTGATGATCTTTGCTTCTTCCTGGTACGATGAAAAATATAAAGTAGAACGCTTCTGCGGTGTTGCAAAATTAAAGGATGGGGATAAAGACTCGGAAGAACTTCTCAGTTCTTCCCCAAGTTATTTATTAATAAGCTATCTTGTCGAAAACAAACCGGAATAATTATCCTCCGCGATGACAAAAGAAATCTGGATTTATTTATGCGGCATCTATTCCTTTGGGTTTGCGGTCTTTCATGTATTCTTCTGGAAGCTCTTCCGATGGAAAGATGATCTGCAAAAACTAAGTCGCCCGAACCGGGGGATCATACAGATACTGAACCTGCGTATTATTTACTATTTCATTTTTGTAGGGACAATATGTTTTGTTTTTCCGGAGGAACTGGGCGAAACCCAATTGGGAAAGTTCTTTCTGGCGGGCAATGCTCTTTTCTGGGCCGGGAGAACCGTGGAACAATTTATTTTTCTGAGAATAAACCATCGCATGGTACATGTACTCACCTTATTATTTATTTTAGGGATATTCCTGTTTGCCATACCTGTTTTCGGAAAATAAGCTACTCCGGACTTGCTGTCCGGAGGTTTAGGAAGTATCAATTCTGCCCGTCCGGCGGGGAAATTGCCACAATTATTAAGTCAACACGTAATAACCCATTAACTTAATAACTACATAACATAAAAACCAAAGTAGCTGCAATAGCTCCCGATCAATCCTCTTCAAACCGTAGCTTACCCCGGTAATGTTCCGTTATTTCCACCTGGGACGGACGGTTCACGGATATAACATCACCGGTACTGTATATATCACCCTGAATGTGTTGTAAAGGATGTACGATAATATCGTTGGAACCGCGATGATACAGGGTTACCTCATCTGCCACAAAACCCGCCGCTTCCACACGGGAGTTCCCCGCCGCGAGGTAAATGTTCATTTTACCGGTGCTTCCCTCCAGATAGCAATTGGACAGGTTATTGAACACCAGGCCGAAACTTTTGTTTTCCAGGTGCAGGTAAAAATTTCCGGTGTTCTGATAGTCGCTTTGATAATTTTCGGAAATAATCCTGAGGTTCGGGTATGTGAGCACACCATCCGAACGGATATCCCATTGGGTGGAACTCCTGATTTCTGTGATATCGGGTGCCGTCACATACACAATGGTCTGATCGTAATCCCGGAAAAAATTACAGGTAGTACTATTGGAAAGTACCAACTGCCCTTCTGTTACTTCGGCATGAACATCGTTTACCAGGTTCTTTCCGGTTTCTATGGTCACACTGTACCCGGCAGATTCTTTAAGAACCATCTGCACGCCTTCTTTTACCAATATCCTGGAAAAAGCAGGTACATCAATTTCCCTGTTTACCGTGTCTCCCGCGGTTTTAAAACAGTCGCCGGCATTTTCACTATCGCAGGAAAGCAGCAGAAAAACTATTATGTATACTATTTTCTTCATTACGTAAAAACCAGATGTGATATCAAAGGCGTATACCTATTCCAAATTCGACTGCTTCGGCTTTTGCAGCATGTGTTTTCAGTGTCAGCGCTGCGAACATCTTGTCCCCGAAGTAACGTTTCAATCCTATCCTCTGGTAAAAACGCCCTTCGAAATCCACCGGGTAATACACATAATATCCCAGTTGCGTTACCAGCGAAAGCCGGTTTACAAACAGTTCGTGCCCTACAAAAACACCTGCTCTTTTAAAATCCTCGTTGCCGGATATACCGTCTTCCGGATAGGCTATACTTTTATAACGGATATATTCTTTCAGGAAATTGGAATAGAACACATCTGTACCCAGTTGTACCGCACTTTTTCTACTCAGTCTCTTATCTGCATAAAAGGAAAAAACGTAAAAGGCATATTGCCCGCTGTTCACCACGTCACTTTCGTTTACCCCGGAACGGAATACGGCATTATACCGAACGGGTTCCGTAAACCCGCCGGATGTAAACGTATGTATAAATTCCGGCTCTTCTTTCTCCAGTTGATAGTTCACACCAACGTTAAATACTATACTGTTTATGCTGGTATTCGGAGCCTTTACATTGGCATTGGAATAATGGATAAGGGAAAAACCCGCCTGTATGCCAAACCTGTCCAATAACCGTTCTTTTTTGTAATTCAGCATCACATAGGTACTGCTCATAATCCTTGATCCGAAGGCAATATTGCGATAATTATCTTCTTTATCGTACGGATTGGTAGTATAGGCAAGCCCCTGCCCTATGCGGAGCATGAGGTTTCTCTGCAAAAAATAAAAATTATAGTGGGCATACAGTGCGTAATTCTCTCCCAGATATTCGTTTTTCAGATTCTGATAGCCGAAGGAGACTCCGTAATCCGGGTAGTTAAAACGCTGCTCCCAGGCTTCCTTCCCGTAAGTCTTCCTGTTCCAGCTCAGGATAAGGCCTTCCGGATGACCGGTTATAAGATGCTGAATATCGGTGTTATGGAGTGCTGTATTGCCATAAAAGTAACTGGCATCTATATAGGAAAAGTGTTTGTTTCCGTCCTTCTTCTCCTGGCCGGAAACAAACACCTGAAATAATACAACTAAGGCAAAAAAAATTTTCTTCATGCTGCCGGATTCGGCACAAAAGTATGTTTTATTTTTAAAATACTGACGAAGCTACTGCCTTGATGTTGTCAGATTTTCCCATAGAATAGTAATGTAAAACCGGAACACCGGCATCTTTTAATTCTTTGGATTGCTGTATACACCATTCTATGCCTACCTGCCTTACTTCCTTGTTATCCCTGCATTTTTCAACGGCATGAATAAGTTCCTCCGGCAAGTCTATCTTAAATACCTGCGGAAGTAACTGTAAATGTCTTTTTACGGCAATAGGTTTTATACCCGGGATAATGGGTACATTAATTCCTATATTTCTCGCTTTCTCCACAAATTCGAAAAATTTGCTGTTGTCAAAAAACATCTGGGTAACGATATAGTCGGCCCCGGCATCTATTTTATCCTGTAGTTTTTTCAGGTCGTAATCCAATGAAGGGGCTTCCAGGTGTTTCTCCGGGTATCCTGCCACCCCGATACAGAAATCCGGCCTGTTACTGGCTTCTACCACATCGTGCAGATATTTTCCCCTGGTAATATTCTTGATCTGCCCTACCAGTTCATTGGCATAGGTATGCCCTCCTTTCGTAGGTTCGAAATAACGCTGGTGTTTCATGGCATCTCCCCGGAGCGCCATAATATTCTCAATACCCAGATAATGACAGTCCACCAGCATGTATTCGGTCTCTTCGCGGGTAAATCCGCCACAAAGCACGTGAGGCACGGTATCTACCTGGTATTTGTGCTTTATGGAAGCACATATACCAACGGTGCCCGGACGCATTCTCACGATCTTCCTGTCCAGCAGACCTTCCCGTTCTATATAGATATATTCTTCCCTGGAGGTCGTCACATCGATAAAAGGCGGATTGAACTCCATCAGGGGGTCTATGTTATTGTATAATTCCTGTATGTTTCCACCTTTCGGGGGTGGTACGACTTCAAACGAAAACAGGGTCTTTCCTTTGGCCTGTTCTATGTGTTCTGTTACTTTCATGTTATGCTTTCCGGTTATGCCCAGGATTTGGTTAATTTTATTTATTCCGGTTACGGGTTGTTCTAAATACGGGTTCTTTTCCCGGGGCCATGTTTGTTAATCAACTATATTCGGATTCAGCCATTTCCTGGCTTCTTCCAGGGGGATGCCACGTCTTACGGCATAATCTTCTACCTGGTCTTCTTTTATTTTCCCCAATCCGAAATATTTACTCTCCGGATGCCCGAAATAATACCCGGATACTGAAGATGCCGGCCACATGGCCAGGCTTTCGGTAAGCCGTACCCCGGTATTTTCCTCTGCCTTCAGCAACCGCCACAATGTTCTCTTTTCCAGGTGATCCGGACAAGCGGGGTAACCGGGAGCAGGGCGGATGCCTTTATAGGATTCTTTTATGAGTTCTTCATTCGTCAGGGTTTCATCAGAGGCGTATCCCCAGAATTCCTTTCGCACTTTCTCGTGCAGGTATTCGGCAAAGGCCTCGGCAAACCTGTCGGCCAGGGCTTTTACCATTATGGAATTATAATCGTCGTGTTCTTTTTCAAATTCAGCAGCTTTCTCGTCCACACCAAAACCTGTAGACACACAAAAAGCCCCGACATAATCGCGAATACCGGAAGTATCCGGGGCTACGAAATCGGCAAGGGCTATATTGGCGGCCCTCTTATTCTTTTTGGATTGCTGACGAAGGGTAAGCAGGGTATCTACCCGGTTGCCATTCTCGTCGTAAATAGCAATATCGTCCTCATTCACCTGGTTGGCAGGGAACAATCCGTATACTCCTTTGGCCTGTAACCATTTTTCACGCATCAGGTCAGTCAGCATTTTCCTTGCGTCCTCAAAAAGTAAGGTTGCCTGTTCTCCTACTACCGGATCGGTTAAGATCTCCGGGTATTTGCCATGCAGCTCCCAGGTACGGAAAAACGGGGTCCAGTCTATATACTCCAGTAATTCCTCCAGGGCCACTTCTATGCTGTGTACCCCTGTTTTTTTTGGTTTTACCGGTTGATAGTTTTCCCAGTTGAGCTGCAATTTATTTTTTCTTGCTTCTGCTATTTTCAGGTATTCTTTTACCTTGGAGCGATTGAGAAAACCTTCCCGCAGTTTATCGTACTCTGCTCTTATGGACCTGCAATATTCGCCTTTGGTCTTTTCGTTGAGCAAATTACTGGCTACGGTTACTGCCCGTGAGGCATCGTTTACATGCACTACGGTTTCCCGATAAGCCGGAGCTATCTTCACTGCAGTATGTGCTCTCGAAGTGGTGGCCCCTCCTATGAGTACGGGAATATTGATACTCAGTTTATCCAATTCCTGGGCCAGATAGACCATTTCATCCAAAGACGGGGTGATAAGGCCGCTAAGCCCTATGATATCCACATTTTCATCTATAGCAGTCTGAATGATCTTTTCCGGGGGAACCATAACACCCAGATCTACTACTTCGTAATTGTTACATCCGAGAACTACGCTTACTATATTTTTCCCGATATCGTGGACATCGCCTTTTACGGTAGCCATGAGTATCTTACCTACGGCCCGGGAACCTCCTTCTCCTGCGGGAAGGCTTTTCTTTTCTTCTTCTATAAAAGGTAACAGGTATGCTACAGCCTTTTTCATTACCCGGGCGGATTTCACTACCTGTGGCAGGAACATTTTTCCGCTTCCGAAGAGGTCGCCCACAACATTCATTCCGTTCATCAGGTAGATCTCTATAACCTCTATGGGCCGGGCTACCAGTAAACGGGCTTCTTCCACATCTGTTTCGATAAACTCGTCTATACCTTTTACCAGGGCATGGGTTATTCGTTCCTGTAAGCCTTCGGAACGCCATTCCTGTTGTTTTTTCTCCGAAATTTTTCCACTGCCCTTTACCTCTTCCGCATAATCGAGCAGGCGTTCGGTGGCGTCGTCCCTACGGTCGAGAAGCACATCTTCTATACGTATAAGCAGTTCTTTGGGAATTTCGTCATAAACCTCCAGCATTTCCGGGTTTACAATCCCCATGTTCATGCCGTGTTGTACCGCATGGTAAAGGAATGCGGCATTCATCGCTTCACGTACGACATTGTTCCCCCGGAATGAAAAGGACACGTTACTCACCCCTCCGCTTACATTGGCATAAGGCAGGTTCTCCCGTATCCATTTGGTTGCCCTGAAAAAATCCACCGCGTTTTTACGGTGTTCTTCCATCCCCGTACCTACGGGGAAAATATTCGGGTCGAAGATAATGTCTTCCGGGGCAAACTTTACTTCGTTCACCAGGATGTCATAGGAACGTTTGCAAATCTCTATCCTTCTTTCGTAGGTATCTGCCTGTCCCGCTTCGTCAAAAGCCATGACAATAACTGCCGCACCGTATCTTCTGATGGTCCTGGCATGTTTTACAAAAGTTTCTTCCCCTTCTTTTAAGCTGATGGAATTAACGATACACTTTCCCTGAACCACCTTGAGCCCGGCTTCTATGATCTCCCATTTGGAACTGTCAATTACAAGGGGAACGCGGGCTATATCGGGTTCGGATGCAATCAGGTTCAGGAATGTGGTCATGGTCTGAACCCCGTCTATCATCCCTTCATCCATGTTCACATCGATGATCTGTGCACCTCCTTCTACCTGTGCCCTGGCCACATCCAGTGCCTCCTCATATTTTTCTTCTTTTATCAGGCGCAGGAACTTCCGGGAACCGGTTACGTTGGTACGTTCCCCGATATTGATAAAGTTGCTCTCGGGAGTTACAATCAAAGGCTCGAGCCCCGACAGCTTTAGCGGCCGGATTTTCTGTTTTTCCCTTCCTTCCGATGGCGGGTCGTCATATTGCTTTTCGTCTGTATTTCCTTTTCCCACGGATCCTCTGGTGTTTTAATCGTCGTTATTTGTCTGCTGCCCGATGGCAGCTTCTCTTTGTTTTCCATAGCAGAACTGTGCTGTTTGCTACGGACCTTCATTATTGTTTTCTACGGTATTATCACATCAAAGTTTAAGCCAAAGCGCCCAGTTTTCTGGGCTTATACCGGGCTGCAGCCTCTGCTATAAGCTTTATATGATCCGGCGTAGTCCCGCAGCATCCCCCGATAATATTTACGAGGTTATCATCCAGGTATTCCCTGATCAGTTCCTGCATTTCTTCCGGTGTCTGGTCATATTCCCCGAAAGCATTGGGCAGTCCCGCATTGGGATGGGCGGAAATATTAAGATCTGTATTCTGCCCGAGCCGCTTCAGATAAGGTTTAAGCTGATCGGCCCCGAGAGCGCAATTGAACCCTACACTTAACAGCGAAATATGCGATATGGATATCAGGAAGGCCTCCACGGTCTGTCCGGACAGTGTTCTCCCGGAAGCATCGGTAATCGTTCCACTGACCATTACAGGGGTGTCCAGCCCTCGTTCTTCCTTCATTTCCTCAATAGCGAACAGGGCAGCTTTGGCATTTAACGTATCGAAAATTGTTTCTACCAGCAGTATATCCACACCACCGTCTACCAGTGCTTCCACCTGCTGTTTATAAGCTATTCGAAGTTCGTCGAAGGTAATGGCCCTGTATCCGGGATCATTAACATCGGGCGACATGCTTGCGGTCCTGTTTGTCGGGCCGACAGCCCCGGCTACAAATCTCGGTTTTTCCGGGTTTTCTGCCGTGAACTTATCTGCTACTTCCCTGGCTATCCTGGCTGATTCGTAATTTAACTCGTAAACGAGGTCTTCCATATAGTAATCTGCCATGGCAATGGTAGTGCCCGAAAAGGTGTTGGTCTCCACGATATCCGCCCCGGCTTCAAAATACTTGGCATGTATCTCTGCAATGGCTTCGGGCTGAGTGAGCGAAAGCAGATCGTTGTTCCCTTTCAACGGGTGGGCGTAATCTTTAAAACGCTCCCCGCGAAAGTCCTCTTCCGTAAATTGGTATCTCTGAAGCATGGTACCCATGGCCCCGTCCAGTACCAGTATCCTTTTTTGAAGTTCTGCTTTTATAGCACTCATAAGATCGATCGTTTTGCCTTATGTACCGGATAACAGAATATTTAAATATATATCCGGGACAAGAAACCGTTGATTTGTTTGTAAAATGTTATCAGAAAACAGGGAGAAATACGGGAAGTATTTGCGTCATCTGTCCCCATGTAATCACGGGGGTAGAATTTAGCACCTTCTCCGCTTCAGGCACGGAGGGTTGCTAAGGCTTCACCGGGTCTATTCCCTCTGCCTTTCTTGATAACTTCGATAAATTCAGAATGCAAAGAAATGTAATACCTTTTTCTTTTGCAAACTAATTGCTGTTTTTTTATTGCTATAACAGCCCTGTGGGAATCGGTATCCGGGACAGGGCTGTTTTCACTATATCCATATATTCGCAGGATATGAAATCCTGTGGAGACATACGGCCGTATGTCTCTGCGATTGCAATTGGCAATCGGTTTTATACCTCGATGGCCTTGATGACTTCTTTTTTGGCTTCTTTTTTCGTGCCGTCAAAACCTTGTATTCCGCCTACGGTGGTATATTTCATGACGTAACGTTTATCCGGAAATATCCTTTGATAGGCACTCTGGCACATGATAGCGGCTTCGTGGAATCCGGAAAGGATCAGTTTTAATTTTCCTTTATATGTATTCACATCTCCAATGGCATAAATGCCCGGGATATTGGTGGAATAGTCATAGGAATTATCCACTTTGATGGCGTTCTTCTCTATTTCCAGTCCCCAGCCGGCTATAGGGCCTAATTTCGGTGACAATCCGAAAAGGGGAATAAAGTAATCCGTCTCACGGATAAATTCTCCTTCGTCCGCATGATTAATAACAACGGAATTCAGGTGGTCTTCTCCGAGCAATCCTACAACTTCGGCACGGGTCACCAGGTTGATTTTCCCCAGCTTTGCCAGTTCTCCGACTTTTTCTACGGAATCCAGGGCCCCGCGGAACTCATTTCTGCGGTGTACCAGGGTAACTTCGGATGCTACATCGGCCAGGAATATAGACCAGTCCAATGCAGAATCTCCACCTCCGGCTATAACCACTTTTTTATCCCGGTATACTTCCGGATCTTTTATCATGTAAGCGACCCCGTTGTCTTCATAGTCGGCAATATTGTCTATCAGTGGTTTTTTGGGCTCAAAAGACCCCAATCCTCCTGCGATGGCAATTATCGGCGCATGGTGTTGCGTACCTTTATTGGTCGTTACGATAAAACTTCCGTCTTCCAGTTTTTCTATGGTTTCCGCTCTTTCTCCCAGGGTAAAACCGGGACTGAAAGGTTTTATCTGTTCCATGAGGTTATCTACCAGGTCACCCGCTTTTATTTCGGGAAAACCGGGAATATCGTATATTGGTTTTTTAGGGTAAAGTTCGGAACATTGTCCTCCCGGCTGTGGCAAGGCATCTATCAAATGCGTTTTTAACTTTAACAACCCGGCTTCAAAGACCGTAAACAGACCGGTAGGTCCGGCACCGATTATTAAAATATCCGTCTTAATCATCTTCTTCTGTTTCTGTTATTTATATATACGTAGTGTTAATTTTTCTTTTTCGGGTACCTGTTCATCAGGATTTATGGATAAACGATCTTGTGATATGGTTCAGTTTTTCCACTTTCTCTTCAAAATTCTCCTTTAATGTACCCCGGTATCGATTGAGGTTTTCTACCAGTTCGTTAATATCGTCCGGTATGATCTCCTCAAAAAGCTGCCGGAGCCTTTTGGCCATGGTAGGCGATTTGCCATTGGTGGATATGGCTATTTTCACATTGCCCTTGGTTACTATCCCTCCCAGGTAAAAATCACAAAGTTCGGGGGTATCGGCTACGTTTACGAGTATATTCCTCGCGCGGGCATCCTCGCATATCTGTTTGTTTACTTCCGGATCGTTTGTCGCCGCAATTACCATATGTTTTTTGTGCAACACATTGGTAGAATACGGCCTGTGCAACAGGGGAATATGGTGTTTTTCCGCCAGTGCCCTCACTTCATCACTGAAATCCGGTGCCACCACAATAACTTTGGCATTGGGACTGGACTTCAGTAAAAAAGACAGTTTTTCATACCCTACATTACCTGCTCCCACGAGCAGTACATTGAGTTCGTTAACCTTGAGAAATACCGGGTATAGTTCGTTCTTTTCCATAATCATTATTCCGAAAACGTGATCTTATCTTTTAAACAGCTGCGCTTTTTGAAGCGTGTCATAATTCTCCGGGGCCACGGCATTTACTTCTTCGTACAATCCTTTTAGTTTCACGCTTTCCCTTACTACTTCACCTATTACGATAATAGCAGGAGAACTGAGTTTTTTATCACGTACCACATCGCCTATGGTATTCACCGTACCGCACCCCAAATGTTCGTTAAGGGTTGTACCGTTCTGAATAACCGCTACGGGAACGTCGCCTTTACCGCTCTCGCGGAACAGCTCCATAATGGTATCGATCTTACTCATTCCCATCAGGATGACCACGGTTGCCGACGATTGGGCTGCAAGGCGGATATCTTCGGACAGCTTTCCTGCCGATGTTGTTCCGGTAACTACCCAGAAACTTTCGGCAACATGTCTTTTGGTGAGAGAAATCCCCTGGTATGCCGGTACGGCTACGGAAGAGGTAATTCCCGGGACTACCTCAGCTTCCACACCGAAACTTTCGGCATAATCGATCTCTTCGGTGCCACGGCCAAAAATAAAAGGGTCTCCTCCTTTTAACCGGACTACGGTACCCGATGCGAAAGCGTGCTGTACGATCAGTTTGTTTATTTCATCCTGCGAATGTACATGGTACCCTTTGCGTTTCCCAACAAAAATTTTCTTTGCATTGGCGGCATGTTCCAGAATATCCCTGTTGATGAGGGCATCGTACAACACCACATCTGCTAATTGCAGAGCCTTTATACCTTTGAGGGTAATGAGGTCCGCATCGCCGGGGCCGGCTCCTACTAATATTAATTTCGGTTTCTTCACGTACTAATCACAGTTGAGTTCCGAATGTCAGAACTTCGGAAAATCATTCTTAATTCTTTTAACTTGCCACCAGTTCCTGGTCCCTGTATATCCTTATCTGGTCGAGGAATGTACGGGAATCTTCCAGGTATTTCTTAGCGAAATCTTCGGTCGGTTCGTTTTTGTTGATCTGGTATACCAGGTCGGCAAATGTATTTCCTGCCGAAGTCTCAACTTTTATCTTTCCTTCATCCACAAATACTTCCTGGAACTGGCTGATTATACCTGCGTGGGTATTGGTCTTTTTATTCTCGGACAACAACAGTGCTTTTGCCGTATTTATCAGGGCTGCATAGGAATGATAAATACCATCTGCCCATTGCTCTTCTTTCAGGGATTCCTTGGCACTGTCTATTTTCTCATCACTTTCGAATAACAAGGTCGCCACAAGGTCTATCACCACACCGGCACATTCCCCTACGCCTACTTCCTGTTTGTAGGTATCGGCATGTCCCCAGTCTTTAAAGTCATCTTCCGTAAGGTTATCCGTATCCGAAAGCGGTTTCAGTATATCGTAAAAATAGGTTTTACCCTGCCTGTCATAGTAATCCAGAAAACTTTCTCCGGCTGTCGCATTGACTTTATAGTCATCCAGAATAGTCCGGAGGGCTTCGGGACCACGTTTGCTGGGTATTTTTATCACCTTATCGGAGAACCTTCCGTTACCATCCCCGAGTACGCCCCCTCCGAGTAACACCTGCAATGCCGGGGCTACCAGCTTTCCGGAACGTATGGACATTCCCTGGAAACCGATATGTGCCATCATGTGCTGACCACAGGCATTCATACATCCGCTTATCTTGATAGCCATGTCGGTATTGTTCAGGTATTCCGGGTATTCATCCCGCAATACACCTTCCAGGACCTCTGCTATTCCGGTGCTGTTGGCAATACCCAGATTACAGGTATCCGTACCGGGACAGGCGGTAATATCTGCCGTACTGTTATATCCCGCATCGGTAAACCCTAGTTTCTTTAGTTCCGTATAAAAGAAAGGCAACAGATCTTCACGAACATAAGGAAGCAAGATATTCTGCCGGAGTGACAAACGCAACTCGTTACCTGCATAACTCTTTATGAGATCGGCCAGCTGCCTTGCCTTGTCCGTATAAAAGTCTCCCAGGAGCACTTTGATCCCAATGGAAACAAAGCCGTCCTGTTTCTGAGGGATGACATTTGTACTTTTCCATTGCTTATAGGCCTTTTCATCTTCGATTTCTACTTTTGGCATTTCTCTATCTTCCAGGTTTTTCAACACAATAGCGTGTGCATCAAAGCCTTCGGTATCGATGGCGTAGGTTTGAAAAGGCAGGGCTTTTTGTTCTTCCTGTACCAAGCGGGTGAATTCCTCCACTCCCATATCCTTCAGTAAAAACTTCATCCGTGCTTTCATTCGTTTGGCCCTTTCCCCGTAACGGTCAAAAATACGCACCACACCTTCTATAAGCGGTATGATACGATCTTCCTCGAGGAATTCATATATCACGTCCGCATGTCTCGGCTGAGAACCAAGTCCGCCTCCAAGCAGTACTTTAAAACCTCTTTTGCCATCTTTGATTTTCGGTATAAAACCGAGATCGTGCATATAGCTCAAAGCGGTATCCGCATCGGAAGAGGAAAAAGATATCTTAAACTTACGTCCCATCTCCTGCCCGATAGGGTTTCGCAGCATATATTTAAAAGCTGCATGTGCGTGGGGAGTAACATCAAAAGGCTCATTCACATCAATCCCGGCGGTTTCGCTGGCGGTAATATTTCGTACCGTATTACCACAGGCTTCGCGGATCGTAACATCGTCCTTTTCCAGTTGTGCCCACAGTTCGGGTGTTCTGTCCAGGCTTACATAATGTATCTGGATATCCTGCCTGGTCGTAATATGAAGACGGCCGGTGGAATATTCATCCGAAACATCGGCTATACGATGCAACTGCTCGCCTGTTACTTTTCCGTAAGGTAACTTTATACGTATCATCTGCACTCCCGCCTGCCGCTGACCATATATTCCCCTGGCCAGACGCAGACTCCGGAAACGCTCCTCATCTACCTTGCCTTCACGGAACAAACGAATCTTTCGCTCCAGGTCAATAATATCTTTCTCTACTACGGGATTCTCTATTTCTGTTCTAAAACTCTGCATTGCTATTAGTCTATTTAATCGATAGATTTATAGGTTTATAATGCAAATGTAAGAGATAATTCCGTATAAACTATATTATTACCGGATTTTTTTGTCACTCGATCTTTTAAAATAGTTAAATAGCCCGAAAAATGCTCTTTACCCATACCTTACACCGGTTCTTCCTCCATAAAATCATATCCGTTTGTTTTGATCCGGAGGAATGTTTATCGGGCTAAATGCATCCGTACATATAAAAACTGTACTGACTATCCTCTGTATCATTAGTACCATCCCCGGAAAGTGTAAAATACATCTTTAAAACATTTCCGCATTAGCATATTTTATGTATTTTTCCCTTATGAATTATTTGATTGTCTCGGCCCTGGCCCCTGTTGTAGCGATAATCCTTTATATATACATCAAAGACAAGTATGAAAAGGAGCCTTTGAGATTGTTGTTTTTCAGTTTTATTTTGGGCGCTATAGTAAGTGTAATTATTACCATGCTAATCTCGGCAGTATATCAAAGGGTGATTCCGCTTTATTACAGCAACAATATATTCCAGGAATTTATTAGGGCTTTTTTTGTAGTAGGACTTACCGAAGAGTTCAGCAAATATGTTATAGTACGGTATTATGCCCAGCCTAAAAAAGACTTTAACGAGCCTTTTGACGGTATTGTATATGCGGTAATGGTATCTATGGGTTTTGCTGCGACAGAAAACCTCATCTATGTGCTCAGCGGCGGATACCAGGTAGCTTTGGTACGAGCGGTTACGGCAGTTCCGGCACATGCAACTTTTGGCATACTAATGGGCTATTTTATGGGAAAAGCCAAGTTTTCGCGTAACCGGCATATGCTCAATCTCTGTGGACTGTTTCTCGCGGTACTCTTCCACGGGGCTTATGACTTTTTCCTGTTTATCAATTTCATTCCCGGAACCTGGGCCGGCGCTTTTATTTCCCTGGCCATCGGGATATTTCTATCCAGAAAAATCATAAAAAAGCACCAGGATAATTCCCGATTTAAGGTGTAACGCCAAAGAATTCCTATTTTTATACCTATATGCTTTAAAAATCCCTGTGCGGAATGACAAAAATTGCGAAATATGTACATTTTTTCACTTCCGCCGTTCAGTAATAAAGAACATCATAATATACGGACATCTATGGACAAAACCTATAATGTAAACGTTAATGACACTTTCGGTTTTACAATTGATACGCACGAAGCCATCTCCCTGGACATGGTAAAAACGGGACAGGAATCTTTCCACGTCCTGAAAGACCATAAATCTTCTAAAGTACAGATCGTGGAAGCCGATTTTTTACGAAAAACTTATAGGATACGCATAGACGGTACTATCCACAGGGTTAAAATATCGGATGACATTGACCGTCTCATCGAAGAAATGGGTTTTACCCGTAACGAAGCTGAACACATATCAGATATAAAGGCCCCTATGCCCGGACTGGTACTGGATATCCAGGTTAAGGAAGGTCAGGATGTCCTGGAAAACGACACTCTTGTTGTCCTGGAAGCCATGAAAATGGAAAATGTCATTCTCTCTCCCCGCAATGGCGTTATCAAATCCATCGTTATACAAAAAGGAAGCTCGGTAGACAAAGGACAGCTATTACTTGAATACGAATAATTGTTTTACAGTAAAATTCACCTTGGAAGACACTTAAAGTATCAACAATATATACCATCAAAACCTTAGAGAGTGAAAAAAATATTGATAGCCAATCGCGGAGAAATTGCTCTCCGTGTTATGCGAACCGTCAGAAAAATGGGAATATCCACTGTTGCCGTATATTCGGAGGCCGACCGCAACGCTCCACATGTAAAATATGCAGATGAAGCGGTTTATATCGGGGAAGCCTCCCCGGAAAAATCATACCTCTCCATAGACAATATTATTCGTGCAGCACTGCAAACCGGGTCGGATGCCATACATCCGGGATATGGTTTCCTGAGTGAAAATGCCCGATTCGCTGAAAAAACCGAAGAAAATAATATCATTTTTATAGGTCCGCCTTCATCCGCTATTCGCACCATGGGAAGTAAGCTGGCTGCCAAAGAAGCCGTAAGTGCTTACGATATTCCCATGGTCCCCGGAACAGATCGTGCCCTTACGGATACGGAAAAAGCGAGACACGTAGCAGGTAATATAGGCTACCCGATACTTATTAAAGCTTCTGCCGGTGGTGGTGGAAAGGGTATGCGGGTTGTTAAGACAGAAAAAGAACTGGAATCTCAAATAAAAAGGGCTATCAGTGAAGCTACCTCCGCATTCGGTGACGGTTCCGTTTTTATAGAAAAGTACATTGCTTCCCCCCGGCATATAGAAATACAGGTCATGGCCGACAATCACGGCAATGTTATTCACCTGTTCGAAAGGGAGTGCAGTATACAAAGAAGGCACCAGAAGGTCATTGAAGAAGCTCCTTCAGTAGTGCTCAGTCCGGAGCTCCGTATGAAAATGGGGGAAGCCGCCGTCAACGTTGCCAGGGCATGTGACTACAGGGGTGCCGGTACCGTAGAATTCCTGCTGGACGAAAACCACAACTTTTATTTCCTGGAAATGAATACCCGCCTGCAAGTGGAACACCCGGTTACGGAATGGATAACCGGAACGGATCTCGTGGAACTTCAAATACGTATAGCCCGGGGAGAAAAACTTCCGCTCGGGCAGGAAGACCTGGCCATCCGGGGGCATGCCCTGGAACTCCGGGTATATGCCGAAGACCCTCTGAACGATTTTCTCCCTAGCGTAGGACACCTGGAACACTATGAAATTCCTTCGGGAGAAAACATTCGTGTGGACAACGGGTTTGAAGCCGGTATGGATGTCCCTATTTTTTACGACCCTATGCTGGCTAAACTGATAACTTACGGCAAAACCCGGGAAGAAGCCATACAAACCATGATCCTTGCCATTGAAAACTATATTGTGGAAGGAGTGGAAACCACCCTCCCTTTTGGAAAATTCGTCTTTATGCACGACACATTCCGTGCGGGAAATTTTGACACTCACTTTATTCAGAAACACTATACCCCGGAAATTTTAAGATCGGAACAGGAAGAAAGAGCCAGGATAGCTGCTTTGATCGCCGTAAAACAATATACGGAAGACCTGAAAAAACTACGCATTCCCGGGGCATAATCATTCCAAAAATTAAATTACACTATGGATTCCGAAATAAAAAACCTGAACGAGAAACTGGCCAAAGCTTATCTTGGTGGTGGGCCGGAACGGATAGAAAAGCAACATCAGAAAAAGAAACTGACCGCCAGGGAACGGGTTGAATATCTTCTGGACAACGGTTCCTTCGAGGAGATCGGCGCCCTGGTCATACACCGTACCAAAGATTTCGGGATGGAAAAACAGCAGTATTACGGGGACGGTGTAGTTACCGGTTACGGTACTATAAACGGTCGCCCGGTATATGTTTTTGCCCAAGATTTCACGGTATTCGGAGGTGCTCTTTCCGAAACCCATGCCGAAAAAATATGCAAGGTGATGGACCTGGCCGTAACCTCGGGAATCCCTATCATAGGACTGAATGATTCCGGTGGGGCACGCATACAGGAAGGGGTTCGTTCTTTGGGAGGATATGCGGATATTTTTTACCGCAACGTAAAGGCTTCCGGGGTAGTCCCGCAAATTTCAGCGATTATGGGGCCATGTGCGGGCGGTGCCGTGTACTCTCCTGCCATCACAGACTTCACCATAATGGTGCAGGATACCAGTTATATGTTTGTTACGGGACCTAATGTGGTAAAAACCGTAACCAATGAAAATGTTACTTCCGAAGAGCTGGGTGGTGCGGGAACGCATGCATCCAAATCGGGTGTAGCACATATTACCTCATCAAATGATGCCGAATGTCTTGAGGATATAAAAAAGCTGCTGGGTTACCTTCCCCAGAACAACAGGGAAAAATCGCTGTCCCTGCCCTTTGAACCCGGGGATGAAATACGGGAAAGCCTCCTTTCCGTCATCCCCGATCATACCAATAAGCCTTATGACATGCACGAAGTGATATCGGGCATTATTGACACCGAATCTTTTTTTGAAATACACAAGGACTACGCCGCTAACATTATTACCGGTTTTGCCAGGCTCGGAGGACGCAGTATCGGCATTGTGGCCAATCAGCCTATGGTACTGGCCGGGGTTCTGGATGTGGATAGTTCCAAAAAAGCTTCCCGTTTCGTACGTTTCTGCGATAGTTTTAATATCCCTTTACTGGTACTTGTTGATGTACCCGGCTTTTTACCGGGAACAGACCAGGAATGGAACGGCATCATATCTAACGGAGCCAAATTACTTTATGCCTTCAGCGAGGCGACAGTACCCAGAATTACGGTCATTACAAGGAAAGCATACGGGGGAGCTTATGATGTTATGAATTCCAAACACATAGGGGCGGACTTTAATTTTGCCTGGCCCAGTGCGGAAATCGCCGTAATGGGAGCCAAAGGAGCAGCGGAGATCATCTTTAAAAAGGAGATTTCTGCTGCGGAAGATCCGGACACAAAACTGAAAGAAAAGGAAGCTGAGTACTCCAGGTTATTTACCAACCCGTATATCGCTGCCAACCGCGGGTTTATCGACGAAGTTATACTACCACAGGATACCAGGAGAAAGCTTCTGAAAGCGTTCGCCATGCTGGAAAATAAACAGGTTGACAATCCAAAGCGAAAGCATGGCAACATTCCGCTGTAATCTTCTGGTATGGGAAATTCCGTAAAGCAGATATAAAATTCATGCCAGGACTACCTATCCCACCAGGTTATTGTCCACCAGGCTGATCCCGCCTTCGATCAGGTGGGCTATCTTCGGGAAATCTGCTTTCATCTTGTCCAGGTAAACCAGTATTTCCCGGGCAAAGGTGTCATCTCCCCGGTCCACGGCAAGTTCGTATAGCTCTACGGAAAGTAACCAGTCTTTAGAGGTATTTGCTTTCAGGCTTTCAAAAATACCGTGCATAGCAGTAGATACTTCCCGTCCTTCGCGTATATCCCTCACGTCCCGGTATAATGCTTCAAGAACAAGCTGCTCCTCAGATTTTTTTATTTTAATGGTCTTTTCCGAAGGTACATGTGTAATAAGATCAAAACTCTTTGTATCTGCCGGACCGGAAAATGCGGAAACTACTTTTTTACCTACGGCCATATCATAAATTCCCCACTCCGGTTTAAAGAGTGTCTTTTCTCCGTGGGTCACCGTACAGTTTTTAAAACTGATCAGAATAATTTTCCCCTGGAGGTTTCTCGTTCCGGTTATGATATCTCCCGTAACTTCTATTCCTCCTTCAAATTCCAGGGTAACCTTTTCGCCTTCGTATATATTGTATGCTTTCAGATCGCGGGGGCTCATATCTTCTATGGCCAGGTTAATCCCCTTCAGTTTTCCTACAGGACTGCCAAAACCTTCGGCATGATATACCGTACCGTGCCCTACGAGTTCTTTTTCCCGATACGACAGGGCGGTTTTCCCTGTGGTCTGCAGATAAACGGGCTTGCCATCGTGTTCTATAACATCCGTAAAAACCCCGGAAATTTGTAATCCTGTACTGAGTTCAGCAGTACCCAAAGCCCCGGAGACGATCAGTTTACGCATACCGCTAAGTCCGCCGGTACGCAGGGCCATGGTATTGGCAAATTCTTCCAGTACCTGGCTAAGATGGGCAAAATCCGGTGTCACATACAGCTGCGGTTGTGGTTTGGTAATATCAAACTCACGGTAGGCCGCTTCAATGTTATACGGAAGCTTCTTCACATTGTCCGTCATACACCAGGCACTCTCCCCTATGGAAGACAGGAGACCGGCTCCATAAATTTTCGGGCTTTCGACTGTTCCTATCAATCCGTATTCTACGGTCCACCAGTGCAGGTTACGGATCAGGGCCATTTCACTGGGTTCTCCCATATTCTTTTGAAGTTCCTCCACCCTTTTTTCCGCCTCTTCGATTTCATGGTCCGGTGTTCCCGGAGCTTCCTTTATAATGGATAAATGACGAATGGCCTCATACATTTCATAATCTTTCCTACTGGATATGGCCTTACAGCCTATTTCCCCGAACCTTCTGAGGTATTCCGCATATTCCGGGTTGGCTATAATCGGGGCGTGCCCTGCTCCCTCGTGAATGATGTCCGGCGCGGGGGTATATTCTATATGCTCCAGCTGACGTATATCAGAAGCGATAACCAGCACATTATAAGCCTGGAACTCCATGAACGCTGCGGGAGGTATAAAACCGTCTACCGCAACTGCGGCCCATCCTATCTCTTCCAGGATACGGTTCATACCGTACATATTGGGTATACTGTCTATAGATATACCTGTTTGCCGCAACCCGTCCAGGTACGAAGCATGGGCCACCTTGCTGAGATAATCCACATTCTTACGCATTACATAGCGCCATACCGCCTGGTTAACGGCAGAGTAATCCTCATAGTTCTGAGGTTTAATAAATTGCTTCAAATGCGTGGGAAGTTTTTCTAAGACAGGATTACTTTTGTATGCAGGTACCATGATGTACTGAAGTATTTTTACGGATTTACTCAAATTTACGAAAAATGGCAGAGATATATAGCTATATTTCCCCTGTATCTTTTAACGCCCTAAGCATTTCCCTCTTACCCGGAGGGCCGGGAAGGCGTTCCACCGTAAACCCGACCGCCTGCATGGCCCTTCTTACACTTCCTTTGGCAGAATAGGTAACCAAAACACCTCCTTCTTTCATGGCAGCATACATTTTGGAAAAAATAGTCTCCGTCCACAATTCCGGCTGTACCCTGGGCCCGAAAGCATCAAAATACACCATGTCAAATTTCTCTTTGTCCGTAATATCCGAAAAAGATTGTTTTCTCTTGGTCAGCACAAATCTTTCGGATATTTGGTGAGGGACTTCCCAGGAAACCTCATGCATCTTTTCAAAAACCGGAGTCCGCTCCTGCGCCCCCAGTTCTGCGGTATAATTCAGTTGTTGCAGTTCTTCGGAAGAAACCGGGTAGGCCTCTACCCCGGTATATTCCAAATATAACTTTCTCTCTTCGGATTCCAGGAAAGTTATGAAAGCATTGAGCCCTGTCCCGAAACCTATTTCCAGAACGGACACCTTTTCCTTTGCCACCTTGTCCAGTCCGTTTTTTATAAATACATGCCTGGCCTCCTGTATGGCTCCGTGAACGGAATGGTAGTGTTCGTCCCAATCTTCCAGGTGTATGGTTGTGGAACCGTCTGCCGTTTTTATTATTTTTCTTTTCAAATGATACGAAGATACTTGGTTAAATATGTCATGCAGATGATGAGAATACGGATCTCCGCTTACTGTTTAATAAGCACCCCGTTGGCTTCAACGGCGTACGTAATCCGTGGTTCGGTGATCTGTGCTATTTCTTCTTCGGTCTTTCCGGCGTCTTCGGCATAGTGTCTCAGGTCTTTAACCGGCATTTCCTCCACGTAAGCCTTTCCTTCAATAACCACTTCTCCTGCAGCGTCTTTCGGGACAAAAAAACCGTAGTCCTTAAAACGTACCATAGCTTCCCGGTCATCATCCAGTTTTACTTTCATCCAGCAACCCTTTTTGGGACATACTTCCAGGATTGTAGAGGTGAATTTAACTGGTATGGTATCGGTTTTCCCAAGCCTGGCAAATTTATCATCCATTTCTGCAGCTCCCCACCTATCTGCCAGGGTAACAGAATCTCCATAAGAACTATAGGCAGCATTCTGTTCTGCGTCTTTTCGCGCATCTTTCTTACAACTGCCAATGGCCAGTAAAAGAAATACTGCTAAAAATTTCACTACTAGTAATTTCATATCTTATTTTTTTTTAAAATTGATTCATCAACCCTATTTTCAACTAACAAAATAAATGAATTTTATGTAATTTTTTAATTCCGTAAAAGTATTTATTTAATTACTTTAGCTATAAAATTCATTTGACCATGAAGACAGAAGAAGTTACTCCTATTAAAATTGAAAAAACGGCAAGCTCCAGGATAGAAAAAGTAGATTTTGATCATCTGACTTTCGGGAGTGTATTTACCGACCATATGTTTGTATGCGACTATGCCAATGGCAGTTGGGGAACTCCTCAAATAATTCCATACCAACCACTTGTACTAGATCCTTCCGCCAGGGTATTTCACTATGCCCAGGCTGTCTTTGAAGGAATGAAAGCATACCGGGACGATAATAACGGAATATGGCTTTTCCGTCCGGATGAAAATTTTAAAAGGATCAACAAATCTTCTGTACGTATGGCCATGCCGGAATTTCCGGAAGATTACTTTTTTGAGGGATTGAAAACCCTGCTTAAACTGGACGAGAAATGGATTCGTAAAGGAGAAGGAAATTCGCTTTACATACGTCCTTTCGTTATTGCTACGGAACCCAGCGTTATGGCTTCTCCTTCCGGACAGTATAAATTTGTAATTATATGCTCTCCGGCACAATCCTATTATGGTGGCGAGGTACGTGTAAAAATCGCCGACCACTACAGCCGTTCTGCTTCGGGAGGTATAGGATATGCCAAAGCTGCCGCAAACTACGGGGCCCAGTTCTATCCTACCAACCTGGCAAACAAAGAAGGATATCAACAGGTAATCTGGACAGATTCCAATACCCACGAATACCTGGAGGAAGCCGGTACCATGAACGTATTCTTCCGTATAGGGGATTCTCTTATTACTGCACCTACCAGTGACAGGATACTGGACGGGGTTACCCGTAAAAGTGTTATCGCTGTTGCCGAAGCCAACGGTATTAAAGTAGAGATAAGACCTGTTAAAGTGGGTGAAATTGTTGCAGCTGCCAAAGAAGGAACCCTGAAAGAGATTTTTGGCAGTGGCACTGCCGCCGTTATTAATCCGGTTGCAGGATTCGGATATAAAGACGAAAAGTTTGAGCTCCCTAAAACGGATGACTCTTATGCTTCTATGATCAAAAAATCTATCATAGACATTCAATATAACAGGTCCGAAGACCCCTTTGGATGGCGTTACGAAGTAAAATAGTCTACTACCTCAGGACAAGCCCACAAGGTATTCGAAAGAAACAAAACATAAATCCATTCCCAATACAAGCCTGCCTGACGATAGGCAGGCATCGGAGCATAAATCTCACTTAGTGAGTAAATTATATTAGCAGGTTGCAGTTATTACCTGTTTCAGAACAGCTGCAACCTGCTACCCTTTTTACTCTTCCAGAACTTTAGCGATATCCGGGCTGAAATAATTCGGGCCTTTCATCACCTTACCGTCTTCCCGGTATATAGGTTTGCCATCTTCTCCCAGCTTACTCATATTACTCCGTTGTATCTCTTCAAATACCTCCTCGATCTTATACTGCATACCATGCTCCAGGATCGTACCACATAAAATATACAACATGTCTCCCAAAGCATCCGCTACCTCGACCAGGTCTTCGTTCTTTGCAGCTTCGAGGTATTCTTCATTTTCCTCTGCCATAAGGTTAAATCGCAGACCTATTTTAGCTTTTCCTATATCGGCAAGAGGGGTATCGGCTATCCCCAAACCAAATGCGCGATGAAATTCAGCTACTGCTTCCAGTTTTCTCTTCATTATTAATTAAAATTACGGTTTCACTCCTTATTTATTACAGCACCTGCCTTGTCTCCGTATACATAAATATTCATACCCTTAAAAATTTCCCCGGATTTCCTGCACATCCATTGCGACGGAAAAAGGACACAATTAAATAAAAACACGGCTGTCGATAAATTGGTTATTTTTGCTTAAAAATAAATATATGTTCACAACAGGACAACTCATATTCGCCATTTTTTTCTTTATTGCTTTTGTTACGGTGATCTTCTTTAGCTATAGAAAGGATAAAAAGCTGCATTCCAGGTACTATACGGGAAGCATCAGGATTTTAATAGGTTTTATCCTCTTCCTTGCAATCCTATTCCTGTTAAAAACCTGGGTTAAATCCTAAATATTGCGCAAAACTCAAAGGAAATCCCCCTTTTATGGCACATCATCAAGACAAGGGCCCCTTTTTTGTTTTTTAAAACCATTATTATTCTAAAAAAAATTATAAATTAGCGCCGTGGTTTAAAAAAAATAAAAGCAATGGTTACATTTTTCAGTGTGCTGTTTTCGCTTCTTATTATTAATGTACTTCTATTAACTTTCAGCATTAATAAGACGGAGAAGAAAACAAAGAAGCCTTTTCGGTTTTATCCGGAAAAAACAAAACAGGGTTATACTCCTCATTTTAACATCAAGAATTACAGGGAAGCGGTATAGTTGGTCGAGACAAATTTTACCGGGTCACTTTAATCTTATCAGGAGGTCTTTTTTGCTACGGCAGAAAATGATTACGATTTCTTTTGTGCTAATATTTGCGTTATTGTGTAAATTAGCATCGGTGCAAATTATAGAGAAATCATGAAAATCGTCAAATACCTTTTTTTCCTCCTTCTGATATTGGTTATAGGTGTGTCCATATATATTGCTATACAGCCCTCCTCATTTCACGTAAGCCGGACCCGGGTAATACAGAGCCATTCTCCTGTAGTATATAACTATGTAGAAGATCTGAAAACCTGGAAAGACTGGATGCCGTGGCTGGAAAAAAATCCGGGTATGCCCGTAAAGTACGGACAAACCACCCGGGGAATCGGAGCCGGTCTTACCTGGACCAATACTAAAACGAAAGGAAAACTGGAAACCATTTCGGTAACTCCTTATACACACCTGGAACAAAAGCTGACTTATGACAACCGGGAACCGGCCGAAGTTTCGTGGACATTCAAACCGGAAGGACAGGTAACAGGTGTTACCTGGGAAGCCAGCGGGAACCTGGACTTCAAGTCCAAAGCATACATACTGTACAAAGGTAGTATGGAAGAAAACCTCGGCCCGGAACTGGAACGGGGTCTTGAAAATCTGGACAGCATTATACAGGCAGATGTCAAAAAATACAGTATATCTATAGACGGTATCACCGAACAAAGCGGAGGTTTCTATCTTTACACAACTACTTCCAGTAAAATATCCGACAGTCGGAAGAAGATTTCGGAACGCTTGGGCACCATCAGGGAATACGTGGCAAAACACAATATCTCTAATATTAGTATTCCCTTTACACATTACTACTCCTGGGATGAAGAAAACAACGCCACCATATTTTCCAATGGTGTCTTTACCTCATCAAAAGTCATTACCGAACCGGAAAGTGAAATACTCACCGGTGAAATCCCTCCTTTCCGGGCGCTGAAGGTAAGGCTGGAAGGAGATATCAAAAACCTCGAAGAAGCATGGGAAAGCGCTTTCGCTTATCTTGCCGAACGGCAGATAGCGCAGGATTCTACCGGACCTTATCTGGAATTTTATCCGGTAGACGCATCCCACACCCTTAACCCTGCAAAATGGGTAACAGAAATATATGTTCCCGTGTCCGAACTGAATATTCCTCCGATAGTTGAATAAATTCTTCTTTACTCACTCCCTCTTTTTATTTCGGATCATACACACAAATAACCGAAAGATTGTGAAGCGGAAAAAACGAGTAATCCGAAAACATATTTTCTCCCCGCTCCCAAAGACCTGGGGGAAACCGGGTATTTGATGCCCGAATGCCCCATCCTGTCCGGCAATCTCCACAATTTTTAAACCTCCCCGGTTATTCCCTGGCCGTCTACCCGGCACAAAGGTTTTGCGTGCTAAAAAATTAACAGGTAACACCGCAAAACAGCACTAATATAACATTCTGCCACCTACCGGTTTTCTTCTATTAAGAACATGTTTTAACACATCAACAACCTATTTTTTCGGCACTACGTCAAAAACTCGTATAATGACCCCACTTTACGGCTCCGAAAACGTTTTCGTTTTCTTCTATCTGCTTTCAAAACTATCATTTTCTCCACCCAAAAAATACAAACACATCATTTTTGATGTATTTTTCAGGTATACCCCCTAAAAATTTAGGGGTATTTTATAAATTATTCGTAAAAATTGAAATATTTAGTACATTTTAGTAAGGGGTATATGTGAATTAATATAAATTTAACACTCATAAAATTTATTCTCTTATGAAAAAAATAGAAGCAATTATCCGAAAATCAAAATTTGATGATGTCAAGGAAGCTCTTCATCAAATTGGAGTCAATTTTCTCAGCTATTGGGATGTTACCGGACTAGGTAATGAAAAACAGGGACACGTATACAGGGGTGTTACTTACAGCACCGCAGATATACAAAGAAGGTATCTCTCTATAGTAGTGTCCGATGAATTTGCCGAAAAGGCCGTAGAAGCCATTTTGGATTCCGCCGTAACAGGCAGTGTAGGCGATGGTAAAATCTTTGTGTCACCCGTAGAAGAAACATACCGTATACGGACACGGGAAAAAGGAAAAACATCTCTTAACTAACAAACGGATAAATAAACTAACCGACAAAGTAAACAATTAAAAAAAGAAAAAGTTATGGAAGAAACTTTATTGACAGCCAATAATATATGGATGATGGTGTGTACCGGATTGGTATTCTTCATGCACTTAGGTTTTTCCTTTCTGGAAATAGGGCTGACACGGCAGAAAAACACAATAAACATTCTCTTCAAAAACGTATTTATAATATGTATAGGTCTTTTGATCTACTGTTTTGTAGGTTTTAATCTCATGTATCCCGGAAGTTTTATAGGAGGTGTCCTTCCGGACTATTTTATAGACCTGTTCGGGCTTTCTTTACCGGAAGACGGCCTTACCGCTGCTTATGCAGAAGGAGGATATACGTACTGGACAGACTTCCTCTTCCAGGGGATGTTTGCCGCCACAGCTGCTACCATAGTATCCGGAGCGGTAGCGGAAAGAGTAAAACTGACAAGTTTTATGCTCTTTTCCGTGATATATGTAGGCATAGTGTATCCCATAGCCGGTTCCTGGAAATGGGGAGGCGGATTCCTGGATGAATGGGGATTCTATGACTTTGCAGGTTCTACCTTAGTACATTCCGTAGGGGGATGGGCCGCTGTTGTAGCCGTTTACCTGCTCGGATCCCGTATCGGAAAATTCAGCAAGGACGGAAAAGTAAACGCTATTCCCGGGCACAATATCCCCATGGCCACTGCAGGGGTGCTCATCCTGTGGCTCGGATGGTTCGGGTTTAACGGTGGTTCTGTACTTTCCGCAGATCCGGGAGCCACTTCCCTCACCCTGGTTACCACCTGTCTCGCGGCGGCTGCAGGAGGAGTTTCCTCATTTGTAACCTCCACAATAATGTACAAAAACTATGACCTTACCATGTTTCTGAACGGAATCCTGGGAGGATTGGTAGGCATCACTGCAGGGGCAGACCTCATGACACCGACAGATGCTGTTATCATAGGGTTGATAGCCGGAGTTATTATAGTTCTGGGTGTTGCTCTGGTAGACAAACTGAAACTGGACGATCCGGTAGGTGCCATAGCTGTTCACCTTATATGCGGAATATGGGGTACTCTTGCCGTAGGTGTTTTCGGTTCTATGGCCGGAATGGATCAGTTCCTCGTACAACTTGCAGGCGTAGCTATCATAGGTGCATTCTGCATCATATCGGCATTCATTATACTATTTACTATTAAAAAGACCATGGGATTACGTGTTTCCAAAGAGGAAGAGCTCGAAGGACTCGACCTTCACGAACACGGTGGTATGGAAGCTTATCCCGATTTCCGAATGAACCAACATTAAACTTACCCCACAAAAGTCCTGAAGGTCTTTTTAAAAAAGGAAGCGGAGCGTTTGGCAGAACGCTCCGCATAATAATCCTCATTCAAAAAAAGATATTCCGGCGTTTCGATACACACATATGCAGTAAACATCAAAACAATTAATCTTTTTATTATGAAATCGATTACTATGACAAAGTTCGTAAAAAAAGTGCTTTTTGCCATCATGGCATTCGTGAATTTAACCGTCTTTGCACAAGAAGAGACCAAATTTCAAATAAGCGGTAGTGTAGACGGCTATTACCGATATAATTTTTCGGACGAACAAAGACAGGCCCCTCTCTCCTCCTTTGCAAATAACCCGGGATTCGCACTCGGAATGGCCAATGTAATTGCTTCTTATGAAGGCGAAAAGGTAGGTTTTGTTGCCGACCTCGTCTTCGGCCCCAGGGGAGAGGATGCTGTCTTTCTATCTACAGGTTCCTCCAACATCGTAAACCAGTTATATGTATACTGGACAGTTAGCGATGCGGTGACCCTGACCTTCGGTAACTTCAATACCTTTCTTGGCTATGAGGTGATATCTCCTACCGGAAATTTCAACTATTCCACCTCATACATGTTCTCTTACGGCCCGTTTTCACATACCGGTTTAAAAGCCGATTTCAGCCTGTCCGAAAACTGGTCTGCAATGCTCGCTGTGATGAATCCTACGGACTATACCGAGCATAATCCGGCTGGAGTCTATACTTACGGAGCACAACTCGGTTACGAAACCGAAAACGGGGGCACATGGCTGAACGCTATTTACGGTAAGCAGTACGACGGAACGGCCATGGCCATTAGTGAAGAACCTACCTTCCAGATAGACCTTACCACAGGATACGACCTTACAGACATGTTCTATCTTGGGTTAAACGCTACCTATAACGAAACCAAAGATGCAGGAGGATTTTACGGGGTAGCCCTGTATCCTCAGGTAAAAACATCCGAGAGTTTTGCTTTGGGTCTGAGAGCCGAATACTTTAAAGAACTGGAAGACGGAGGCCCTGTATACGGACCGGATATAAACACCTGGGACTTTACCCTCACCGGGAGTTATACCGTAGGGGATCTCACCATTAAACCGGAACTTCGTTTAGATACCGTTTCCGAAGACATGTTCTTTGACAAGGACAGTTTCGACACTGCTGTTCCGAACAAAGGAAACCTGGGATCCTTTGTCCTGGCTGCTATCTATAAGTTTTAAAATTCCCGGATTTTTTCAGTTTACTTACTTGTTGCCAGCAAACAGGCCCGGTTTCTACAAAGAAGCCGGGCCTGCTTTTTCTTCCTTCAATGTTGACAGTTACTTTTATATAACGCAATGTACTTTTCAAGCAGTTTTCTTCTTACGCCTTTACCAGAAGAAAAAATTACTTTCCACACCATATCTAAAGAAGTGATGAACGATACGGCACATTTCAATATAGGATATATTCAATAACTCTCCCGGAAGACCGATGACTTTACAAAAGTGATTTTCAAATAGCTTCAAACGCCTTTACTCCGGCCCGTACTGCTACCGGAAGCATATTCTCTTCAGGAACAATGGGACAGGAATATTTTTTATTATAGGCGCAGTAGGGATTATATGCCTTATTAAAATCTATTATAATTTCTTTCCCATGGGGTATACGCAAATCTATATACCTGCCCCCTCCATAGGTTTCCTCTCCATTGGTAGCATCCGAAAAAGGCAGAAACAGGTAATCCTCATACCCTTCTCTGGTGATCAGTTCCTGGTTTTGGTATACATTGAGCTTATACTTCCGTCCGTCTATCACAAAATGCAGTATTCCGTATCTGACTTCTTCCGTAACTCTGTCTGTCGTAGTAGGCATAAGAAACGGTGATTCACCAGGGGTTGTTTCCAGCCTCGCTTTTATCTGCCATGCAGTATCGACCGGGAAAAAATCAAGTCCCCGGAAACGTTTCCGGTCCCTGTCTTTCAAAGGAGATATCTTGGGGTCACGGAACTCTTCGTTCAATTCCCGCTGAAATTGTTCGATATCCCATATGGTACTTGTAGAATCTGTTGTTGCGGAATTTTGCGTATCATGGTATCTCTTATCCCCTTTACAACCGGTAAAAACAATAAGAAATACCAATGTAGCCAACATCGTTTTCATAACTCTCATTCTGTTTTTGTGTATTGTGTATAACTTCAGTTACAAAGCTATAATTTTATTTATTCTATCCGGGAAAAATAACCGTTTTCCCTTCTTTTGTTTATTTGAATATTGTGTAAGTTTGAAGCTTAATTTTTTCTTCTCTTATGTTTCGTTCGCTCCTGCAAAAATACATTTCCTCCTTTGGGGGATTCTCCAGGGAAATCTGGTTCCTGACACTGATTACTTTTATCAACCGGGCAGGTACTATGGTACTTCCCTTCTTGTCCAGATACCTCAAAGAAGACCTCCTTTTTTCCTACGGTCAAATTGGCTGGGTTATGGTTTGTTTCGGGCTGGGCTCTATGGCTGGTTCATGGCTGGGCGGAAAATTCTCCGATAAGATAGGCTTTTACAAAGTAATGGTATTCAGTTTATTTGCCAGTGGGTTATCATTTTTTGTGCTGCAATTCATAACGGGGTTTCAGGGGCTTTGCATAGCCATGTTCGTTATCATGACTATTGCGGATATGTTTCGCCCTGCTATGTTTGTCTCTCTCGGCACCTATAGTAAACCCGAAAACAGGACCAGGGCACTGACATTGGTTCGTCTGGCCATAAACCTCGGGTTTGCTGCAGGTCCGGCCCTCGGCGGACTTATTATCATACGAATGGGATATTCCGGATTGTTCTGGATAGACGGAGCTTCTTGTATTATTGCCATTACACTCTTCCGCATCCTGGTAAAAGAAAAGAAGAAAAAACCGGAAGAAGTTACGGAAACCACCGTCAAAGAGGGGGTCCCGGTTATGAAAGACAAACCTTATTGGGTATTCCTGTTTATTACTTTTGTTCTCGGGATGCTGTTCTTTCAGCTTTTTACCACCATGCCTGTATACCACAAAGAAATATACGGGCTTTCGGAGTTTCAGACGGGATTGTTAATGTCGTTAAACGGACTGATGATCTTTGTGTTTGAAATGCCCCTGGTGAGCTATATAGAAAAAATAAAAACCGACAAGCCCAAACTTATCTATATCAGTGCGATACTTATGTCTGTCAGTTTTTTAATCCTGTTATATCCCGGATGGACCGGAATACTGGTAGTGAGTATGGCTATTATTACCCTGGGAGAAATGATCGGTTTTCCATATACCAATGCTTTTGCCATGAGCCGGGCCAGCAAAGGAAGGGAAGGCAGGTATATGGCTTTGTATACCATGAGTTTCTCCCTCGCCCACATATGGAGTGCCAAAACGGGAATGGAGCTCATTGATCGCTGGGGATATAATGCCAACTGGTTATTTATGAGCGGCCTGGGATTTATTTCCGTTATCTGCGCACTGTGGCTTCGCAATATGATACGCAAAGAAAAACAGCAGGTTTAAAACCGGAATATCGTATTTTAAAAACACCTTATTTTATTACCCCGGGACTAACCCCTGCAATGACATTATGGCATTTTTGAGGTAAATATCTACGCTCTTAACAACAGTAATAGGATCCCGAAGTGTTTGGCAATACTTTTGCAGTATGCAAGCCGGTATAAATAGTTACGCAATATGGCAAAAAAGGATAAAAACGAAGAGACGGTTAATAAAGATATAATGGCAGAGGAGCAAAACGCTCCGGTTACCGAAGAAAACACGGAAAACCAGGGACTTTCCACAGAAGACCTGCTAAAGGAAGAACTTGCTAAAGAAAAAGACAAGTTTTTGCGTCTCTTTGCCGAATTCGAAAATTATAAAAAAAGGACCGCAAAAGAGCGAATAGAACTGTTTAAAACGGCAGGACAAGATGTCGTGTCTGCCATGTTGCCCGTCCTGGATGATTTTGACAGGGCACTAGCTGAAATCCAGAAACAAGGGAACAGTGAAGTTAATGTTGGGGAAACAGGAAACAGGAATGAACTGCTGGTAGGCGTTGAACTGATCAGCAACAAATTCAGCGAAGCCCTGAAAAGCAAAGGCCTCATGGAAATAGAGACCGCCCAGGGAGATATGTTTGATGCCGAACTGCATGAAGCCATAACCCAGATCCCGGCACCTACCGAAGAGCTGAAAGGTAAAATTATCGATGTGGTAGAAAAAGGATACCGTCTTGGGGATAAGATCATACGGTACCCTAAAGTAGTTGTAGGAAAGTAACAGAACTGACGGTCATACCCTAAATTTCTCCGGTAGAAATTCGGGTAAAAAACGGAACAGATGAAAGAAGATTATTACGAAATACTGGGAGTAGACAAAAATGCTTCAACAGCGGAAATAAAAAAGGGCTACCGAAAAAAAGCCATACAATACCACCCGGACAAAAACCCGGGAGATACCCAGGCGGAAGAGATGTTTAAAAAGTCTGCCGAAGCTTACGAGGTATTGAGTGATCCTGACAAACGAGCCAGGTACGATCAGTACGGACATGCTGCATTTGACGGTAATGGCGGGTTTGGCGGTGGCGGTATGAATATGGACGATATATTCAGCCAGTTCGGAGACATATTCGGAAGTGCCTTTGGCGGCGGAGGAGGATTCGGTGGATTCAGTAGTGGATTCGGCGGTCAACGACGTGTTAAGGGAAGTAACCTCCGGATACACGTAAAACTCACATTGGAAGAAATTGCCAGGGGTGTAGAGAAAAAAGTAAAAGTTCGCCGAAAAGTACAGGCTCCGGGAGTTTCTTACAAGACCTGCCCTACGTGCCACGGTACTGGACAAGTAACCCGTGTAACCAATACTATCCTCGGGAGAATGCAAACTTCAGCCCCCTGTAATGCCTGTGGCGGAGCCGGACAGATCATTGACAAAAGGCCGTCCGACGCAGATGCGCAGGGATTAAAAATAAGCGAGGAAACTGTTTCCATTAAAATACCCGCGGGTGTTGCAGATGGCATGCAACTCAAAGTAACGGGAAAAGGAAATGAAGCCCCGGGTAACGGTATTCCGGGAGATCTTCTTGTTGTGATTGGGGAAACAGAACACGAAACCCTCAAAAGGGAAGGAGATAACCTGCACTACGATCTTTATGTGAGCATACCCGAAGCAGTGTTGGGTACCTCCAAAGAAATAGATGCCGTTACCGGAAAGGTAAGAATCAAACTGGAAGCAGGTATGCAATCCGGAAAAATACTGCGCTTACGTGGCAAGGGAATTCCAAGTATCAATGGCTACGGAAGCGGAGACCTGCTGGTTCATGTCAATGTATGGACACCCAAGACGCTGAATAAGGAACAAAAAGAATTCTTCGAACAAATGGTACAGGACGAGCACTTTACACCCAAACCGGAAAAAAGTGATAAATCTTTCTTTGAAAAAGTTAAGGATATGTTTTCGTAAGCAAGGTTTCTGAGATAAAATGCGGCCGGAGTTGTTAACTCCGGCTTTTTATTTCCCTGAAAATCCGAAACCTACCGCTATGCGATTTTTTTTAAGCAATTTTTACTCAATTCCTAAAAATATCATAAAAAAAATGTATATTTGAAAACCCACTAAGAAATCTTAGTGTTAATTTTTTTCTTTTTCATAGCAATTTTTTCCCATCCTTGACCCCGATTAAGGATGGGTTTTGTTTTTATACTGTTTTCTTTCGTTATTCATCTTTATACTTATTCCCCCACCGCTTCTCCAGGAATTCCTTTATACTGCTCTCCCTTGCATTCTTTGCCGGAACGTAAAAGGAGGTTCCTTTTAATTCCTCCGGCAGAAATTCCTGGTTCACAAAATTCTGGTTATAATCATGCGCGTATTTATATTCCTCTCCGTACCTGAGTTCCTTCATCAGCTTGGTAGGAGCATTTCTGAGGTGCAACGGCACGGATAGGTCTCCCGTTTTCCTGACAGATTCCTGTGCCCTGTTAATGGCCATATAAGCCGTATTGCTCTTGGGCGATGTGGCCAGATAAATGGCGCACTGGCTAAGTATAATACGCGATTCCGGATACCCGATGGTAGTAACTGCCTGGAACGTATTATTGGCTATGACCAGTGCAGTAGGGTTAGCAACACCTATATCTTCCGAAGCCAGTATAAGCATTCGCCTGGCTAAAAACTTTACATCCTCCCCTCCTTCTATCATACGTGCCAGCCAATACACAGCTCCGTTGGGGTCGCTTCCTCTTATCGACTTGATAAACGCGGAAACAATATCATAGTGTTGTTCACCGGTCTTATCATAAAGTACTGTATTTTTCTGTACTTTTTCCAATACCAGATCGTTGGTAATAGTAACTTCTTCGGTTCCTTCGGAATTAATTACCAGCTCAAAGATATTCAGCAACTTCCGACCATCTCCCCCGGATAACCTCAGAAGAGCCTCTGTTTCCTTAAGATCAATTTTCATACCGGATAACACAGTATCCTTTTTCATTGCCCGGTGCAAAAGGGCCTCCATATCCGATTTATTAAAGGCATTGAGTACATACACCTGGCACCTGGAAAGCAAAGCGGGAATTACCTCAAAACTCGGGTTTTCGGTAGTAGCGCCGATAAGGGTAACCCAGCCTTTTTCCACTGCTCCGAGCAGGGAATCCTGTTGTGATTTACTGAAACGGTGTATCTCATCAATAAAAAGTATAGGGTTTTTTGTAGTGAATAACCCGCCACTTTGCTTGGCCTTGTCTATAACTTCGCGTACATCTTTTACCCCGCTGCTTATGGCGCTCAGGATATAGAAGGGCCTGTCGCTCTCATTGGCTATGATATTGGCAAGAGTAGTTTTCCCGGTTCCGGGAGGACCCCAGAAAATCAGTGACGGAATAATACCCCTTTTTATCTGTTTGGTCAAAGATCCCGTTTCCCCGATCAAATGCGACTGGCTTATGTAGTCTTCCAGGGTCTTGGGACGTATTCGTTCTGCAAGTGGTTCATTCATGCTATAAAATTACTATATTTATTTTGATGACAATTTACCATGTTACCCATTTTGGTAACCAATTTGCTATACCGTAAACTAAAATGCCAATGCAAAACCAGAAAATTTTTCATTTTTCCCTGACCACCATTCTCTATCCGTTTCTCTTTATTTTGACCTTATGGACGGTATATTGGATAGAGGTACGGTTTGGCTATGATTTTTCGGATTACGGTATACTTCCCAGAAAAGCATCGGGACTGCGGGGCATACTGCTCAGCCCGTTCATACATGGCTCCATAAAACATTTGTACAACAACACCTTCCCTCTGCTTATCCTGGGGACTATCCTGCTCTATTTTTACGGCAGGCTCAGTCTGAACGTCATGATCTACGGTACACTGCTCAGCGGATTCCTCACATGGATTATAGGCCGTGAGGCTTACCACATAGGTGCCAGCGGACTTATCTATATGTTAAGCAGCTTTATCTTTTTTAAAGGAATCTTTACCCGATATTATCGTTTGATAGCACTATCCCTGCTTGTAGTATTTCTGTACGGCAGTCTATTGTGGTATATTTTCCCCATTGATGAGGAAATTTCGTGGGAAGGACATTTATCCGGATTTATCACAGGGTTTATCCTGGCAGTATGTATCCGGGGTAAACTTCCGAAACCTGTGAAATACGCCTGGGAAAAAGACGATTACGACGAAAAGAACGATCCTTTCCTTAGGCACTTCGACGAGAACGGCAATTTTATAGAAGACCCGGATGAAAGGGAAACCCCGGAACCAGAAAAACAAGAATAGATATTATACTTATCTCAACATAATATCTATTCTCCGGTATCTTTCCGTAAACAAGCTTAGAACTTTATGTTCAGTTCTTCCAGCACACGCTCGCCTCCTTCATAGTATTCGGCGATCCACTTTCCGTCTTTTTGGGTAAGCATCCCGTTTTTATCTTTTATAATAAACACATTTTCCGCACTTGTACTCTGCAGTACAAAAATCACTTTCGGGGAACTATCTACCAGTTGATAGCCGTTTTCTACCGGCTGGGCGTATAATACATTGGTATTGTTTACCGCAGTTACCCTGGTCTCTACTCTTTGTTGAATATCCCGGGCAGCTTCTTTTACCTGGTTGCTCTGAGTCCGGGTAAGGTTGCCGGCATTTGCAGGCGATGTTGAAGATGCCGAAGGGGTCCGTGCCACAGGTGCTGATGTCACGGTCCGTTGCGATACGACAGATAGTGACGGATCGTAAGAATAGTTCAGTTCTTCCACGGAAAGGAAAGCCTTCCGCAATGCATCTTGATAGGCTGCTTTATAATCCTTTTCTTTACTCTTACCTTCTTCAGAAACAAAAACCACTTCTCCCCTGCAATTAGTAAGTTCCACAATAAGTTTGGTAGTAAACATGTTGGAATCATCTCTTACATCCGCCCTCAGTGCAAGACAACTGTTTTGTTCCATTTCTTCGGTGAGGTTATTCGTATAAACAGCATTAAAATTGTATTTTTCAAATAAAAACTTGGCCAGGGCATTCACCTGGTACTGGTTTTCTTTTTTCAGAAAATCAAATTTTTTAGGTACAATAACATACTTATACCCGTTAACACTGCTTTGCGCAAACCCCGCGAACATTCCGAATATCACGAAAGCAAATACTATTATTTTCTTCATCGTATTTTGTATTTTGTAGTTGGAGGGTCGTTTTTCCCGGGGATAACTTCTTCTAAGTTATGCTTCTATAGCCAAGCAGGTACAAACCCTTTTATATTTCTGCTAATTTCTGAAATTCTGTCCATATATTCACTATAACCGGAAAATTTATCCCGTATGCCAAGGTAAATAAGGAGTATATCTATAATAATACACCTAAAAAAAGCCCCGAACTTTATAGTTCAGGGCCAATATCTTTAAGCTTCTCCCGTAGGACCGAAATTTAATGGTATCGGAGGCTGATCGTAGTCTTTGATCTCTCCGTGAGCCGATTCAAAACGATGGATATTTTCACCCAGTACTTTCATGAAACGTTTGGCATGCTGCGGCGTAAGGATTATGCGGCTTTTTACTTTAGCCTTGGGTGTTCCGGGCATAACGTTTATAAAATCTACTACAAATTCGGATATGGAATGATTGATTATGGCCAGATTGGAATAGGTTCCTTCGGCAACACTTTCATCCAGCTCTATATCTATTTTTGCTTTTTTCGGTGTGTTCTGATCACTCATCTTGTACGGTTTAAGATTCCGGGTTAAAATACAAGGCCGGGATACAAATCCCGGCCCTGTTTTAACTTCCGTATAATTTAATAAAGACTAGCTTCCTGCTTGCTGCTCATGATCTCATCGTATTCTTCTTTGGATCCTACAATGATATTATCATAATCACGCATACCTGTACCGGCAGGGATCTTATGTCCTACAATAACATTCTCTTTCAGCCCCTCCAGAGTATCTACTTTACCGTTAACGGCTGCCTCATTGAGGACTTTGGTAGTTTCCTGGAACGAAGCCGCAGAGATAAACGACTTGGTTTGCAACGATGCCCTGGTAATACCCTGAAGCACCGGCGAAGCGGTAGCTGTTATCACATCTCTTGCCACAACCAGTTTCTTGTCCGCCCTTTTGAGAATGGAGTTTTCATCTCTCAATTGACGTAACGTTACGATCTGACCGGCTTTGAGTGTGGTAGATTCTCCCGAATCCTCAACAACCTTCTTACCGAACAGTTCGTCGTTCTCTTCGATGAAGTCATCTTTATGAACCAGTTGTCCTTCCAGGAATATCGTATCGCCGGGATCGTTGATCTGTACTTTACGCATCATCTGACGAACTACAACTTCAAAGTGTTTGTCGTTGATCTTAACCCCTTGCAAACGGTATACTTCCTGTACTTCATTAACGAGGTACTGCTGTACGGCAGAAGGCCCTTTGATATTCAGGATATCTTCCGGTGTCACAGATCCGTCGGAAAGCGGTATTCCCGCTCTTACAAAATCGTTCTCCTGTACGAGTATCTGATTCGAAAGCTTTACGAGATATTTCTTGATCTCTCCTATTTTCGACTCTACGATGATCTCTCTGTTACCTCGTTTTATTTTACCGAAAGAAACTACACCATCTATTTCGGAAACAACAGCAGGGTTAGACGGGTTACGGGCTTCGAAGAGTTCGGTAACCCTTGGCAGACCTCCCGTAATATCCCCGGCCTTAGCCGACTTACGAGGTATCTTAACCAGTACTTTACCTTCTTTGATCTTCTCGCCGTTATCTACCATAATGTGAGCACCAACAGGAAGGTTGTACGAACGCAGGGTATCTCCTTTGCTGCCTTTGATAAGCAACGTAGGAATGAGTTTCTTGTTCCTGGATTCGGAAATAACCTTTTCCTGGAAACCTGTTTGTTCGTCAATTTCCACCTGGTAAGTAATCCCTTGTTCTACGTTTTCGTAAACGATGCTTCCGGAGAATTCGGAAATAATAACACCGTTGTAAGGGTCCCACTGGCAGATTACATCGCCTTTACTTATTTTCTGACCGTCTTTTATAAATATCTGTGATCCGTAAGGAATATTGTTCGTACTCAGTACTATTCCGGTTTTCTCGTCGGTGATCTTCACTTCTGAGGTACGGGATATTACCACGTCTACTTCTTTTCCTTCCGCATTTTGACTTTTTACGGTTTTCAGATCTTCTATAGTAACAACACCGTTGAACTTGGCATGCAGTTTGCTCTCTTCGGAGATATTACCCGCAATACCACCCACGTGGAATGTACGCAGTGTCAACTGTGTCCCCGGTTCACCGATAGACTGTGCTGCGATGACACCGACAGCTTCTCCTTTTTGTACCATTTTACCTGTAGCCAGGTTTCGGCCATAACATTTGGCACAGATACCGTGTTTGGCTTCACATGTCAGTGCGGATCGTACCTCGACACGCTCCAACGGAGATGCATCGATCTTCTTCACGATCTCTTCGGTGATTTCTTCACCGGATACTGCCAGCCGTTCTTCGGTCAACGGATCAAATACATCGTGGAGGGATACACGTCCGAGAATTCGCTCTCCGAGAGATTCTACAATCTCCTCGTTCTTTTTCAGAGCTTCTACTTCTACTCCCCTCAGTGTACCACAATCTTCGGTATTGATAATAACGTCCTGGGAAACGTCTACAAGACGACGTGTAAGGTATCCCGCATCCGCAGTTTTAAGGGCGGTATCCGCAAGACCTTTACGCGCACCATGCGTAGAGATAAAGTATTCCAGGATCGATAGTCCTTCTTTAAAGTTTGAAAGGATCGGGTTTTCGATGATCTCTCCACCGCCTGCGGTAGACTTCTTCGGTTTTGCCATAAGACCACGCATCCCGGTAAGCTGACGGATCTGTTCTTTGGATCCCCTCGCACCGGAGTCGAGCATCATGTATACCGAGTTAAACCCTTGCATATCCTCACGGATACGTTTCATAGCCAACTCTGTAAGCATGGCATTGGTAGATGTCCATACGTCAATTACCTGGTTATAACGTTCGTTATTGGTAATAAGACCCATGTTATAGTTCATCATAATACCGTCTACCTGCTCATTGGCTTCGGCGATCATCTGGTGTTTTTCCTCAGGGATAATAATATCTCCCAAACTGAAAGAAAGTCCGCCTTTAAATGCCATTCCGTATCCTGTACTCTTTATTTTGTCCAGGAAGTCAGCCGTTGTAGGTACATCTGTTACTTTAAGTACGTAACCGATAATATCCCTTAGCGATTTCTTCGTCAAAACGGCATTGATGAATCCGGCCTGTTCGGGCACCACCTCATTAAATAATACTCTACCTACGGTAGTCTCAAGGATTTTGGTAACCAGTTCGCCTTCGTCATTAAAGTCTTTGGTTCTTACCTTAATTATAGCGTTCAGGTCTACTTTCCTTTCATTGTATGCTATAATTACTTCCTCCGGAGAGTAGAAGGTAAGTCCTTCTCCTTTTACAGTCACTTCGGGAGTACTTCTTCGTTCCTTGGTCATATAATACAGTCCGAGTACCATATCCTGGGAAGGTACGGTAATCGGCGAACCGTTTGCCGGGTTCAGTATATTATGAGAAGCGAGCATCAACAACTGTGCTTCCAGTATAGCTTCCGGTCCGAGCGGCAGGTGCACTGCCATCTGGTCACCGTCAAAGTCGGCGTTAAAGGCTGTACATGCAAGCGGGTGCAGCTGAATAGCTTTACCTTCTATAAGCTTGGGCTGGAATGCCTGGATACCAAGCCTGTGCAGTGTGGGGGCACGGTTCAGCAGAACCGGGTGTCCTTTAATCACATTATCCAGGATATCCCATACTACGGGCTCTTTTCTGTCTATAATTTTTTTCGCGGATTTTACGGTTTTTACAATACCTCTTTCTATCAGCTTACGGATAACAAAGGGTTTGTAAATTTCCGCTGCCATATCTTTAGGCAGACCACATTCGTACATTTTCAGTTCCGGACCTACAACGATAACCGAACGAGCGGAATAATCCACCCTTTTACCGAGGAGGTTCTGACGAAAACGTCCTTGTTTCCCTTTCAGGGAATCGGACAGGGATTTCAGTGGCCTGTTCGATTCGGTCTTCACCGCGGAAGACTTACGGGTATTATCAAACAGGGAATCCACAGACTCCTGAAGCATCCTTTTTTCGTTTCGGAGGATCACTTCGGGAGCTTTTATCTCCATAAGTCTTTTCAGACGATTATTTCTAATAATAACCCTTCGGTACAGGTCATTCAGGTCGGATGTTGCAAAACGTCCTCCGTCCAAAGGTACCAGCGGGCGCAGTTCCGGCGGAATAACCGGAATCACCTTCAGGATCATCCATTCCGGTTTGTTCTCCCTGTTTTGCTGTGCATCCCGGAATGCTTCCACTACCTGCAGCCTTTTCAGGGCCTCGGTTTTTCTTTGTTTGGAAGTTTCGTTGTTGGCCTTATGACGAAGGTCATAAGACAAAGCGTCCAGGTCAATTCTGTTCAACAGCTCTATGATACATTCCGCTCCCATTTTAGCGATAAACTTGTTGGGATCGGCATCTTCCAGGTATTGGTTATCCTGGGGAAGACTGTCCAGAATGTTCAGGTATTCTTCCTCGGTGAGGAAATCCATTTTCTGCAGGTCATCTCCTTCGGCATTCTTAGCGTTTCCGGGCTGGATAACTACATAACGCTCATAGTATATGATCATATCTAGCTTCTTGGAAGGAAGCCCCAGCAAATATCCTATTTTGTTGGGCAGGGACCTGAAATACCATATATGCGCGATAGGAACAACCAGGTTGATATGCCCTACGCGGTCTCTTCGTACTTTTTTCTCTGTAACTTCTACACCACACCGGTCGCAGACAATACCTTTATATCTTATCCTCTTGTATTTCCCACAAGCACATTCATAATCCTTCACCGGACCGAATATCCGTTCACAAAACAACCCGTCACGTTCCGGTTTGTGTGTCCGGTAGTTTATGGTTTCCGGCTTCAAAACCTCTCCGCGGGATTCCGCGAGGATAGACTCCGGCGATGCCAGGCCTATAGAGATTTTATTAAATCTCGTTACTGTATTCTTATCTTTTCCTCTTGCCATGATGTATGGTGATAATGAATTAAGTGTAATTTGGTACGGGGAGACGGCAACCTGTCCGTAGACGGATTGCCGTGTACCTCGTTATATAAATTATTCCTCCAGCCTGATATCGAGTCCCAGACCTTTGAGTTCGTGCATCAACACGTTGAAAGATTCCGGCAGTCCCGGTTCCGGCATTGCCTCTCCTTTCACGATAGCTTCATAGGTTTTAGCCCTACCGATAACGTCATCGGACTTCACGGTAAGTATTTCCCTAAGTGTGCTGGATGCTCCGTAGGCTTCCAATGCCCATACCTCCATCTCTCCGAAACGCTGTCCACCGAACTGTGCTTTACCTCCGAGCGGTTGCTGGGTGATAAGCGAGTAAGGTCCGATAGAACGTGCGTGCATTTTGTCGTCGATCATGTGACCCAGTTTGATCATGTAGATCACCCCTACGGTCGCAGGCTGGTCAAAACGTTCTCCGGTACCACCGTCATAGAGATAGGTATGTCCGAACCTCGGCACTCCTGCCTGATCGGTATACTTGTTGATCTCATCGAGTGAGGCACCGTCAAAAATAGGTGTAGCAAACTTTTTGCCCAGCTTTTTACCTGCCCAACCGAGAACGGTTTCATAGATCTGCCCGATGTTCATACGGGAAGGTACCCCAAGCGGGTTAAGCACTATATCCACCGGTGTTCCGTCTTCCAGGAAAGGCATGTCTTCCTGGCGAACAATACGAGCCACAATACCTTTGTTACCGTGGCGTCCGGCCATTTTATCTCCAACTTTCAGTTTACGCTTCTTAGCGATGTAAATCTTAGCCAGTTTCATAATTCCGGCAGGGAGTTCATCTCCTACGGAAATAGTGAACTTATCTCTTCGCAACGCTCCCTGAAGGTCATTCAGTTTTATCTTGTAGTTGTGAAGCAGATCGGCTACCAGTACATTCGTATTATCGTCCGTAGTCCAGGTTCCTCCGACAAGGTGAGCGAAGTCATCCACACCGTTGAGCATTTTCAGGGTGTATTTCTTACCTTTCGGTAATACTTCCTCTCCGAGATCATTCAATACGCCCTGGGAAGTTTTTCCGTTTACAAGGGTAAACAACTTCTCTACGAGTACACTCTTCAGGTTTTCAAACTTGGTGTTGTACTCCAGATCCAGTTTAGCGATATCTTCCTTATCTTTTGCTCTTTTGCGCTTGTCTTTGATAGCCCTGGAGAACAGTTTTTTGTCGATCACCACACCGTTGAGCGAAGGGGAGGCTTTCAGAGATGCATCTTTAACATCTCCGGCTTTGTCTCCGAAAATCGCACGAAGCAGTTTTTCTTCCGGTGTCGGGTCGGACTCTCCTTTCGGCGTAATTTTACCGATAAGAATATCTCCGGGTTTCACTTCGGCACCGATCCTGATCATACCCTGTTCGTCGAGATCCTTGGTAGCTTCTTCCGAAACGTTCGGGATATCGTTGGTAAGTTCTTCTGCTCCGAGTTTGGTATCCCTCACTTCCAGAGAATACTCGTCGATATGGATGGATGTAAAGATATCTTCACGTACCACTTTTTCCGAAATAACGATCGCATCCTCAAAGTTATATCCTTTCCACGGCATGAAGGCTACCTGCATGTTTCTTCCCAGTGCAAGTTCTCCCTGCTGGGTCGCATAACCTTCGCAGAGTACCTGTCCTTTTGCCACCCGGCCACCTTTCTTAACGATAGGTTTGAGGTTAATGGAAGTCCCCTGGTTTGTTTTACGGAATTTGATCAGCTCGTATGTTTTGGAATCATCATCAAAACTTACCAGTCTTTCTTCTTCCGTTCTGTCGTATTTAATGGTTATTTTCTGAGCATCCACATACTCCACGACACCATTGCCTTCAGCATTGATAAGTACCCTGGAATCGGAGGCTACTCTTCTCTCCAGTCCGGTACCTACAATAGGCGAATCCGGCTTCAGTATCGGCACGGCCTGACGCATCATGTTTGATCCCATCAGGGCACGGTTTGCATCATCGTGTTCCAGGAACGGAATAAGTGATGCGGATATGGAAGCGATCTGGTTTGGCGCAACGTCCGTATAGTGTACCTGTACAGGATCTACTACCGGGAAGTCTCCTTCCTCACGTGCAATTACCTTATCTTTCAAAATAGTTCCGTCACTGTCCAGCGGAATATTTGCCTGGGCAATGAGTTTTTCTTCTTCTTCTTCAGCACTCAGATATGTAAACTTGGTAACATCTACTTTACCGTTCTCCACTTTCCGGTATGGTGTTTCAATGAATCCCATGGTATTTACCTTGGCAAAAACACTCAGGGAAGAGATCAAACCGATGTTCGGTCCTTCCGGTGTTTCAATCGGACAAAGGCGTCCGTAATGCGTATAGTGAACGTCACGTACCTCAAATCCGGCTCTCTCCCTGGAAAGACCTCCCGGCCCGAGGGCAGACAGACGTCTCTTGTGGGTGATCTCGGCCAACGGGTTTGTCTGGTCCATAAACTGGGACAACTGGTTGGTACCGAAGAAAGAGTTAATTACGGAGGACAGGGTTTTGGCATTAATAAGGTCAATCGGGGTAAATACCTCGTTATCCCTTACGTTCATCCGTTCCCGGATGGTTCTGGCCATACGCGCCAGACCTACACCAAATTGTGCGGACAATTGTTCTCCAACCGTTCTTACACGCCTGTTGGACAAGTGGTCGATATCATCCACTTCGGCTTTGGCACTGATAAGTTCAATCAGGTACTTGATGATGGTGATGATATCTTCTTTGGTCAGGACCTGCTTATCCATATCGATATTCAGTCCCAGCTTTTTGTTCATCCTGTAACGTCCTACATCTCCCAGGTTATAACGCTGATCGGAGAAGAAGAGTTTGTCGATAATTCCGCGGGCAGTCTCCTCATCGGGCGGTTCCGCATTACGCAATTGCCGGTATATGTGTTCTACCGCCTCTTTTTCGGAGTTGGTAGGGTCTTTCTGCAATGTATTGTGAATTATCGCATAGTCGGCGGTCTGACTGTCTTCCTTATGCAGAAGGATAGTTTTGACATCCGCGTCGATAATCTCATCTATATGATCTTTTTCCAGTATGGTGTCCCTGTCGAGCACGATTTCGTTACGCTCGATGGAAACTACTTCACCGGTGTCTTCATCTACAAAATCCTCATGCCATGTATTCAACACTCTTGCGGCAAGCTTTCTGCCGAGTACTTTTTTCAGACCGGTTTTGGAAACCTTAACTTCCTCGGCAAGGTCAAAGATCTCGAGGATATCTTTATCTCTTTCAAAACCTATGGCCCTGAACAGGGTGGTTACCGGTAATTTTTTCTTCCTATCGATATACGCGTACATTACGCTGTTGATATCGGTAGCGAATTCTATCCACGAACCTTTAAAAGGTATTACCCTGGCAGAATATAATTTGGTTCCGTTTGCATGGAACGATTGTCCAAAGAATACTCCCGGAGAACGGTGCAACTGGGAAACAACAACTCTTTCGGCTCCATTAATAACAAAAGTACCGCTGGGTGTCATATACGGTATGGTTCCCAGATAAACGTCCTGCACTATGGTTTCGAAGTCCTCATGTTCCGGATCGGTACAATACAGTTTCAACCTGGCTTTCAAAGGCACGCTATAGGTTAACCCTCTTTCAATACATTCCTGGATGGTATACCGTGGAGGGTCCACAAAATAATCTAAAAATTCTAATACAAACTGATTGCGTGTATCAGTAATCGGGAAGTTCTCCATGAAGGTGTTATACAACCCTTCACGTCCTCTCTCTTCAGATTTGGTTTCCAGCTGGAAGAAATCCTGGAACGATTGAATCTGAATGTCCAAGAAATCGGGATAATCCGGTGTGTTCTTGGCCGAGGCGAAACTTATTCTTTCAGTCTGATTTGTGAACATCAATGGACAAAATTTTGATTAAAATATAAGTAATATAAGGCATATAATTATATATGCAAAAGGGTTTAGGCCTAGTTCGCGTATCGCGAAAAGACCTAAACCAAGGCTTTAAAGCTCAGGGAACTTATTTAAGTTCAACCTCTGCTCCGGCTTCTTCTAAAGAAGATTTGATTCCTTCTGCTTCGTCTTTAGAAATTCCTTCTTTGATAGCTTTAGGAGCGCTGTCTACGATCTCTTTAGCTTCTTTAAGTCCAAGACCGGTAAGTTCTTTTACCAGTTTTACAACTGCTAATTTAGATCCACCAGCAGCTTTAAGGATTACGTCAAATTCGGTTTTTTCTTCAGCAGCTTCTCCACCTCCGGCAGCAGCACCACCTCCGGCAACAGCAACTGCAGCAGCAGCAGGTTCTATACCGTATTCTTCTTTCAATATGTCTGCTAACTCGTTTACTTCTTTTACAGTTAAGTTAACCAATTGTTCTGCAAAATCTTTCAAATCTGCCATTTCTATCGTTTTTAGAATTTTAAATATAATTGTTATTAAGTGCGTACTTACTCTTTTTCTGATAAAGTTTTAAGGATACCTGCAAGTTTTCCACCTCCGGACTTAAGACCGGAAATAACGTTCTTAGCAGGAGATTGCAACAATCCGATGATATCCCCGATAACTTCTTCTTTGGATTTGATGTTAACCAGGGCATCCAATTGCTCATCCCCGATATAGATCGCTTCTGCGATAAAGGCACCTTTCAACAGAGGTTTATCCGATTTCTTACGGAAGTCCTTTATCAGTTTTGCAGGAACATTACCTGTTTCAGAGAACATCAGAGATGTATTACCTTTCAGAATGGAAGGTAATTCACCAAAATCTTTATCAGACGCTTCCATCGCTTTGGAAAGCAATGTATTCTTTACCACCGCCAGTTTCACATTGGCTTTGAAACACGCCCTACGCAAATTAGAGGTAGCTGTCGCATCCAAGCCAGATATATCTGCAAGGTAAATATTTGCATTATCAGCCAACTGTGCAGTTAAATCACTGATTACCGTTGCTTTTTCTTCTCTCGTCATGATTAAAAGAATTATTAACTACCAATTAAACTGCCTTAGGGTCTACAGGTACACCGGGACTCATTGTACTGGACAAGTGAATACTCTTGATGTATGTACCTTTAGCTGCAGTTGGTTTTAGTTTAATTAAAGTTTGAATCAATTCATTCGCGTTTCCGGCAAGTTTATCCGGAGTGAATGAAGCTTTCCCTATAGCGGCATGCACGATTCCGGTTTTATCAACCTTAAAATCGATTTTACCAGCTTTTACTTCGCTAACGGCTTTAGCCACGTCCATTGTTACCGTACCGGTCTTAGGGTTAGGCATCAGTCCGCGGGGTCCGAGAATACGTCCCAACGGTCCTAATTTCCCCATAACACTTGGCATAGTAATAATAACATCAACATCCGTCCAGCCGTCTTTTATCTTTTGCAGATATTCGTCAAGACCTACATAGTCCGCACCCGCTTCCTTTGCTTCAGCTTCTTTATCCGGCGTTACCAAAGCAAGAACTTTCACATCCTTACCGGTACCGTGCGGCAATGTAACCACACCACGAACCATCTGGTTCGCTTTACGCGGATCTACACCCAGCCTTACAGCAATGTCTACAGAAGCATCAAATTTCACATTGGTTATTTCTTTAACCAAAGCGGAAGCCTCATTTACCGAATACAGCTTATTTCTGTCTATTTTAGACAAAGCTTCTTTTTGCTTTTTCGTCAATTTTGCCATTTCCCTTGTCTTTTAAGATTTAAAAAGGCTTCTCACCACTAACCGTTAATCCCATAGACCTCGCGGTACCGGCTACCATACTCATGGCAGACTCTACGGTAAACGCATTGAGATCCTGCATTTTGTCTTCAGCGATCGCTCTTACCTGATCCCAGGTAATGCTGGCCACTTTCTTACGGTTAGGCTCTCCGGAACCACTTTTAATCTTAGCCGCTTCCTTCAATTGAACTGCCGCCGGCGGTGTCTTTATGATAAAGTCAAATGACTTATCTTTATAAACCGTGATAACAACGGGTACTACTTTCCCCTGTTTGTCCTGCGTACGAGCATTAAACTGCTTACAGAACTCCATGATGTTAACGCCGGCAGCACCTAAAGCGGGTCCAACCGGTGGCGACGGATTCGCAGCACCTCCCCTAACTTGTAGTTTAACTACTTTACTAACTTCTTTTGCCATTGTTCAGAATTTAATATAAGGAAGCGTCTTTTTCTAAGGAAGCAAAAGACACTTCTATATGTAACATTTAAATTTTCTCTACTTGCATATAACTAAGCTCCAAAGGTGTCTTCCTACCGAATATCTTCACCATCACCTCCAGCTTACGCTTTTCTTCATTCACTTTTTCTACGGTACCGTTAAAGCCGTTGAAAGGTCCGTCTATAACTTTTACGGTCTCTCCGACACTATAAGGTATAACCACATTATCCGTCTTAACAGACAATTCATCTACCTTACCAAGCATTCTGTTTACTTCGGATTTGCGCAAAGGCACAGGATCTCCGCCTTTTACCTCGCCAAGAAAGCCGATAACACCGGTAATAGACTTTATAATGTGTGTAACTTCCCCACCGAGGTTAGCTTTCACCATTACATACCCAGGAAAGTAAACCCTTTCCTTATTCACTTTTTTACCGTTGCGTATCTGAACTACCTTTTCGGTAGGTACGAGCACCTCATCCACATAGTCAGAATAGCCAAGCCGAGTCACCTCATTTTCAATATAAGACTTCACTTTATTTTCCTGGCCACTGACCGCCCTTACCACATACCACCGTTTCACTAATGCTTCTGCCATTGCAATCTACTCGTATATTAACTTAATTTACTATAATACAGACTGATCAGCTCACCAAAACCTACATCAATTCCCCATATAGCCAAAGAAAACAATATAGAAAAAACAGCTACTACGACCATCAGCCTTTGTCCTTCGGCCCAGGTAGGCCAGGTCACGTTGTTTTTTAATTCTTCGAAGGACTCTTTTATATAACCTACTACTGCCATCTTTTTTTACTTTGCACGGGTGGAGAGATTCGAACTCCCATCAACGGTTTTGGAGACCGCTATTCTACCCTTGAACTACACCCGTTCGTAAAGCCGGAAGAACCTAACAAAGAAAAGGCATCTTCCGGCTTTTACTTATAATTTTAAGACTGCGATTAGTCTAATATTTCAGTTACCTGTCCGGCTCCAACTGTTCTACCACCTTCACGAATCGCAAATCGAAGACCCACGTTAAGCGCGATAGGCTGGAGAAGCTCCACAGTAATAGTAAGGTTATCTCCGGGCATTACCATTTCTACTCCGTCAGGAAGAGAAATAGTACCTGTTACGTCAGTTGTACGTACATAGAACTGAGGACGGTAGTTATTATGGAAAGGAGTGTGACGACCACCTTCTTCTTTCTTAAGGATATACACCTCTGCTTTGAATTTAGCATGAGGCTTTACAGATCCCGGCTTACAGATTACCATACCTCTTCGGATCTGAGTCTTTTCAATACCTCTCAGAAGAAGACCTACGTTATCTCCGGCCTCACCTCTATCTAATATTTTACGGAACATCTCAACCCCGGTAATAGTAGAAGTCAATTTTTCAGCCCCCATACCGATGATCTCTACAGGATCTCCTGTTTTAGCAACACCGGTTTCAATACGTCCTGTTGCAACAGTACCACGACCAGTGATCGTAAATACGTCTTCTACAGGCATAAGGAAATCCTTATCTACATCCCTCTCCGGCAATTCAATCCAGTTATCCACAGCTTCCATCAACTCCATAACTGTATCTACCCATTGTTTCTCTCCGTTAAGAGCTCCGAGAGCAGAACCTTGAATTACAGGACCATTATCGCCGTCATACTCATAGAAACTCAACAAGTCTCTTACTTCCATATCTACAAGCTCGAGCAGCTCAGGATCATCAACAAGGTCAACTTTGTTCAGGAAAACTACGATTCTCGGAACACCTACCTGACGTCCAAGAAGGATGTGCTCACGAGTTTGCGGCATAGGACCATCGGTAGCAGCAACAACCAGGATAGCACCGTCCATCTGAGCAGCACCGGTAACCATGTTTTTCACGTAATCGGCGTGACCAGGACAGTCAACGTGCGCATAGTGACGGTTAGCTGTTTGATATTCTACGTGTGATGTATTAATTGTAATACCTCTTTCTTTTTCTTCCGGAGCATTATCAATCTGATCAAAGCTTCTTGCTTCAGAAAAACCGGCATCCGCCAAAACTTTAGTTATAGCTGCGGTTAAAGTTGTTTTACCATGATCCACGTGTCCAATAGTACCAATATTCAAGTGGGGTTTGGAACGATCAAATGTTTCCTTTGCCATGATTTAATAATTTAATCTTAGTTATATATTAGTGTTCAAATTTAAGTTCTCCGTGAGCCAACGACGGGATTTGAACCCGTGGCCTCTTCCTTACCAAGGAAACGCTCTACCCCTGAGCTACGTCGGCAGTCAAACCGGTTTTACATCGTAAAAATCGGTTACAGAGCGGGAGACGAGGTTTGCTTCGACTACGCTCAGCATAAACTTCTCACCTCTCTCGCTTTTCAAGCAAACCATTCACTTCAACGCAAATTACTTGCTTTTTCAAAGAGCGGGAGACGAGGTTTGCTTCGACTACGCTCAGCATAAACTTCTCACCTCTCTCGCTTTTCAAGCAAACCATTTACTTCAACGCAAATTACTTGCTTTTTCAAAGAGCGGGAGACGAGGTT
>NZ_JBRKIS010000041.1:0-18972 GCF_052983315.1 Sinomicrobium endophyticum
CCTAAAATCCGCATGTCTATAGTAAATCATTACCCCCCGTTTTGATTTTGGTGCTTTAAGGATTAAACGTTGCTTTTTTTGTAGGTTTCCGATATCTTTTTAAATGTTGGGGCATACTTCCCCTGTTAAAGTTTTTATACTTTCTCTGTGGAGGTCATTATTTTACGGAGCGTTTTTGTTTTTGCCAGCTAAGTTTTTAAGGGCATATTTCCATAAACCCTGAGGGATACTTGTCTGGAACGTTTTATCCATTTTGATGGCAGGAGGATAAACCTAAAAAGGAATTTTTTAACACGATAGCAAGGCTTTAGTGTTTTGTATTTGGAGGAAAAGCATTCCATGATATGATGGTAAAGGTTGCGGCAGATTGCTGTTAAATATAAAAAAACGGTATTCTTGCCCAAGGCGGAGAAAGGCATCCCGTCCCACCCGAAATCGTTCTTGAGGATATCAAACTGACGCTCCATGTTCCCCCTGTGATTGTAGAGCCGAACCAGTTCGGTGATATGGAGTTCAAGGTTATTGGTGAGTATGGCGCGGTATTGATAAGCATCCCCGGTAAAAGCATCGGTTTGTTTTGTAGGTTTGAACGACCGCTTGACCACCAGTCTGTATTGGACAGGTTTTTCCCCGGCCTTTTTGGCCTGTTGTTCGAATGGGGTCACTAAAACCTGTCCAATTTCCATAACGTTATTATTGGCATCCGATATGGTGTCCCAACTTTCTACTTTTTTGAAATATTTTTCCACATAACTGTTTTTACAGCCAATGTAAAAGTACCTTACCTTTTGTTGCACTAATTTCACAACATCATATTGATAGGAAGCAGCATCGGCCCTGAAGTGGTCAATTTTACGGTCTATATTAGCTTCCAACAAATGGAACAGGCGAGATAATGTATCCCACTGAAAGGACTTTGCGTCACTGTTCCCGTTCCTGTTTTCTATGTAAAGGACCTGGTTCTCATTAATGGTGCAGACCCCGGGTTGATACCCCGGGGCACGCTTATAGGTCATTTTACTATCCTTTTTTTTATTGAAAATGATGGTATTGTCATAATCCACCAGGAGTTCCTTTTGTTTAAAAACACCCAAATGTTTCAATACCTCCATGTTCAATTGCCCCAAGACCGAGTGGGTGCTGTATGTGTGAAGTACAGAACCTCTTTTGGTCTTACATTGGGCAGTGGGTTCGGATAAATTACCTATACGCCGTAGCATCGTGTCGGAACTAGGCATATTCAGGTAAGGATTGCCTTTGAAATGATGTTTAAGATGGGTTTGAAGATCCTCGATACAGTCGCCACCACATAAGTAAATGCTTAGCAATGAATACAAGACATCGCTCCAGGAATATTTGGATTGGGGCGCAAGCTCTGGCAGGTTATTATCCAATAATTTACCTATACCGGATGCCGAGAGATACTCTAAAACAAAATTTAATCCGCCAAAAGCAGAAATAGGTTTACTTTTTTGTATTTTCATCGTGGTATTTTTCTAGCAACACCAATTTAGGTGAAAATACCGAAAACCGCAAACACTTTGCTTATAAAGGTTTGCGGTTGGTTTTATAAAGTATCTTACGGATGTTAGGATTTATCGGGACTCCCAAACTTAGCACCCAATAGCTTCTATCTTTATCAGGTTCCTGAGCGCAGCCGAAGGGCAATCTTCATCAATAACAACCAATCACTATAAATCACCAACACCCCTCGTCTCCTCATCTCCTTGTCACTTTGTCTCCCCGTCTTTCATCCCCCTCATCTGTCTTCCCTTATAGGATGCGTTTGCCCTGCCTTTAGTCCTGCCCTTCTGTTGTTTTGGCGGTTATTTCCTTATCGGCTTCCGTATCTATCGCCTTCTCTTTTTTATACACATACACATAGAGCCAGGTAAGCGTAAAGGTAGGCACGACATCCAGTCCGGGGGAAAGTTCTTCTATCAGCGATATAATAGCCGCCACCTTACCTGTCTGCCCTTTGTACATTCTGGATATAAGCCATGCAGAAGCCGGTGCCCACAGTACATCCGTAAACTCCCCGAAACCGGGAATCATATATGATAAATACCCTACAGCATCGAAAACAAGGCCCAGGATAAGTTTCTTATATTTTCCATGATTGCTTTTAACCATATACATCACATGTTTAATTTTAGTTTTCGGGAATATCTGTTCCCGTTTTCCATCTGTATATTCTTATCCTTCATCAGGACAGGTCACTTCCTATAAGCCGGAGAAATTCCGTCCGGGTCTCTGCGGTCTCGAAAATTCCACGGAATCCGGAAGTAATGGTTACGGAATTTTGTTTTTGAATGCCCCGCATCATCATACACATATGTGAAGCTTCTATGACCACCGCCACTCCCTGGGGTTTCAGGGTATTGTTAATACATTCCAGTATATCATGGGTAAGCCTTTCCTGTACCTGCAGCCGTCGTGCAAAAACGTCTACCACACGCGGAATTTTGCTCAATCCCACGATATGCCCATCCGGTATATAAGCCACATGAGCTTTCCCGAAAAAGGGCAGCATATGGTGTTCACACAGCGAATACAGCTCAATGTCTTTTACGACTACCATATCGTTATACCCCTCTTTAAACATGGCGCTCTTTAATATTTTAGCTGCATTCTGATGATATCCCTGGGTGAGGAACTGCATTGCTTTCGCAGCTCTTTCCGGAGTCTTCTGAAGGCCTTCCCTGCCCGAATCTTCTCCCAGTTCAGCTATAATCGTATTATAACTGTTCTTTATCCCATCGGTTACTTTCAGGTTGTATTCTTCAAATCTCTTATAGCCCATTTTCGGTTGTTTTATGTTTTTTATTTGCTTTCAATATTTTCCTGCCATAATCCAGTAATGCCCGGTAGGGGTCTCCTGTCATTTCCAGGAGGATCCCGAAAGCCGGTTCTGTCTTAATCCCTTCACTTTTCAGTCTCCTGATATGCTCACGGAATTCTTCACCTTTCTCCCGGAGCAAAGCATCCTCTGCAATCATATGTATGTAAGCCTCTTGTTTTGTTACAGGAGTATTCTGTCCGAAGATCTCCACCGGAAAACCATCTGCCGTAAAATTGGCGATCACCGTATCTTTACCTGCCTTGATGGTATTCCGGACCCGGAATTCCGGATACCTGCCAAACTGCTTTTCCAGACAATCGGTAAAGGCTTTCCTGTCTTCCCAGAAACACAATATATCCAGATCACTTTGTTCCACTGCTATATCTATAGGCATAGTTCCTGCCAGCAATGGCGTATAATGTTCCAGTAATTCCGGTATTTTGTGTGCGGTAAGTATTTTATATGCCCTTTTCTGTGCTTCACTACCTCTCTCCAGATAGGTAATATCGGTAAAGTCCGTCATTCCCGCTTATTCCGTTTCCAGTTTATCCTGATAAAGATGTTTTAATTTTCGCAGTTTCGGGGTGATCATGACCTGGCAATAAGGTTTGGAACTATTACGGTCGTAATAATCCTGGTGGTCCGCTTCTGCCAGGTAAAAAGGTCCGGCTTCCGTAACTTCGGTTACTACAGGGCTATCGTAAACCCCTTCTTTTTCCAGTAACTTTATATACTCTTCGGCCTCTTCTCTTTGTTTTTCATCCTTATAAAAAACCGCCGAACGATACTGTGTCCCCACATCATTACCCTGACGATTCCATGTTGTGGGGTCGTGTGTGGCAAAAAACACTTCTAAAAGTTCGTTATAGCCTATGGTATTCGCATCATAAGTGATCCGTACCCCTTCCGCATGTCCCGTTCTGCCGATACATACTTCCTTGTATGTGGGGTTCTTTATATCTCCTCCGGTATAGCCGGATTCCACATTTTCCACACCTTTCAGGCGCTTAAACACAGCTTCCGTACACCAGAAACAACCTCCGGCAAATATTGCTTCTGACAATTTTTTGTTTTCCATATCCGTTATCCACTTAATAAAACTAAAGGTAAGAATAAAAATTCATTTGCAAATTTCCTTACAACTCCCATATAAAAGTTATTTTTGGACTTTGCAGAAACCACATGTCTGTTATAAAACGGCATATTACGGAAAAATACCATTTATGATCAAAGCGGAAAATATCCATAAAAACTTCGGAGACCTGGAAGTTCTGAAAGGAGTGAACCTTCACATAAACAAGGGAGAAGTGGTTTCTATTGTCGGGGCTTCCGGTGCGGGAAAAACCACCCTGTTGCAAATACTGGGCACCCTGGAGCGAATGACTAAAAACGGTAACAGCCGCCTGTTGATCAACGATGTGAACGTGGAACAGCTGAACGCGCGAAAACTGGCACGTTTCCGGAATAAGCACATCGGTTTTATTTTCCAGTTCCACCAGTTACTCCCTGAGTTTACCGCGGTGGAAAACGTCTGTATTCCCGCCTATATAGCCGGAAGGCAAAAAAAAGAATCCGAAGAGCGTGCCAGGGAATTACTGGACTTCCTTAATTTATCGCACCGTTACGACCACAAACCGAAAGAACTATCCGGTGGTGAACAACAACGTGTGGCCGTGGCCCGGGCCCTGATCAACAACCCGGATATCATCTTTGCCGATGAACCCAGCGGAAACCTCGACTCCGAATCCGCAGAAAACCTGCACCGCCTCTTTTTTCAACTTCGGGACGAATTTCAGCAAACTTTTGTTATTGTTACCCATAACGAAGAACTGGCTGATATGGCAGACCGTAAACTGGTTATGGTAGACGGTAGTATCGTTTAATATATTCCCGTAAAATCCGGACTGGGCTCTCCCCGCTTTTCTGCACGGAAAAACAATAAAACACAACAGACTTAGTGCCAGTTTTTCAGATTAAAAAATTCCTTCTTTTTTTCTCAGGACCATCTTTGGCACGCTCATTGATACTCTCTTCATAAAGCCGACCTAAATTGTGTAACATTAAAAATCGGATATTATGAAAAGGTTCTTGATACTATTTACGGCAACATTGTTCAGTCTCACTACGGGTATGGCCGCTACGGCAGCTACCGGGACATTGAGCAGTTCCCAATATAACGATTCTTTCATCTTTGTAGAGGACGGGATTACTTTTTCCGTTTTCCCGAACGGTGAATTTGACTTTTATATGGATAATAATCCTCAGGTCAGTGCCAACGTTAACGTAGGTAATGTAAATATCAGTTTTAACTCCGGTTATAACTACGATGCTTATGTGCAGTACGACGATTACGGAGCTGTTATCCAGGTAATGAACACTCCTATTTTTTATGATTATTACGGCAGGGTTTCCAGGATAGGTTCTATAAACGTCTACTATAATGCCAACAGGGTAACCCGGGTCGGCGGACTTCACGTGTACTACGATAATTACGGAGCATTCAATAACTTCACAGGGTACATTAATGTATATAACCGCGGTTATGTTTACAGACCGTATCACCGTTATTTTGCCAGGCCTTTACCCCGTTATTGCGTAGTATACAACAGGCCTTACCGAAGATATTATCACCCGATGCGATACAGCTATTACAGACCTTACAGGAACAATCACCGAAGGGCGTATGCTACCGTAGGGAAGACATATCATTATAAGGATAACAACAGAAGGCGATCTGTATACGCCAACGACCGAAGGGTAAAACGCAACGATTATTCTTCGTACCGAAGAGAAATAGCCCAGAGGGACAACAACGGTAACAATACACGAAGATCGTCTTATAACCGAAAGGACAGTCCCGCAAGGGCCTCTATGTCCGGCAGAAACACGACAAGGAATTCGGACGCAGTAAAAAATTCGGATTATCGTCGTAACAAAACTGTTAAACCGCGGACCAATACCGGTAGAAAGCAAAATGAAGCCGTCAGAAACAGGAATTCCTCTGCAACACAGAGAAACTCTTACAGCCGAAACTCCGTACAGAACAAGGCCAAGGTACAAAACAGGCCCGATGTCAGGAGAAATGCACCTCAAAGGGTTAATAACAATTCGCGGAATGTACAAAGGAAACAGAGTACCGCACCCAGAGTACAAACGCGAAATACCCGACAGGTTAGAAAAGCTACCCCGCAAAGACAAGTGAGATCTTCGTCTGTTAAGCAGGTAAGAAGTAAAGGAAATACTACCAGGCGTGCTTCTTCCGGAAGAAGCCGGGGATAAAAATAAAGTTTAGTTAGTTTTTAGGTTTAAAGATCGGGCCCGCAGGCTAGTTACCTGCGGGCTTTTTTATTTAAGATATCTTTGATCACCTTCACTATATCTTCGGATAATTCCAGTTTATATACAAGAAAAAGGTACACTGCTCCGATCAGAATAGATTTTAACCCGATATTGATCAGCGGATAAAAACCGAAATCCCAAAAACCGAATACCAGTATCAGAAGAAGAATAACCAGGGTAGTCTTTAAGGTCTTTGCAGAAAAAGGATGCAATCTCATTTTCGCATACACAAACCCTATTTTTGTACCGTTATATACCATCACCGCCAGAAGCGTGGCAAAAGCCGCTCCGTTAATTCCCCACAGCGGAATAAAGATCATGTTCAGCAGAACGGTAAGAACCGCCAGAAATACGCCGAAAAAGAGTATGATCCTGTAGTAATCCGAATTGAACAGAATAGAATTGTTGTTTCCCATCAGGTTTTCGGAAAGCTTGGCCAGTGCAATAAAAAACACCACGATGATCCCTTCGCTGTAATTTCCCGGGATAATCCTGTACAGCTCGTTTATATTTAATGTTATCCACAAAAACAACAATCCCCCCACCACATAAAGGCTCAGGGAACTCCTTTGATACAGGTTCTGCAATTCTTCCCGGCGATGTTCGTTCATCAGTTTTGCGGTAATGGGATAGGTTATCTGGTGCATGGCCCTTGACGGAACCACGATGACCATCGCAATAAAAACCGCTACATTGTAAAAAGCCACATTGTTTATAAGCTTATACTGCCCTATCATAAAGGTATCTATATCCAGCAGAACAACGGCAATAGACCCTGCCACCACGATCAGCCCGGAGTATTTCCATACCGAAGCGGCATTGACGGGAAGAGCAAAGGAAAAACGGGGCGGGTTCACTTTCCAGGTATGTACCACCATCACTATGGTACGCAGGAAGTACATTCCGGTGAGCCAGAAAACAAAGTCCTCGACCTCAATCCGGCCCGAATAGACCATACAAAGCAATATCATAACCACGGCACGGGGAAAGACCTCTTTCATAAAATTGCCGAAGGTAGAGCGCATATGCACCTTGCCCCAGGCAAAGAACACTTCAAAATAGGCCATGGCAAAAGCCACGCCGTAAATGGCCCAGGTATAGTCTTCCACAACCGGGTTTTTCTGCGAAAGGAATGCGGCAATATGGCGGTAGCCCAACACCCCCAGTAATCCTGCCGGTATAATAACGGAAAGCGGAAGAATAAACATCATAAAAACAAACTTCCGTCTCTCTTCTTCCTCTTTATAGGATGAAAAAAACTTTACCAGTGTGTTGTGAACGCCAAAAGCAAAAAGCGGCATCAGTATATTGGCTGTAGATAGCAGGTACCCGACCAGGCCGTAGTATTCTTCGGTAAGGAAATTAGTGTACAGGAACAGTGTGTTTACTGCCCCCAAGCCAAACCCGAGGTATGTATTGACCGTATTTTTAAACGTCTGCCGGAATACTATTCCCATAAACAACTGGCTGTGAATGCTTTTATTGGCTTCATGGTTCCAATCCGGCATTTCCGGACTCCAAGGCCACCGAAATTTAAGCAAAGTTCCGCAAAAGTCAGGAATTTACGGTCTCCCCTTCTTCATTTTCTTCTTGAATGTCGTTTTCCAGGATAAGGTTAGCCAGTTTATTCGCCAGGGCTTTTCTGCTGTATTTCTGCACTCCGGAAGGCGAAACCTTCAGCTTGTTCCACAAAAACCTTTCGTAACTTTGGAAAAGTTTCTCTTTTACCGCTTCCTTTTCCGTATACGCAAAGGTGGTTCCTGCCCCGGTTTCCGTTATGATCCGCGCTACGTCCCAACCTTCCGGCCCTATGGCTACTATAGGTCTTTTAGCTATTATATACTCAAAGAGTTTCCCGGGAATAATACCCCTGGTTTCTTCTTTATCCATCTCTATAAGCAGTAGTACCCGCGCAGACCTTTGTAATCTTAATGCTTCTTCATGGGATACATATCCCGGGAGGATAAGATATTTGGTTAATCCGTGTTCCTCCAGGGCGCTTAATACCTCATTGCTGACAGTCCCTGCAAACTTAAGTACCAGGTTATCCGCAAAATCCTTGTGTTCTGCCGCGAGTTCTGCCAGGGCTTCCCATAATATCAGCGGATTTCTTTCCGTAAGCAGGGAACCTATATGAGCTATGGTAAATGTTTTGTCCGGTTCCACCTTTTCCGTAAACGTAAGGTCATAGCCATTGGTTATTACCTCTATCGGGGTTTTGGTTTTTTCCTTAAATTCATCCGCAGTCGTAAAGCTGGTAACCAGCAGGTGATCTGCCTTATTCAATACTTGTCGCTCCAGTCTCTCGTGCTTTCGCCGGGAAGATTCGGACAGCTTCAGTTTTTCGTGATAGCTGATACTGGTCCACGGATCGCGAAAATCCGCTATCCATCTCGCTCCCGTTTTCTTTTTCAGTCCCATACCTATAAGGTGTACGCTATGGGGCGGACCGGTGGTTATTACGGTGTCTATATTTTCCCGCTTTATATATACGGAAAGGTAACGAACGGATGGTTTCACCCAGTATTTACGCGCATCGGGGATAAAGAGATTGCCCCTCACCCACAAAAGTATTTTTTCTACCGGCGACTGCTTTTTTTCCGTAATAAGTCCCGAACTTATATCCTTTGTCTTTTTCCCGGAAAATACCGAAGCCATCGCGTACGGTTCGAATATCGGGCGTTTAAGAACGGTGATATTCCCCGGCACTTCTTTTTCAAAGCTTTTGTCCACTATGGGATAGTGTGGATTTTCGGGAACATAGACCACGGGGTCCACATCAAACTCTCCCAGGTACTTGACAAACTTAAGCCACCGCTGCACCCCCGGACCTCCCGCGGGAGGCCAGTAATACGTTATGATAAGTACTTTCTTCTTCAGGGTCCTTTATGTTTAGAGTTTAGATTTCAGATGTGAGAGCTAAGAGTTGAGAAATGAGATAAACCTATGCTATAACGGGGTTGTCGGTAAAATGATAAAGCGTCTTTTTTATATCCGCTGTCCATTACCCGTATTTTCATCACTCTTCTCCTTCTTCTTTACGCCATAAAATATACCTCCCAGCAGCAGCAATCCGAGGAGAATATTTCCGGCCAGGGCTATAGCGCTTCCTTTTTTCACAACATCAGGCTCAAAACGGAATTCTATAGTGTGTTTTCCGGCAGGTACTTTCATGGCACGAAGCGCATAATCGGCACAGAAAAAAGGAGCCTCTTTACCATCTATGGTGGCTTTCCACCCGTGCGGATAATACATTTCGGAGAAAACAGCAAGTCCGTCGTTCGGATTATCCGATGCGTATTTGAGATAATTAGGCCGGTATTCCGTTAATTGCACCGATGCTGACGGACTCACTTCAAAAGAGCTTTCCTCTCCGGAAATCACATCTCCGAAAGCAGTCCGGTTAAAAACAGCTTCTTCCCCGATGCGGAGACTGTCCAGGGCGTTCATTTCTTCATCTGCATTGCTTACCGGGATCAGTCTTTTTACAAACCAGGCATTTCCTGCCGCTCCGGGGTTCCGTGCCGGGTACAGTTTTCCTTCCTCGTTTTGCTGTATAACGTACTTCACATTGAGCATATTCAGTACGGCCATATTATTTTTGGCTACCTGGTATTGAAACAATTCCATCAGCCTTCCCGGTTTGGCTGCATGATATCCGCCTACGGAATGGTGAAAGTATGAAGTCCTCGCCCCATTCAGGCCTACCGAGGGTTCATAAACCCGGTACAAGGAAGTATCTTTAAGTATTTCCAGGTCTACAGGAGTCGCCTGGAACGGAATATCCATTACTTTGGCCTGTACGAAATCGTCTTTATCCACATATCGTCTGGCAATACCACTCAGGTCAAAGAGGACCAATGCCGTAAAACCACCGACAACGTACATATAATTAAATTTCCCTTTCAGGTAAAACCATAAAACTCCGGCGGAAAGCGCTACAAAAATGAGCGTCCGCAACAGGTCGGACGTATACATGCCCTTTCGGTCTGCCTTTATTTTATCTACTATTTCACTGCCATAATACTGGCGTAATGTAGCATCGCCGGCCCCGTTGAAATCGAAAAACCCACGGCCTAAGAACAGCAGGGCTACCAGGCCAAAGGTTATTATAGCCGTCCACTTCAGGGCACGTATCTTTTCTTCCGCAGGCCGTGAACTATCCAGAAAACGGGCAAGGCCGAGAATGGCGAGGATGGGCACACATAGCTCCAGTATTACCTGTATGGAAGACACTGCGCGGAACTTGTTGTACATCGGGAAATAATCGATCATCAGGTTGGTCAGCACGCTGAAATTTTTTCCCCAGGAAAGCAGAAGCGATATCAATATACCTGCCAGGAGCCACCTCCTGGTCTTTCCCTTAACCAGGAACAATGCCAGAACAAAAAGAAACAGGATTACCGCCCCTACATATGCCGGACCGGCAACCCCCGGTTGCTTTCCCCAGTACGTAGGGAGGTTTTCCGCAAAGTCCAGGGCCTGTACCCTGAGCACCCCTTGTTGCAGTAAAAAATTATAGGTTTCGGAATCTTCTCCCAGTTTCTCCTGGTTAGACCCTCCGAAAAGCCTGGGCACAAAAAGGTCTAACGTTTCCGTAATGCCATAGCTGTACTGTGTAATATACTCTTTGTCCAGTCCGCCGCTATTCTTTTTCGGTGACCCGTCCGGATTTACCGTCAGTTCGCTTTTACCCCTGGTGCTCCATTGCGCGTATTCCTGTGTAGCCAGCAAATTTGTGGCATTGGTCAGCACCCCCAGAAATACGGCCGCTGCAAGGATTCCACAAGTCTTTAGAAATTGCGGTATTTCCTTTTTCTTAACGGCTTCCACAGCATATACCACACCCAGTGCCAGGACCAGCAGCATGAGGTAATAGGTCATCTGAATATGATTGGCGCTTATTTCCAGTGCCATTCCAAAAGCGGTCAGCAGGAACCCGGCAATATATTTCTGCCGGAACGCCAGCAATATTCCTGCGAGCACCACGGGGAAATAGCCTATGGCATGCGCTTTCGCATTATGCCCCACGCCGATAATAATGATAAGATACGTAGATAAACCGAAAGCCAGCGCTCCCAGAAAAGCCAGTTTATAATCGACCTTCATTACCAGCAGCAGGATATAAAATCCTATGAAATACAGGAAAAGGTAATCTGCAGGTCTCGGCAGAAAGCGAATGACCCGGTCTAATTTTTTGATGTAATCATGCGGATAATTAGCTCCCAGCTGATAGGTAGGCATTCCTCCGAAAGCACTGTTTGTCCAGTAAGGTTCTTCTCCTGTTTTTTGTATAAAGTCCCGTTGTTCTTTAGCCATACCGTTAAATTGTACGATATCGCTCTGAAATATCTTTTTCCCCTGTAGTGCGGGTAAAAAATATCCTATAGAAATTGCAATAAATACCAGGACAATGATAAAATGAGGCAAGATTTTTTTTATCTGCATGAAAGACGGTTTGGTTTCAGTTAGTCAATTTCCTCAAAATCGATATACTCTCCTACTTTTTTACCGGATTTTGAAGTTCTTTGTTTTCTGATACTTTCCGGTGTGTCTTCTATTACCACCTCTCCTTCCTTCGGCATTTCCCTCTTCCCTGCGCCATGTGAGCGGTTCTGGTGGTGCTGTCCCTGGTATTTTTCCTGTGCTTTTTTAGAAGCGTAACGGAATAACATAGGACCGAACATCCTCGCCAGGAACCGGAAGAGATAATAAAAAACTATAATAAATGCTATGGTTCTAAGTAACTGCATTCAAAAACAATATTTATTCTAACGTCAAAAATACGATTCTCTTATTTTAAAACAGGTCGCAATTTCATAAAAAAATAATAAAATCTATATATTTGAGCAAATATCGGGACAGGTCATCCGTTATAATTTTTGAGTTCCGGTATGCGGATACAGTTTTTTTCCGAAACCCGGTCTCCTGTTCTGCAGAAAATTATTTTTTATCCCGGAACCGGGACATATCCGATCATAAACAACTGTATTTCAACTATGAAAAACCTATATCTTAAACTATTTATTCTGGTATTGGCTACAGGAAATCCGTTGTATGCCCAGTACACGGACATTATCAACTCCAACCGCCCGGGAAGGTCCGTCAGCGCCTATGCCCCCGGTACAAATGTCTACCAGGGAGAAATGGGCTTTTTTTACGAAAGACGAAAACACGACGGCCTTCGCACGGAAAACGAACAATACGGAACGGATTTTGCCCTGAGGGTCGGCGTGCTCGAAGAAAGACTGGAAATAACCTGGCAGGGAATTTATATGTGGGACAATATTACCTACAACACATCCGCCACCCCGTATACCACAAGACAAAGCAACTTTTACCAGAATACCATCGGTGCCAAATACCTGATATTTGAGCCCAAATTAAGAGAGCCCAACCTCTACAGCTGGCGGGATGACCACACGGCATTTCACTTGTCGGACCTCATTCCGGCTGTTTCTGCCTACATAGGCACCAACCTGCTTTTTGGCGACAATCCGTTTTACCCGGGCGAATCGTCCCTGACCATGAAAGCCATGCTCATTACCCAAAGCCACTTTGCCGGAAGCTGGGTATTCACCACCAACTTCATATTTGACCGCCTCGGAGGAGACGATACCATGTTTAGTTACATCTTAACCTTAACACACTCCCTTCCCGATCCGCGGTATTCCGTTTTCGTGGAACACCAGGGCTACAAAAGCGACACCTATGGAGACGGCGTTTTCCGCTTCGGGGCCGCAAGACTCTTAAACAGCCACTTACAGGTAGATGCTTCGGCAGGGATAAACATCAAGAACACCCCTTCCCGATTGTTTGCGGGCCTGGGAGTTTCGTATCGTCTGGACTATCATAAGGACGAATATGTTCCTGTACCCCTGGAAGAAGAAGACAATGACAATGATGAAGAAAACCCGGAGCTTCTGGACCACAAAGCCGGAAAGAAAATAAAATACGAAAAGATAAAAAAGCAGAAACGAAAAAGTAAAAAGAAAAAAGGTAAGAAGAAAGAAAATCCTTTTGATATAGACTAGACTTATGATTAATGTAAAAGAAGTAAAACAACCCGGAGAACTGAAGGCCTTTGTAAAATTTCCCTTTAAACTTTACAAGGACTCTCCCTATTGGGTCCCCCCTATTATTAAAGAGGAAATAGCAACTTTTGACAAAAGTAAAAACCCGGCCCTGGAAAATGCCGATGTGTGGTTGTTCCTGGCATACAAAGACGGGAAAATAGCGGGACGTATTGCAGCGATCATCAACCATATAGAAGTAGACGAACAGCAAAAGAAAAAGATCCGTTTCGGATGGTTTGATGTTGTAGATGACCTGGAAGTCACCAGGGCGTTACTCGATAAAGTAGCGGAAAAAGGCAGGGAAAAAGGACTGGAATACCTGGAAGGACCTATGGGTTTTTCGCATATGGATAAAGCAGGGATGCTGGTAAAAGGTTTTCACAAGCTCAGCAATATGTCTACCATATATAACTATACCTACTACCCGGAACACTTCAAGGAACTGGGATTCGACGAAGGTGCGGCATGGGTGGAATATCTCATCGGAATACCGGATATAGTACCGGAAAAAATAGGTAAATTTTCGGATATTATTCTCAAGAGATATAACCTCCGGTTACTGCAGTTCAAATCTTCTTCGGAACTGGTAGAATATGCAGATGATATGTTTGACCTTATGAACCGTTCTTTCAAAGACCTGCAATCGTTTATTCCCATACAAAAACCCCAGATAGAACAGTACAAACAGAAATACCTGAAATTCATACATCCCGATTTTGTCAAATTTATTGTGGATGAAAACAATAAGATGGTAGCTTTTTCCATTACCATGCCTTCTTTTTCCAGGGCTTTACAAAAGGCAAAAGGCAAACTGTTCCCCTTTGGTTTTCTTCACATCCTGCGGGCGCAAAAAAAGAGCGATTCGGCTACACTATATCTCATTGGTGTGGACCCGAAATATCAGAATAAGGGGGTTACAGCCATTATTTTCAATGAAACGAATAAAATATTCCGCAAACGAGGTCTGCGATTCGTTGAATCGAACCCGGAACTGGAAGAAAACATTGCTGTGCAACTACTGTGGAAACACTACGAATACCACGAAAAACACAAACGCCGGGTTACATGGGTTAAACAACTTGATGCGATGTAGATTTTTTTAGATGTGAGAGGTTTAGATTTTAGAGTTCAGATATAAGAAGATCTGGGGCCGGTTTATCCATATCTTTACATGAATAATGACCCGTCTAAAATCTAACGTCTGCTATCTGAAATCTATAACAAATACTGCTATTTCCCGGTTTTTCCCGTGGTTGTCGAAGATATTTTTTCCAGGGATTCGATGGCTCCGTTTACCGGTTCTTTTTTGTTCCCATCCATTTGTTCTTCCAGTTTTTCCTGTTTTTCTTTGGCATAAACAAGTCCCTGGTCCCACCAGGAAGCCATGAGTTTTTTGTTGAATACCAAAGAATTTTCGGTCAGCCTGGTCGGGGTGTAGTAGAGATTCAGTTTTACGTTTTTGTTGATGGCTGATAGTTTTCCTTCCACAATATCGTGAAACTCTACCTGGTCCAGCAGAAAACCGAAGAGGTTTACCATAAGTGAAAACGGATTTTTCCCCAGCACTTTGTTGTACTCCATATTCTCCGCTTCCAGGATAATGGCATCTACTTCTGTAGCCCCTCTCTTTATCGCTTCCCTGATGGGAACAACGCATCCCAGTCCGCCGTCGGCATATTCAAAACCGTCTTTTTTGGCCAGAGACATAAAAGGTACATAATTACAGGATATCCATATCCAGTCACAAAAGTCGGCATAATTAAAATCGTGGATCGACTTGTATTCTACCCTGTTTTTAGAAAGATTAGACACGGTTACAATAACTTCTTTTCCCCGTTCCTTTACTCTGTGAAATTCCTCTTCGGTAAAATCCTTTTTAATATTACGTCTCAGATTTTTACTTTCTCCGAAGGTTCGTTTCCCCTTTATAAGCTGCCACATTACGTTAAAGTAATTGATGGACACATACTCACGGTCCCCTTTTTTACGTACAACAAAGGGATTGTTACTGAATATCTTCCGCTGGTTGACGGAAGTGTAAATATCGTATATCTTGGGAATGTTGTTATCGGCAAGATGGGGAATCAACAAACTTCCGGTAGAAGTTCCCACAAATATATCATATTGCTTTTTCCGGTGCTCCATAAGGTATTGGGCTACACCTCCGGCAAAAGCCCCCTTGCTTCCACCTCCGGATATTACCAAAGCTTTCATACTCTTTTTACTGTTTTTTGTTCGATATTTTTACCCGACATCACAAGTGATTTTATAATAAGGGCACCTTTAATTAACGTAAAACATTCCGGTTTATGTTTCTTTACCATCTCTTTCCCGGATCAGATCTCCGAAGTTTCCCGGTTTTTCATCCTGGCATAGTCATAACCGTTTTGCCACCATTTTGTCATTTTCTCTTTGTTAAAGATAAGAGAATTTGTCGTTAAAACGGTTGGGGTGTAATAAAAGTTAATTATCGCTCCCTGGTGCGAAGCTACAAATTTTCCTATTCTGATATTCTGGTGCTCTATCCTGTCCAGCATAAAACTGAACATAGTGGTCAGCAGATCAAAAGCATTGCGTGAGGGCATCCGGTTTATATAAGTGACTTCGGTATGCAGGATAATGGCATCTATTTCTTTGGCTCCCCTCCTGATTGCTTCTTCAATAGGTACCATTGTTGCCAGTCCTCCATCGGCATATTCACACCCGTTTTTCCGTATCAGGCTCATAAAGGGGGTATAATTGCACGATATCCAGATCCATTCGCAAAATTCATCGTAGTCCGCATCGTTAATCGATTTGTACTCTACCTGGTTAAGGGAAAGATTAGAGACGGTAACCACGATGTCCCTTCGTTGTTCCCGCAATTTATCAAACTCTTCGCGGGTAAGGGTCTCCCTTATAAGGTCCCGTAGGTTATAACTTTCCCCGAAAGTTTTACTCCCTCTCATAAAATTGCGAAGTACGCGAAAGTGATTTATGGCTATCTGCTGCGTCCCGTATTTTTCTTTGACAGTAAAAGGACAGTTACTGAAGATCTTATCCTGGTTTACCGAGGTATATACCTCCTTTATTTTTTCTACTTCCCGAAGGGCCAGGTGCGACACCAAAAGACTTCCCGTTGAAGTCCCGAGATATAACTGGTAATCTTTCTGCAGGCCTTCGATAAGAAACTGCGCCACGCCTCCTGCAAAAGCGCCTTTACTTCCCCCGCCGGATATGACTAATGCTCTCATGGGACCGGGGTTGTCGTTTTGATTTTAAACATGAACTGGTTGTTACAAGCGGATCTGCATCCTGGGGTTATTATGTATAATTATTGGTTTAGTACATGACAAAAATTGAATTTCGGTAATTCCTCTCCCGAAAGTCCCGATAATTATCGGGAGGGGGTAAACTGATTTTCCGGGAAACCTGGTAAAAACATTTTTTGTCATATACTCTAAAAACTATTGGTTATCGATTCGTTAAAAACTTCTTTTTTCAAACATCATTGTTCCGGCATCATTCCTTCCAGAAACTTCTTTTCTTTCCCTCCCAATTTAGGAATTAATTTCCGGACCTCCTGTACATAAATTTCATTTTCCATAAGGCCCTTCAGTAACTCTCTTGCACTTTGAGCGAAACTCCAGGTACGGTGTACGCAGGCTTTTACCAGGTTTTCCAACACTTCTTCTTCCCCCAGCAGCCCTAACTGGCGCAGGATAGCAAAGGCATTTTGCCTTGTTTCATAAGAATAGCGGGGCGAGGTATACCCGGCTAACTCCGCTTTCCACGCCATTTTCTGACGAATGACATCTGTTTCGGTTCCGGCGGGATAGGAAGGAAGAGATAAAGCAAGCGCCAGCCATAAAATACGGATGTTCTTCCCCGAAAAACCTTCCGTATTAGCTGTTTTATCCAGGTAAACGGAGGCATCTTCATGAAAATTCATCCACAATTTTACCAGGGCGTTTTCTACCGTAACGTAACTCGGGTCCGACAAAAGAGATTCGTATTCCGTTTTCAGCGATACCGGAATGGAGTCCAGGCTCAGCGCCAGGGCCTGCCGTACATGCAGATCTCCCGTGCGGAATAACTCTCTGTTCCGGTCCACCTCTACCGAATCCCGGTTCCTTTGAAAAATAATCTCTTCTTTTACGGGATAATAGATATCGGAAGCCAGCAACTCTTCCTGTTTTTCCCTATCGACTTTTCCGTCTTTCAGGTCGATGTACGTCCGGATAAAAGCGTTTTTCAGCAACGAGGTCATGGCTTCTTCCCCGGGGAATACGCTATCCCGGAGCCACCGGTCTATATAAGCAGAAAGGTCTTTTCCGGATATTTCCTCTACTTCGTCCATAAAGTCAGAAGTAACGACGTTGCCATATTTATGCTTTTCCAGGTATTGCCGTACTCCCCGGCGAAATGCCCCGTCTCCAACTGTTTCCCGCAATCGATGCAACACAAAAGCTCCTTTTTCGTAAAAAGTAAGACTGCTTGCCCCGGCATTGAGTACAGCTTCCCCTTTCCCGTTTTCCGATTGTTCCGCAAGGGTTTCGGCCGATTTGTACAGTTTCCAATAGTAATAATCTTCCCCGAAAACCTCCCGTTCCGCCAGTAGAGCGTAGTAAGTAGCAAAACCTTCCTGTAGCCAGTGGTGCTCATTGCTCCGGGCCGTCACCATATCCCCGAACCATTGGTGAGCCAGTTCGTGGGCATTCACATTGAGATAATTCCGGTCGTTATACGCAATGGAATCTACGACAAACGTATCGGCAAACAGCGTGAGCGTGGTGTTCTCCATACCGGCATGCAAAAAATCACGTACGGGTACCTGTTTATAAGTTTGCCACGGATAGGCCACGCCTATTTCCTCTTCCAGAAAGTCAAATATTTTTTTGGTATCCCGGTAGGTAGGCTCCGCCTTATTTTTATCTTCCGGGTAATAATACATTTCCATGGGTACACCGCCCCGGGAAACATCCCGTATCATATCATACTTTCCTATGGCCACCGCCAGTAAATAACTGCTCATCGGGTGCTGCATATCGTATTTCCAGGTTATTAAACTATCTGTTTCTTTAAAACTATTCAACATACCGTTAATCAATACTTTATACTCCTTATCGAATGTAACGAACAAATCAAATTCCACTTTTTCATTGACATCGTCAAACGACGGGAACCAGTTGCTTGTATATCTCCCCTGGCCTTGTGTCCATACCTGCTTTATGGTCCCTTCGGTATCCCACCCGGTAAAATACATGGCCTTTTCCGGAACAGCCTTGTAGGAGAAACTCAATCGGTTCTGCCGTGAGGTATCCTGTACGGAAAGTATCCACAACCTGGAATCATCGTTGTGAAACTTCACTTCTTTTCCATTGAGTTTTACCTTGTCGAACGTCATTTTCCGGGCGTCGATGTAGAAAGAATCCACCGGGTGCAATACATTGAAAAAATAGGTGACCTCCCCCGTAACTTCTTCCTTGTACGGATCTATAATAATATCCCCCTCAGCACGGATAAAATCGATGTTTTCGATCTGCTGTGCGGGAATGCACAAACTATTGAGGAACAATATGAGACACAACAGTAATTTCTTCATATGCGGAATTTCATAAGCGGTGCCCTAAATTACATATTCGGCGTCAATCGGAAAATATTTCAGGAGGAAATTGCAGGTTACAGGTTACAAGTTCCAAGTTTTGTTGAGCACAAAGCGAGGTGGCTGAGTAT
>NZ_JBRKIS010000041.1:18990-256864 GCF_052983315.1 Sinomicrobium endophyticum
ATACTCAGCCACCGGGATTACAGGTCCCTCAGCGGAACCGAAGGGCAGTCTTTAGCAATACAAAGCTTCACAGAGCGGCCACAAAGTACAATTGCTCCGTGCATCTATGTGTTTTCTTTGCGCATCTCCGTGTAATATTTTTTTTATTCACTATAATCAGGAACTACCAACTAAAAAAACGCCACAACTTTTATACCTGATCCGTCTCGTCCCGGTATATACATTTAAGGTTAATTAATTATCTTCGTCCTTATGAATCCTAACCTGTTGCAAACTCCTATCGATTACCTGAAAGGTGTAGGGCCCAACCGTGCCGACCTGCTCCGTGGCGAACTGGGTATTCATACCTACCAGGACCTCATTAACCTGTTCCCTAACCGCTATATAGACCGCACCCGGTATTACAAGATACGCGAACTACAGGAAAACACATCGGAAGTGCAGGTTATCGGTAAGATTGTTCACCTGAAAACGGTAGAACAAAAACGTGGAAAACGACTGGTGGCTACGTTTGTGGACGACACGGGAGAAATGGAACTGGTATGGTTCCGGGGACACAAATGGATACGCGAAAGTGTTCGTATCAATGTACCTTATGTGATTTTCGGCCGTTGCAACCGCATAGGGCATCTCTTTTCCATGCCCCACCCGGAGATGGAACTGCTTACGGAACACGAAAGCAGCCTTCGCACCGCCATGCAACCCGTCTATCCGTCAACCGAAAAACTGGCGAATAAAGGGATTACCAACCGGGTCATCAACAAGCTGATGCAACAGTTATTTACAGAAACGGGCGGCAGGTTCGCGGAAACCTTATCCCCTTCCCTTCTGGGAGAATTAAACCTCGTATCCAAACAGGCGGCCCTCTTTAACATTCACTTCCCGAAAAGCCAGGAACTCCTGGCCAAAGCACAGTACCGGTTAAAGTTTGAAGAACTGTTTTACATTCAACTGCAACTCCTGATAAAAAACCTGATACGGAAACAAAAAATCAAGGGTTATGTTTTTGACCTCGTAGGTGAGCATTTTCACAGCTTTTATGACGATCACCTGCCTTTCTCCCTCACCGGGGCGCAGAAAAGGGTTATCCGGGAGATCCGGCACGACCTGGGCACCGGGGCACAGATGAACCGATTGCTTCAGGGTGATGTAGGTTCCGGAAAGACCATTGTTGCCCTTATGGCCATGCTGCTTGCCCTGGACAACGGTTTCCAGGCCTGTATCATGGCTCCGACGGAGATACTCGCAACACAACACTTCAACGGCATTCAAGAATTGGTTAAGGACCTGGGAATAAACATAAAAATCCTAACGGGTTCAACAAAAACTTCAGCCCGAACGGAAATACACGAGCAACTCCGCAGCGGAGAATTACATATTCTTGTGGGCACACATGCCCTGCTGGAAGACAAAGTGAAATTCCACAACCTGGGACTGGCCGTTATTGATGAGCAACACCGTTTTGGTGTGGCCCAGCGGGCCAAGTTATGGCATAAAAACACCATTCCGCCACATATCCTGGTAATGACCGCCACGCCCATTCCCCGCACATTGGCCATGAGCCTTTACGGCGACCTGGACATTTCGGTGATCGACGAACTCCCGCCGGGACGAAAACCGGTGAAGACCGTCCATCGTTTTGACAGTAACCGGTTGAAAGTATTTCGTTTCCTCAAAGAAGAGATCGCCAAAGGCCGGCAGGTCTATGTAGTGTATCCGCTGATCCAGGAATCCGAAAAAATGGACTATAAAGACCTGATGGACGGTTATGCCAGTATAGAACGGGAATTTCCCAAACCGGAATACCAGATATCCATAGTACACGGACAGATGAAACCTGCCGATAAGGATTATGAAATGGACCGTTTTGTACGGGGGGAAACGCAGATCATGGTGGCCACTACGGTGATCGAGGTAGGTGTGAATGTACCGAATGCTTCCGTAATGATCATTGAAAGTGCGGAGCGTTTCGGGCTGTCACAACTACACCAGCTTCGCGGAAGGGTGGGCCGCGGAGCGGAGCAGAGTTATTGTATCCTGATGACCAGCCACAAACTCTCTAACGACTCCAAAACCCGCCTGGAAACCATGACCCGGACCAACGACGGTTTTGAAATAGCGGAGGTCGACCTTAAACTCCGCGGACCCGGAGATATTATGGGAACCCAGCAAAGCGGGGTGCTGCATCTCAAAATAGCCGATATCGTAAAAGACAACCAGATACTCAAAGCCGCACGCTATTATGCACTGCAACTGCTAAAACGTGATCCCTCCCTGGCCGCGGAAGAAAATAAGATCATACGATATACGTACGGGCAGCTGAGCAAACATAAAAATATCTGGAATTACATAAGTTAATCCTTTACCTTGTTTATTGTGGAAAGGGATCGGAGGACAATGGATGCCCGTTGCAAACAAACGCCAGGGAAATAATCGTATAATGACATTAAAGCTTTACTACGGATTTCCCGCATTAAAAATTCCTGTTCCTGAGCCGTATTAATTCATTTTGCAGTTCATCTATACGCTGTAACAGGTGATGTATGGCATTTAATCCTTCTAAATTGATTTGCAGGTCGTAATGTAACCGCATCAGTTTTTCCACATCTGGCAGATGGCTGCTGTACAAAAACTCTTCTTTGTCCCGGTTTACGATCTCCACAAGATCATAAGCCGCCAGTTGACGAATAAAGGTTACCTCTATTTTATGAGACGTACAAAAAGTGGTGATGGATATTAATTCTTCCTGGCTCATGATCTCTGTTTTTGAAGTTCCCAAATAATTTTTTCTCTTCCGCCGTAAGCTGTTTCGGGATCCTGATGCTATAGGTAAGGTACAGGTCGCCAAAGTTTCCTTCCTTTTTATAAACCGGGAAACCTTTTCCTTTTAGCTTTATCTTCGTTCCGTTTTCGGTCTCCGGTTTTACTTTCAGTTTCACTTTACCGTCAAAAGTAGGTACGGTTATCTCGCCCCCCAGCATTGCGGTATAAAGATCCAGGTCCGTTTCCGAATAGAGATCGTTCCCTTCTCTTCGGAACCCCGTATTGTTAGTGATTACAAAAGTGATGTAAAGGTCTCCTTTCGGTCCGCCGTTAATACCCTCTCCCCCGTGCCCGGCAATTTTAATGGTTTGCCCGTTCTCTACCCCGGCAGGTATGGTAAGTCGTATGTTTTTACCGTTTACCGTCAGTGTACGTTTATGTGTACTGTATACTTCGCGGAGATCCAGGTGTAGTTCCGCATTGAAGTCCTGTCCGCGGAAACCGGCCGTCCTGCGGCTTCCCCTTCCGGCTGTCCCTCCGAACATGGATTCGAAAAAATCGGAAAAGTCTTCGCCGTCTCCGCCGGTGTAAGTATACTGCCTCTGCCCTGCACCGGGTCCGGAACTACCGGCGTAGCCCGATTGTTGTTGTCTCCGCTTAGCCTCTTCAAAAGCCTCCGCATGTTCCCAGTCTTTACCGTACTGGTCGTATTTTTTACGTTTCTCGGGGTCTCCCAGAACTTCATTAGCTTCATTAATGCGCTGAAATTTTTGTTGTGCCTCCTTATCATTCGGGTTGAGGTCCGGGTGATATTTCCGCGCCAGTTTGCGATAGGCCTTTTTTATATCCTCCCGGGTAGCATTCTTGCCCAGCCCGAGTTCTTTATAGTAATCTATATATTCCATATCAAAAAGAGCTATTATTAGCTTAAAGATACGGACAATTTAAGGGTTTTACACAGGGTAAAAAAATTAAATATCCCCGGAAATGCGGAATATATCACAGCATAATATGCATTTTACCGGGAGATAAAAAGTGATTTTTCCAATTTTCCTGTTACTTCTCCTTTTACGTACCCATATCACGTGTAAAATTCGTATTTTGGTAAAACTAACTTCAAATTCATTAACTGTCCATACTATGAAAATAAAATTCCTGCTACCCCTGCTTTTAGGATGCCATGCTATCTTCGCCCAGGTATCTGACAAACTGGAGCTCATTGATGTTTTTAACCTCGAATATATTTCCAGTCCCGCAATATCCCCGGACGGGAAGAAAATCGTTTACGTACGGCACTTCTCTGATATTATGACAGACAAAAACCTGTCAAATCTCTGGATAATGAATGCGGACGGAAGCAATAACAGGCCGTTAACGACCGGCAATCATAACGACACACAACCGGTATGGTCGCACAACAGCCAAATGGTGGTTTATAAATCCAACAAGGATGGTAAAACGCAATTGTACCTGCATCGGCCGGATAACGGGGAGGAAATAAAGTTGACCAACGGTGTAACCACTCCCGGAAGCGTTAGTTTTTCCCGGGATGGCAGCTACCTGGCCTTTAACATGTTCATCCCTTCCCGTAAAAAGCAAACGGCCATTAAACTCCCCGAAAAACCGGAAGGTGCCAAATGGAATGACCCGCCCAAATATATCGATGACCTGAAATATCGCGCGGACGGCTCCGGGTACCTGAAAGAAGGATATTCCCATATTTTCACATTACCTGTCACCGGCGGAACACCGCGGCAACTGACTTCCGGGGACCTGAATTACGGATCTCCCGTTTGGGACAAAGACGGTAAGCACCTGCTCTTTGCCGCTAACCTGCACAACGACCGGGAATACGAACCCAATAACAGCGAAATTTATCGTATTTCCATAAATGCCGGAACCATAGATACCCTGACCACAAGGAAAGGCCCGGACAGGAATCCTGTGATCTCTCCCGACGGAAAAACCATCGCTTACCTTGGGAATGACGAACGTTATATGGGCTACCAGATGACCCGGTTATACACCATGAATGGAGACGGTTCTTCACCAAAACTCATTTCCGGGGATTTTGACCGGGATGTGCGAAATATTTACTGGGCTAAGGACGGTAAGTCCCTCTATTTCCAGTACGATGAAAAAGGCGATACCAAAATAGGCAGCATAGATCTGAACGGAAAGATAAAAACCCTGGTCGAAGGCGCAGGCGGACTCACATTGGGACGCCCGTACAATGCAGCTGATTTTTCTGTTTCCTCCAACGGGACCATCGCGTATACGCTTGGCGGAACACAACACCCGGCCGACCTGGCCGTTTTCAACGGAAAAAAATCGTCACGACTGACGGAGGTGAATAAAGATATTTTCGATTACAAAAAACTGGGGGATGTAGAAGAAGTATGGTATAAATCTTCTTTTGACGGTAAGGACATACAGGGATGGGTCGTTACCCCGCCGGATTTTGATCCGAACAAAAAATACCCCCTGATCCTCGAAATCCACGGCGGGCCTTTTACCAGCTACGGTTCCGTTTTTTCTGCCGAGATACAAATGTATGCCGCACAGGGTTATGTGGTGTTATATACCAACCCGAGGGGAAGTACCGGCTACGGCGAGGAATTCGGTAACCTCATACACCACGATTACCCGAACCACGACTATGACGACCTGATGAGCGGTGTGGACGAAGTGATCAAAAAAGGATATATAGATACGGATAACCTGTTTGTCACCGGCGGAAGTGGCGGCGGGGTGCTTACGGCATGGATCGTAGGGCACACCGATCGTTTTGCTGCGGCCGTGGTGGCCAAACCGGTGATCAACTGGTACAGCTTTGTCCTGTACGCCGATAATCCCGCATACTTTGCCAAATACTGGTTCGGGGAATTTCCTTGGGATAACCCGGAACCGTACCTCAAACGATCTCCCCTGACCTATGTTGGCAATGTAACCACTCCAACCATGTTACTCACAGGAGAATCGGATTTCCGCACACCTATACCCGAATCCGAACAGTTCTATACTGCCCTTAAACTCCGTAAGGTAGATGCCGCCATGGTCCGTATACCCGGGGCCTCACACGGCATTACATCCAGGCCGAGTAACCTGGTAGGCAAAGTTGCCGCCGTATTGTCCTGGTTTGACAAGCACAAAAAATAACGATACCGGAAGCTGTCCGAAAACCAGTCAGAACCGGTATTTCGACCGAAGCCGGGAAATACATCGGACTGAAAGTCTGTCTTGCCACGGATATATGAATAGTTACCTTAAAATTATCCGTGTATCCGTGGCTAATATGTATAGAAAGTAAATAACTGCTACAGACTTCTTTTCCTTTTCCCTGAAAGAAACGACGTCAGAAAATCAGGAATATTCTTTCCCTGAATCCGGATTATGTAAATCCGTATTGTATATTTACATTCTGAACTCATTTAAGCTTTTTTGCATTAGTGCATGACGGAATTCAATCCCGGAAGATTTTCCTCTCCCGAAAGCTTTCGGGATTTTCACCCCGACCATTTCGATTGGGCTCAATGCACCGCCTAAAGGGAAAAATTGAGGAAAATCAGGCTCCCTTTAGTCCCGATAATTATCGGGAGGGGTAAAACGGATTTTCCGATAAAGTATAAAAAATCAAATTTTGTCATGTACTAAAATTTTTTGCTTTAATCAAAAAAATTTAAACAAGCTCTTTATAACCATTCGACATGAACAACAGACTGAAACACTTATTCTTTATTGCGACATTTGTCTTAGGACTGACCACAGTATGTGCTCAAAAGACATTTGACAACGGGGTTATTACCTATAAAATGACCACCAAGGCACAGGACCCGCAAGCCGGGGAAATCACCATGGAAGCCGACCTGGTATTTCATATCTCCGGCAAGGAAGCAAAAACCGCAATGGTCATGAACGCTATGGGAATGAACATGAACGTGGAAAGCCTTATCAATTCGGAAAGCCGGACCGGCCTGGTACTTATGGAATTCTTCGGGCAGAAAATGGCCGCCAAGGTTACCCCGGACGATTACGACGACCTGATCAAAAAAAACAAGGACTTTGAGGTGGAAAAAGTAGTACCTACGGATGAAACCAAAGAAATTCTGGGTTATTCCTGTAAAAAAGCGATAGCCACAACAAAAGAAGGTATGGAACTGGAAGTGTATTACACGGAAACCATAAAACCCGTATCTATAGACGGCCTGGGGAACATCAACATGAAAGGCATAAACGGGTTGCCACTGGCATATACCATGCAGACCCCGGATGCCGACCTTACCTTTGAGGCTACGGAGATCAAAGAAGGTGGCGTAAACGCATCGGACTTTAATTACAGTATTCCCGAAGGATTTAAAGAAATCAGCTATTCGCAGTTGAGCCAGATGAGTGGCGGTATGTAACTGAAAAACATGAACTGAAACCTGATTTTTAAATATCCTAAAAGGCTTCAGCCAAAAAATAATAGAACTTAATCATCCACAATCTCCATTTTACGGAGCAGGAAGGAAGCGTTCATATTCCGGCAGATCCCCTCTTTGAACTTATAGTCGAAATACAGTTCATCCCGGACAATTTCAGCGTCAAAATAATGGTTTTTCACCTGGGGAATGTTATCGGCTACTTCACACAGACTTAAATCGTGTGTAGCTATAATGCCCGTTGCGTGAGAAGCCACCAGTTTTTCGACAAACTTCCGGGAACCAATGGCCTTATCTGTGCTGTTGGTTCCTTTTAATATTTCGTCCAGCACAATAAAATAGTCCTCTTTCTTAACGGCATCCACGATAAATTTCAACCTGCTGAGTTCCGCGTAGAAATACGAGGCTTCGTCCGCCAGGGAATCTACCGTACGCATACTGGTGATAAGTTTTACGGGCGTGTATTCACAGGTTTCAGCACAGACCGGAAGCCCGGTATTGGCCATGACGATCTGCAGGGAAACCGTTCGCAAAAAGGTGCTTTTCCCCGCCATATTCGCCCCGGTAATAATAAAGAATTCTTCTTTTCTGATAATGTAATCGTTCTTTACCGCTTCGGCAGGATCAATGAGGGGGTGTACGGCACTGGTGGCCTTCAGGATATTTTCTCCGGAATTAATTTCGGGGAAAACGTAATCCGGATGATTAAAAGCAAAATTCCCAAGGGAATTAAAGGCATCCGTAAAATGAATAACTTCAAACCAGTCCTCCACTTTATCCCCGTAAGTCGTTATCCATTTTTCCAGCTTATAACACTGGTTCAGGTCCCACAACATAAAACCGTTGCCTAAAGCCCCAAAAATAAAGTTGTTCCGCTGGTCCAGGGCATCTATAGCCTTTGCAAACTGTCTTAAAACAGCCGAAGCTTCCCTGGACAATTCTTTAATCTGCTCCTGCCGTTCCCGAAGCAGCTCCGATGAAAATTCCTCTTTTTCAATAGCTGCAAGCAACTGATGATACTGATGAAAAGTATCCTGTACTTCCGTGACATGCACAGAAAGTTCATTGATCTTTTTCAGTCTGGTGGTGGTGATCGCCAACCCGAGGAGAAAAAATATAAAAATGGGATATCCGGAAACAAAATCCAGGAAATACGAGGCTATAAGGCCGGCGGAAATCATCGAAAAAACCATTGGCAACCATCGCATTAACGAAGGAACAAAGGTCCGGTAATTTTTCAGCCAGTCCGTAATAACCCTGGCGGACGTCTCTGTTTTTATAATCCGCGCAATAGCGGTAAATTCCTGGCGAAATTTTATCTTGCCCGCCAGTTCCCGGACAACTTCCTGTTTTTGAGGGATTCCCTGTGTATTATTAGATGTCAGGAACGCTGCCAGTTTTTGCTTACCCGATGCCAGTGCCGTACGGTTCAGGTATTGAAAAAACGAACGGTTACCAAAAAGATCGATGTCCTGGCTGAACGCATGTGTGGCATCTGTAAATTCCTTTCCGTCCGGCAGGTGATCGAAACGGCGATGCAATACTTCTATCTCGGTTTCATTAAGCGCTATCAGTTCCTGCAATTTTCGTTTTCTCTGTTGCAGGTTGGTATGCCGGGATACCAGGAAGAGAAAAATGGCAATTCCACCAAGGATACACCCCATCATAAGCCTGGTATTGCCAAAGAAACTGTACATAAGGAATACAAAAAGCAAAAACACCGCCAGCCGGAACATACTGGAGACCAGTAACTGCTTTTTTACCTTGTTTAAGGTTTCTTTATATTGACTGATATTATTTTGATAGACCGATAAAGGTGAACTCATGGAAAAGGAATTGCTTTGGATTGGTGGCTAAAATACACAAAGCTGCCCTTTTTTACTAAAAAAGAATAAGTAGAGCTGTAAATTTTTGGTTGCAGGTTGCAGGTTGCAGGTTGCAGGTTTGCAGGTTGCAGGTTCCAGGTTGCAGGTTTCAAGTCCCTCATAGCCGAAGCACAGATTTTAGCGGTTATATAAAGTAAGTACAAAAAACTACAAAAGATAACTCGCGTAATAAGCGGGAATCGGTCTTTATAAGGCTTCTTTTCTTTTTCTGCCGATTATTTTTTCCGAATACTGCTCAAATATTCTCCTGCTGTCATTACCGGAATTAAAGATTCTTTAAAGTCTTTTCCGTTTCTTGTAATAATAATTTCGCAATCAGCATCAATAGCACAAAAGTATTGAAGAGCATCTTCAAAATCTTTAAAAGAAGAGTTCAGTCCTTTTTCTATGGTGTGTTCATCTAACCTGCAGATATCGCTGATAATTTTAAACTTTCTAAGTTTCTCTTTGGCAATTTCCGGTGTTTCAAACTTGGCAAGAAAATAATTTACCGTAGCAAATGAAATCGGAGAAACCACTATTTTTAATTTTCCTTTATCAGCAAGTGTTGCCAACCTGGCAGCATTTTCGTAAAACGGTTGCCTCTCCCCAAGAAAATCGAGCATTACATTCGTATCGATAAAAATCCTCTTTTTCATGTGTTTTTTTATTGCTTTTTTAACGGTCACTACCTGTCCCGAAACATTGAGGATGTAACCTCCACTGGTTTGACGATTAAAACAATCAGCATGTTTGTGTTTTAATCATGTCGGTTTCATTTATATTTTTTTAGCAGATAATCCGAATATTCCTTTTTATAATCCAGGTTTTCCGGAATGCTCGTGCCCGTGGAAATACTTTTTACAAAAGGAGAAATTTCAATATCATCATTTTTATTTTCGGAGGTAAGAGATTGCAAATAAAATTCTACAATCCGCGAAAGACTGAGTTTTTTATCCGCAGCGTATTTTTTCGCCCTTTCAATAACTTCCTGATTAAGCTTTAATGTCAATTTAGTATCCATCTCATCCCACTTTTACTTATACGTACAAATTTAAAAAAATAATCCGTACATATAGAAACTGTCGTCTGAATTTACCGATATTCCCTGATCTATTTCATCATACCTCCTATCTTTGCCCTTCGAATAATTACAACTAACCGGCACATGACCAATTTTATTCTTATTGCCGTATGTATCCTCTCCGGTATCCTGGTAAAACGTTATAAAGCGCTGCCCCCGGACAGTTTTAAATCGGTCAATGCCTGGCTGATCAATATCGCCCTGCCCGCCGTGGCGCTGAAGTACCTGCCGCAAATGGAATGGACGGAAGAACTGTTACTCCCTTTATTTATGCCTGTAGTCGTATGGACGGGGGCATATCTTTGTATCCGGGTATTGGACAGGGTTCATCCTTTAGACAAGGAAACCAAAGCCGTTTTGCTGCTGACTGCCGGGCTCGGAAATTCTTCGTTCATCGGGTTTCCGCTTACACAGGCTTATTTCGGAGATAAAGGGCTTCCCATAGCTGTATTTTACGACCAGGTGACTTTTATCATTATATCCACCCTGGCCATTTTCACCGCCATAAAAGCATCCAATGGCGGTAGTTTTCACCCTCGTGCCACTATAACGAAAATATTCTCCTTCCCTCCCTTTATAGCATTTATACTCGCTTTTATACTGCCGCGGTTTCTCTCTTTCGATCCCATACTCCCGGTGCTGGATGCGCTGGCCGTAACCCTGGTACCACTCGCCCTTTTTTCCGTTGGTATGCAACTTCCACTGAAAGACTGGAAGACCGACCGGGGACTTATCACTTTTGCCCTATCCTATAAACTCGTTCTTGCCCCCCTGTTCCTTTTCGTCATATGCCTGCTCTTTTCCTTCAAAGGACTTACCACCCAGGTCAGCGTTTTCGAAGCCTCTATGGCGCCGATGGTCACCGGGGCCATCATTGCTATCGACCACAACCTCAACCCTCCCCTGGCCAACAAAATCCTGGGGATCGGGATACTGGTATCGTTTTTCACTACTTTCCTATGGTCGTTCGTACTTCCGGCTATTGGTTAGCTTGGGGGAGGTTGCAGGTTACAGGTTCCAGGTTACAGGTTGCAGGTTGCAGGTTGCAAAGCAGAAACGGAGGTGGCTGAGTGCCCGGGCGCAGCGAAGGGTGTATCGAAGCCACCGGGGGTTACAGATTTAACATATTGACATCCGCAACCAATAAACTCCCAACTAAAAAACTCCGAACTCCCCAACTAATCAACTCTCCAACATTATTCAGCAAAGATCGCTTTTATAGGAATTTCATAACTATTATCTTTGCGCTTCGGTAGAAGAAGAAAATAGGGATAAGACTTCATTCCTCTGCCGGTTAACCTGTAAGAGCATGTTTAAAAAGGATTGATTGTAGCGAAAAATGATGATTTTTGTTCCATATGAAGGCTTTTTTGAGCTGCATAGCCGTAGCTATGGGGCGAGAAAAAGACAGGACCGAACGTTAAGAAAACAGCCAGTGGCTGTTTTTAGTGAAGGGGCCAGGTGGCGCATTGGCAACAAAAAGGGCATTTTTTTAGCCTCCCGATATTTATCGGGATGAATTCTTTTTAAACATGCTCTAAGCTACAAATTTCAAAATAGATGAAAATATCCTACAACTGGCTTAAGCAGTTCATTAAACTGGACTGGGAAGCGGAGAAAACTGCGGAACTCCTCACAGATCTAGGCCTGGAAATAGAAGGTATTACACCTTTTCAATCGGTAAAAGGCGGACTGAAAGGTGTTGTGGTGGGCCAGGTGTTATCCTGCGAAAAACACCCCAATGCAGACAGGCTTAAAGTAACCAAAGTAGATTTGGGCAATGGCGAAGCGGTACAGATCGTATGTGGCGCTCCCAATGTAGCGGAAGGACAGAAAGTACCCGTAGCTACCATAGGGACCATACTCTACGATGACAAAGGAGAGCCCTGGAAGATCAAAAAAGGGAAGATCCGGGGAGAAGAATCCCACGGGATGATCTGTGCGGAAGACGAACTCGGCCTGGGGAAAAGTCACGATGGCATTATGGTGCTGGATGAAAGCCTGGTACCCGGAACACTGTGCAGTGAGATCTTTAAGGTCGAAGACGATATTGTTTTTGAAATAGGCCTTACCCCAAACCGGGCTGATGCCATGAGCCACTTCGGTGTGGCGAGGGACCTGCGTGCGGGACTGATACAGCAGGATATTAACCTGGAAATGATAACGCCTTCGGTCAGTAGCTTCCGGGTAGATAACAGGACGTTGCGGATAGATGTAGAGGTAATGGATAAGAAACTTACGCCGCGATACGCGGGAGTTACCATATCCGGCCTGAAGGTTATGCCATCCCCGCAATGGCTTCAAAACCGGTTGAAAGCTATCGGCATCACCCCTAAAAACAACATCGTGGATGCCACCAATTACGTACTCCACGAACTGGGACAACCGCTCCATGCCTTTGATGCGGCAAAAATAGCAGGAAATAAGATCATCGTTAAAACCGCAGAACCGGGTACGAAATTCACTACCCTGGATGATGTGGAAAGAGAACTCAGCCCGGAAGACCTCATGATCTGCGATGCGGAAAAACCGATGTGTATCGCCGGGGTTTTCGGAGGGGTCCATTCCGGGGTTAACGAGAATACCACGAGTATCTTCCTGGAAAGCGCCTACTTTAACCCGGTTTCTATCCGTAAGTCGGCAAAAAGACACGGACTGAGCACCGACGCATCGTTCCGTTTCGAAAGAGGTATTGATATCAATACGGTAGAATATGCCCTTCGCAGGGCTGCACTGCTCATCCAGGAAGTAGCCGGGGGAGAGATCACCAGTGATGTGGTAGACCTTTACCCTAAAAAATTCGAAGACTTCCAGGTATTCCTGCACTATGAGAAGATCAATCGTCTTATCGGCCAGAACCTGCCCGAGGAAGTGATAAAATCCATTCTCAGTTCCCTAGAGATCAAAGTAAACAATATTACAGAAGCCGGTATGGGCCTTACCATCCCCTCCTATCGTGTAGACGTACAGCGGGAAGCCGATGTCATAGAAGAGATATTAAGGGTATACGGGTATAACAATATAAAATTCGGAGAAAAACTGAATGCTTCCGTATCCAATTCTTCCAGGTTCGAGGATTACAAAATACAGAATAAAATAGCAGACCTGCTTGTAGCCAGGGGCTTTTTTGAGATCATGGCCAACTCCCTGACCTCCCCCGGGTATAATGCGCTGTCCGACAAAATAAAAGAAGAAAACAACGTCACGATGCTCAACCCGCTGAGTAATGACTTGTCTATTATGCGGAGGACATTACTCTTCTCCGGGCTGGAAGCAATTGCTTATAATGCAAACCGTAAGCGAGGTGACCTTAAACTGTTTGAGTTCGGAAAATCCTATCACCGGTTTGGCGAAGAACGCGTTGAAAATAAACACCTCGCCCTGTTCTTCACCGGGAACAAGAATGAAGAAAGCTGGAATACGACAACCGATAAAACCGGTTTCTTCCATGCAAAAGGTATAGTAACTGCCATACTCGAACGCCTCGGCTTCGAAGAAATGAAATTTACCCCGGTAAAGAATGATATCTTCTCCGAAGGGATCACCTTTAACACGGATAAAATAAAACTCGTGGATACAGGAGTAGTCCGGACAGATATCCTGAAAGCATTCGACATCAAACAGGAAGTGCTTTATGCGGATTTCTACTGGGACAACATCCTGGAACACCTGCAAACTTCCGGTATGAAATACACCGATATCCCCAAATTCCCGGAAGTACGCAGAGATTTCGCCCTTCTGCTGGACACTTCGGTGAAATTCAGTGATATTTACACTACGGCAAGACAAACCGAAAGCAGCCTGCTTAAAAATATCAACCTGTTCGACGTTTACGAAGGGGACAAACTTCCGGAAGGCAAGAAATCCTATGCTGTAAGCTTCGTTTTCCAGGATAAAAACAAGACACTTACGGATAAACAGGTAGACAAGATCATGGATAAATTCCGTGAGGCCTTTGAAAAACAATTACAGGCAGAGTTGCGCTAACCGGATAACTCCCGAATAATAATATAAAGGGCAAAACAGTGTGCTTACTTCACTTGTTTTGCCTTTTTTATATCCTTCTCCTTCCTCCGCCCCCTTCCTCCCACCCCGTTCAGCACAAACAAAATCTGAAATACAGGCCGTTTCCGGATTTTCCAAAGCCAGAACTAAAATAATTTTCCCGTCCATATCGCTTTCAGTACACATGGTAAAATTTATAGTTTCCTTATTCCTCGTGAGATGCATAGTTTTTTACGATAATAATTACATGTATTATAATTAAAATCGATTTTGTTATTATAATATTTTATTCTCAGAATTGAGTTAGGGCAGTTTTTTTAGTAATTTTAAGCAAATTAACTTACGTATAATGCAACAAAAACAATAAAAATGGAAAACAACTCAAACGACATGAGTAAGTGCCCGTTTATGGGAGGTGCTCCAAAACAAGCAGCAGGTGGCGGTACCAGTAACCGGGACTGGTGGCCTAACCAATTAAAAGTAAATATCCTTCGTCAGAATTCTTCGCTTTCCGATCCCATGGATAAAGATTTTAATTATGCCGAAGCGTTCAAAAGCCTGGACCTGGCCGCGGTAAAAAACGACCTGCACCAGCTAATGACCGATTCACAGGATTGGTGGCCGGCAGATTTCGGTCATTACGGAGGTTTGTTTATCCGTATGGCCTGGCACAGTGCAGGCACCTATCGTATAGGAGATGGCCGTGGCGGTGCCGGCGGGGGACAGCAACGTTTCGCTCCTCTTAACAGCTGGCCGGACAACGCCAGTCTGGACAAGGCACGCAGGTTACTCTGGCCTATAAAACAGAAATACGGTAAAAAGATCTCATGGGCCGACCTGATCGTACTTACCGGTAATGTAGCCCTCGAATCGATGGGATTCAAGACTTTCGGTTTTGCCGGGGGACGCGAAGATGTATGGGAACCGGAAATGGATGTTTATTGGGGCTCCGAGACTACCTGGCTGGAGGACAAGCGTTATTCCGGGAAACGGGACCTGGAAGATCCGCTGGCTGCGGTAGTAATGGGACTTATTTATGTAGACCCGGAAGGACCTAACGGAAACGGTGATCCCCTATCGGCAGCTGCGGATATCCGCGAGACCTTTAAACGAATGGCCATGAACGACGAGGAAACCGTGGCGCTGATCGCGGGCGGACACAGTTTCGGAAAAACACACGGTGCAGCCAATCCCGGCGAATATGTAGGTCCGGAACCGGAAGCCGCACCGATAGAAGAACAAGGATTCGGATGGAAAAACAGTTTTGGTACCGGCGTAGGACCCCATGCCATTACCGGCGGCCCGGAAGTAACCTGGACTCAAACTCCCACGCAATGGAGCAATCTTTTCTTTGATAATCTTTTCAAATTCGAATGGGAGCTGGAGAGAAGTCCCGCAGGTGCCAAACAATGGGTTGCCAAAGATGCGGAAGCTACTATACCGGATGCTTTCGATCCGAACAAAAAACACCGTCCCACCATGTTGACGACGGACCTCTCCCTGCGTTTTGATCCGGAATACGAAAAAATTTCAAGACGTTTCCACCAAAACCCGGATGAATTCGCAGATGCTTTTGCACGTGCGTGGTACAAACTCACACACCGTGATATGGGGCCAAAAGAACGTTACCTGGGGCCCGAAGTTCCCGAAGAAGAACTGATATGGCAGGATCCCATTCCGGATGTAGACCACGAACTGATAGACGAACAGGACATTGCTGCCCTGAAATCGAGAATACTCGATGCCGGACTGTCCGTATCCCAACTGGTATCTACAGCCTGGGCTTCCGCTTCCACGTTCCGCGGTTCTGACAAAAGAGGAGGCGCCAACGGAGCCCGTATCCGTCTTGCCCCGCAAAAGGACTGGGAAGTAAACAACCCGGCACGACTGTCCATCATACTGAATATACTGGAAGACATTCAGAAAGATTTCAACAGCTCTCAATCCGGCAATAAAAAAGTCTCTCTCGCCGACCTCATTGTACTTGCAGGTTGCACAGGTGTGGAAAAAGCGGCTAAAGATGCCGGACATGCGGTAGCGGTTCCTTTTACTCCCGGCCGTATGGACGCCACCGCAGAGCAAACCGATGTGGAAGCATTCGAATACCTGGAACCGGCAGCAGATGGTTTCCGGAATTACAGGAAGACAAAATTTGCCGTATCTACGGAAGAATTGCTGATAGACAAAGCACAATTGTTAACGCTTACTGCCCCGGAACTAACCGTTCTTATCGGCGGATTGCGGGTGCTCAATACCAATTACGATCATTCCCAGTACGGTGTTTTCACGAACAAGCCGGAAACGCTCACCAATGATTTCTTTACAAACCTGCTGGACATGAGTACGGAATGGAAACCCGTTTCACCGGACAATACGGAAGTATTCGAAGGCAGGGACCGTAAAACAGGAGAACTGAAATGGACAGGAACACGGGCCGATCTTATTTTCGGTTCCAATTCCGAATTAAGGGCCGTAGCCGAAGTTTACGGTTGCTCCGATGCCAAAGACAAGTTTGTCAAAGACTTTATAGCCGCCTGGGACAAGGTGATGAACCTGGACCGTTTTGACCTGGCTTAATTCCGGCATACACTCCGAAAATAATTTCGATTGAAGAGAGGTATTTTTACCGTTATATATGTAAAAGGTGGTCCTGAACAGGCCACCTTTTTTAATACGGAACACGTTTAATTTTTTTGATTGCTTTTTGAACTCGTCTTGAGTTGTTTGTTTTATTCTTTATTTTGAAAGTTTATCATCCAGTTAATTCCGTATTTATCGGAAAACTCTCCGAAGTAGGCGCCGAAAAACATATCTGCCATTGGCATTGTAACATTACCACCTGCCGAAAGTTCATTAAACAATCTGTCTGCTTCTTCTCTTGTTTCCGGTTCGATGCAGATGTGCATATTGTTTCCTTTGGTCAATGTAAAGCCCATTTCTTTTGGTGCATCAGTTCCCATTAAAACGTGGTTTCCTGTGATCGGCAACTCAACGTGTATTACCATCTCCTTAATTTCTTCGGCAACAGGCGGGTGCCCTGCACTTGCGGGAATGTCTCCAAAACGTTCAATACCTTTTCCCAAAAACGCTGTTTTGAAAACGCTCTTGTAAAACAAAAATGCTTCTTCTGTTTTTCCGTCAAAATTCAAATAAGTGCAAACTCTTGCTTTGTTACTTGTTTTGTTTTGTCTGCGAAGTTTGAATTTTGTTTCAATGTATAGGTCAAGATTTTGCATAGCCATGGTAAAGCCCTCTTTAAATCCGACTTCAATTACTCTTTCAAGCGCTTCCAGACTTTCGTATTGAATGGTAATGTTTAAACTTGTTATTTCCCCGTTTTCGCTAAAAACATTTGTCCAGAATGAATTAGGAAATTTTTCACTCACATTTCCGTTCTCATCACAAAAATTGTCCGTGTATGAATAACTTTTTTGATGTTCAATTTTTTTGTAATCTGCCCTACACCAATGTATTTCGTCTTTCGGACTGATCATTGCATAAAGCCACATTCCACCCTCCCGAAAATCCATGGACCTGGTTTTGGTTTTATATGGCTTCGGTGCCCACCATTGGTCAAGAATTTCAGGGTTTGTCCATGCTTCCCAAACCAATTCAAGGCCTGCGTTAAATTCACGTTTTACGTTTACGGTGTTGTTTTCTTTGTTGACCGTAAAATCAAATTTTAAGTTGCTGTTCATTTTTTCTTGTTTTTAATCGTTGATAATACTTCGTCAAGTTGATTGAAGCGGGTTTCCCAGATCTTCCTGAATTGGTTTAGCCATTTGTCAATTTCTTTCATTTTATCTACTTCAAGTTGGTAGTAGATTTCTCTACCTTGTTGTTTTTGTGTTACCAATTCGCACTCCGTTAAAATTTGTAAGTGCTTTGACACCGCTTGCCGGGTGGTGTCAAAGTGTTTAGCAATGGCGTTTGGTGTCATTGCCTGTAAAGCGATAAGCGCAATAATCGCCCGCCTTGTCGGGTCGGCTATTGCTTGAAAAATATCTCGTCTTGTCTTCATTATGAAACTATTTGATTGCAAATATATGTGCAATTATTTAGTTGCGCAAATTTTTAAATAGTTTAGGGTTACAAGTTGCAGGCTTACAGGTTGCAGGTTTCAAATTACAGGTTACAGGTTTCAGTTACGGGTTGCAATTACAGGTTGCAGTTGCAGGTTTGCATCAGAGCGTAGGCGGCTGAGTGCCCAAGCGCAGCGATGGGTGTACCGAAGCCACCTAGTCTCCCGATCATCCCTGCAATTTCCATTCATCTAACTCCATCCCTTCCCAAACTCCTTTACCTCATTATCAAGTTCTCCCATTCTCCCTTTCTCCCTTTCTCCCATTCTCCCTTTCTCCCACCACCAAATGCGCTACACATAATGCGTTTGCCCTGCATTAATAACCCGGCAATTTGACGGTTCTTATCATTTTCCTTATTTTTGAAGTAACATTCATTTCTTCAAAAAAATGCTGTTACCCAGGGTCAACATAGAGGATAAATTAAAGAGATGCCGTGACAGGTCGCCCGGGGTTCCCGATATGCTGCAACAAGTAGCGAGGATCCTGGAAGAAGACGACCGGAGGGAAATCCGTATTGCCGGAATTTTAAATGAAGGTACTCCGGGGATCAACCACTGGCAAATTTCGCAATTGGATACGGAACGGATATATCATATTTCGCACATCAAAAAGATCTGTACGGATTACAGGCTCCGTTTCCTGGATACGAAATATTTTAAGGGTGAGTTTCCCCGGGAAGCTTTATCAGAGATCAAACGATTGGAAAAACAGCATCAGACCGAATTCCGCAGTTTTAAGATCGTCGCTCCTGCAGGTTTGTTCCGCCTGGAGAATGCGGACGACCCCCTGCTCTTTGCCCCTCTCGGTAATGACTATTTTTACCTGGTACACCAATGGGGCAATGATCTCCACCCGCTGCGAAAGTGGTTCATGCTTCCGTTTAAAAACCTGCTCAACCTCTTTTTGCTTATTGCCGTTATAAGCCTGGCAGTAACCGCCATGATCCCCTTAAAGTTGTTTACCCCGCACCCGGATGCTTCTCATTTCTGGATGCTGTATTTCTTTGTCCTGAAATCCATTTGCGGTATTACCTTGTTTTACGCTTTTGCCCTCGGCAAGAACTTTAACGGGATGGTGTGGAATAGTAAGTATTATAATTAGGTAGGCCTATCGACAGGCAGGTTTGTATAATAGCTATCTCACAGAGACTCACAGAGGTTTCGCAGCGTTTCACAAAAATCACCCCTTCTTATTTCCGTAGGCATCCATGGCTTTTTTTACGGAACCGTACTTTTTCAGCAATGCTTCGGCCTGTTTGTACTCCAGTTTCAGTTCCTCCGCTAAAAAGCGCACGCCACGATCTACCAGCTTTACGTTATTGAGCTGCATATTCACCATCTTATTGCCCTTTACCCTGCCGATCCTTATCATTAAAGCCGTACTGATCATATTTAACACCAGTTTCTGGGAGGTCCCGCTTTTCATTCGCGTACTTCCGGTCACGAATTCAGGACCAACATTCACTTCGATCGGGATATCCGCAGCGGCGGACAAAGGAGAACCGGGATTATTCGTTACACCGGCGGTTAAAATGCCGTTTGCCCTGGCGTCTCTGATACCCCCCAATACATAAGGTGTTGTCCCCGAAGCGGCAATGCCCACTACGGTGTCCTTTTCGTTTATATCATACTCTTTAAGGTCTTTCCATGCCTGTGCCATATCATCTTCGGCATATTCCACCGCCTTTCGGATAGCTTTATCCCCTCCGGCAATAATTCCTATCACCCTGTCATGTGGTATACCGTAAGTAGGCGGAATTTCGGAAGCATCCAAGACCCCTAACCTGCCACTGGTCCCGGCGCCAATATAAAACAAACGTCCGCCATCCATAAACCTCAGGGCCAGTTCATCAACTAATTTTGTAACCTGCGGAATGACCGCGCGAACGGATTTCGCCACTTTCTCATCTTCTTTATTTATATTCTCCAGGATAGAAGCTGTTTCCATCTGTTCCAACTCCGTATAAGGAGAGGGCTTTTCCGTAATTTTTGTGTATTTGGACATAAGTATTGAGCTATTAAAGCGTATTGTTGACCATTAAATAGTACTAATGCATTACATTTTGATTTGAATTTGCCTTTTGTGAACTTTGTGCATACTTCGTGTTCTCTGTGGTTAAATATCAACCACAAAGAACACGAAGTTGACTTGTTATAAATATTTAATGCATCAGTACTAATCATTAAATAAGAAACAAGAGGCCTTTATTTACCTGTGACGGACATGAAAATTGAATTTTGATAATTCCTCTCCCGAAAGTCCCGATAATTATCGGGATCGGGATTGTTACCCCAACCCTAAAGGGAGCATCCCGATGAATATCGGGACGAGGAAAATCAGGCTCCCTTTAGTCCCGATAATTATCGGGAGGGGTTAAACTGATTTTCCGATCAAATTGTGCAAAACCGGTTTTTGTCATGTACTAAAATCCGGGGATCAAAGCACTACTATATTTTTATCGCGGAAACTTTCCAGTGTCCTGTCTTCGGGCTCCAGTTCGGTTATAAGGACATCCACTTCTTCTATATTGCATATTTTATACCGCTGCACCGTATTTAATTTCTCGGAAATCACCGGGGCCACAATTTTTTTGGACGCCCTGATCATAGCCTTCTTCATCTGCACGATCTCCCAGTCAAATTCCGTAAGCCCCTGTCCCGAATCAATGGAATTGGTCCCCAGGAAACAGACATCCACTTTTATTTCCGAAAGCATATTTATTGCGGTCCCTCCTACGGTAATCTGTGAATCTTTGGATAATTTTCCGCCTATAAAAATCACTTCCACGTTTTGTTTTGCCAGTAATTGATTAGCTACCCCAAGACTTGGTGTAAAACAGGTTATGGCAAGTCCGGGCGGCAAAACCCGGGCCAGTTCCATATTGGTTGTTCCACCGCTTAGCAAAACTACCTGCCCGCTTTTCAATAATCCCGCGGCCTTCCTGGCTATTTGCAATTTCTTTTCGATGGAATACACATTTTTATCCTGTACATTATGATTGTAAAAACCTAAAGAGATTGCACCCCCGTGAACCTTTTTAAGTTTTTTCTCATCGTGTAATTCCTTTATATCTCTCCTTGCCGTATCTATGGAAACCTTTACAAGTTCGGCAATATCGGTAAGCAGTACCCGGTTGTGTACCATGACCTCATTGAGGATGATCTGCTTCCTCTCTTCTTTTAACATTCTTCCTATGCTCTTTAAAAGATTAAAACACCACTAATTCCAGCAAATATAAGAAAGAAAAAACCAAGATAATTAAAAATACTGCATATAACTGCAAAACATTGCAATTAATTTCAAATAATTGCATACATTTGAAAATAGTTAAAATTTAACATAATACCACAAATAGCTAAATATAACCTTTAATATTGTTAAAATAGAATAAATAACACACACTAGTAAAACTCACTCACCACGAGTACGCACTTTATATTGCAGCAATTTGCAGCAATAATTGACATTAAACTAAATAACTAACTTTTAAACAATCAAATTATGAAGCATTTCAAATGGATATTTTTGTTCCTGTTTTGCTTGTTCTCCGCATCTTTACATGCCCAAAACATAACGATCTCGGGGGATGTAAAGGATGAAGAAGGAGCGCCTTTACCGGGAGCAAGTATTGTGGTAAAGGGTACTTCAACGGGTACGGAAAGCGATTTCGACGGCCTGTTCACCTTAGATATTCCGCAGAAAGAGAATACAATCCTGATCATTTCCTCCCTGGGTTTTATCGCACAGGAGGTGGAAGTCGGAGATAAAACATCATTTTCCATATCGCTCCGGACAGATATAGAAAGTCTTGATGAAGTAGTCGTAGTCGGTTACGGTACCCAGAAAAAGAAAAACTTAACCGGGGCCGTAGCTACCATAGACTCAAAAGTACTGGAATCCAGGCCTATTACAGATGTGGGAAGAGGGCTTCAGGGGGTTTCTCCCGGTTTAACCATAACTTCGTCCAGCGGACAAATAGGCCAGGATCCGAAAATAACGCTAAGAGGTTCCACAGGCACCCTGGGAACACCCGGTGGCGCCCAACCGCTTATATTGGTGGATAATGTGGAGATCCCCAGTCTTCAAACCATTAATCCCGAAGATATTGAAGATATCTCCGTACTTAAAGACGCGGCTTCAACCTCCATTTACGGGGCCCGTGGAGCATGGGGGGTTATCCTTATCACCACCAAGAAGGGTAAGCGCAATTCGGCCCCGACAGTCTCCTATTCCAACAACTTTTCCTGGGCCACCCCCACCAATACCCCTAAAATAGCCCCTGCAGCAGAAGGGGCCGAAATGGCCTTTGCAGCGGTACAAAGAAGAATTCCTTCTTTAGACGCGTTTGGTATTGTGGGAATGTACATAGACCAGGTGGCCATAGATAAGATGAGAGAATGGGACGAACTGTATTCCGGCCAGGACCTCGGTATGGAAATGGTCGAAGGCCGGGATTATGAAATACGCGACGGGAGACTTTTCTTTTACCGGTCGTGGGATCCCAGAAAACTGTTTGTAGACAAATGGGCATTACAGCAAAAACACGATGTCTCCGTTGCAGGTGGTAGCGAACGCACCAATTATTACCTGGGACTGGGATATTTAAATCAAGGGGGCGTATACAAAACCAATCCCGATAAATTTGAAAGATATAATGTAAACCTGAGTTTAAATACCACTGTTACGGACTGGGCCGAGGTCCGGGCCAAGATCTTACACACCAATTCCAAAACTACAGAACCTTTCAAATTCGGTTCCAATACCTATGACGCCTGGTATTATACTACCCGGTGGCCCGCTTTTTATCCGTACGGGACCGTGGACGGCAAGCCGTTCCGGAACCATATTTCGGAAGTGGAACAGGCCAATATGAATGAAAACAACTATTCCCTATCCAGGTTAAATCTCGGCGCTACACTTACTCCTATCGACAATTTGTCCTTAAATTTCGATTTCACTCACGACCGTGTCGAAGAGCACGAGCACCAGGTCGGGGGAACACTCTACGCTTATAATTTCTGGGCGCAGGGCGCTGATTTTTCATATGTTCCTTACAGCAGTCCTTCCTTTAATCGTGTACAATATAACTCGGAATGGAGCCGCAGAAACACTTTTAAGGCATTTGGTATTTACGATATTGACCTGGATGATCACCAGTTCAAAATAACCGTAGGAGGAGATATGGAAAAATATGAAGACTGGTTCCATTACTCCCAACGGAGAAATCTCTTAAACCCGGAACAGGGAGAACTGGACCTGGCTACCGGGGATCAGTTTGTTGGCGGTGACCGGGACAAATGGTCCACTCTCGGATTTTTCGGGCGTGTAAACTATTCGTATAAAGATAAATTCCTGGTGGAAATAAATTCGAGATATGACGGTTCGTCCAGGTTGTCTTCGGATGAAAAATGGGCTTTTTTCCCTTCTGCTTCCCTGGGCTACGTTCTTTCCGAAGAAGATTTCATGCAACCCGTCAAAAACACGTTGTCCTTTTTTAAACTGAGAGGGTCTTACGGGTCTATCGGAAATCAGAATACGTATTTGCGTAACATTTACCGGATCATGACATCGACGAATTCCGGATGGCTCATAGATTCGAACAACCAGGCTACAGTGGGTACACCGGGAGCCCTCCCCTCATCACTCACCTGGGAAACCATAACCACGCTCGATTTTGGTTTAGACGCCAGGTTTTTCAACAATAAACTCGGGTTTGTTTTTGACTGGTACCGGCGTACGGTAAGCGATATGCACAGTCCCGGTGTTACCCTGCCCGCTACTTTTGGTACCGCTTCCCCGGTACGAAATTACGGTGAACTGCAAACCGACGGATGGGAAATTACCCTGGATTTCAGACACCAGTTTAAAAATGACCTGAATATCAACGCTACGGTAGCCCTGACCGATTATAAAGAAAAGGTCACCAAATATGCCAATACAATCCGGGGAATAAATTCGAACTACGAGGGCAAATACCTCGGGGAGATATGGGGATATGAAACCGATGGTTTCTTTACCGAAGCCGATTTCAATGCGGACGGAAGTTATGCATCCGGTGTAGCGGATCAAAGTCTTCTCGAAGGGAATTACGGATGGTTCAAATACGGTCCCGGAGATGTTAAGTTCAAAGACCTTAACGGCGACGGCGTCATTGATTTCGGATCCGAAACGGTTGGCGATTCCGGCGATATGAAAGTAATAGGGAACTCCACTCCCCGCTATCAGTACAGTATTCAGCTGGGAGCGGACTGGAAAGGTTTTGACCTGAATATTTTCATGCAGGGCGTAGGCAAAAGAGATTTCTGGGCCAATGGCCCTGTCTTCATCCCGGGATTCCGATACGGCGAAGGCTGGTATGACCATCAGCTGGATTACTGGACACCCGAAAACCCGGATGCATACTACCCGAGGCCCAATGACCAGTCACAATCCAACAAAGCGATGAATTTCCATCCGCAGACCAAGTACTTGCTGAACATGGCCTATCTGAGAATGAAGAATATCAGTTTCGGATATACATTGCCCGAATCCGTAACGAGCAAGTTGAAGCTCTCCAGGTGCAGGCTTTATTTCAGCGGGGAGAACCTGTTTGAATTCACCCCGGTACAGATCCCGGTAGACCCCGAAGTGGATTATACCACCGCAGGTTTAAATGACACTTCTACATTCGGAAGGGTTTATCCCTACCGAAGGTCTTTCTCTTTCGGACTTCAAGTTTCCCTGTAACCGCAAAAACGAAAACAATGAAAAAGGTATATTATATTTTAACTATAACACTGTGTTCCTTCCTGCTAACAGGTTGTGACAAAGATTTTTTGGAAGTTCCCCCGCAAGATCAGTTGGTAGACGAAACCTACTGGACCAGTGAGGAAAATGTCAGGACATTTGCATACGGTTTTTATACGGGGTATTTTATCGGGTACGGGTCCGGTTATACCTGGGGCAAATATTTCTCAGGGCAGGCCCTGAACGATGATTTTGCACCTTCCAATCCTTCCATGTTTCCCCAACAGGTTCCTACCTCTGGTGGCGGATGGAGTTTTGCATGGGTGCGAAAAGCCAATATATTTATAGACCGGGTTCAAATCGTCCCCATGGAAGAAGAAGCTATTAATCACTGGACCGGCATCGGTCGCTTTTTCCGTGCCCTGGAATATCACGACCTGGTCAAAGCCTTCGGGGACGTTCCGTATTTCGATGCGGAATTATCCGAAGACGATTACGACATGCTCTATAAGCCCAGGGACGGTCGTGTTGTTGTCATGGACAAAGTACTCGAAGATTTTACTTATGCCGTAGATAACGTACGAACTTCCGTAGATAACGAAGGCCTGGAAGTCAACAGGGATGTTGTCCTGGCCTATATGTCCAGGGTATTCCTTTTTGAAGGTACCTGGCAGAAATACCATGAAAACAATAGTGAAAAAGCAGCCGAATACCTGGAAGCCGCCAAATGGGCCGCCGAACAGGTAATAAACTCGGGAAATTACACTTTGGGAAATTACAGGGAGGTTTTTAATTCCCTCAGCCTGTCCTCCAATCCCGAGGTTATCTTATACCGGGAGTATGAGGAGGGGATGCTTACACATGCTCTTAACAGTTACAACAATAAGGAACCCCAGAGCGGAGTTTCCAAAAACGCGGTAGATACTTACCTGTGCAGCGACGGGCTGCCTATCTCCGTTTCCCCGCTTTACCAGGGAGATCAGGGTATTGAAAATGTAATGACGGACAGGGACGGGCGTATCTATGAGACTCTGGTTTCTACCGAACTCCGTCTGAACGGCATTGCTTTTAATCATTCCACAACAGGTATAGCCACTCATAAATTTCTCAATGAAGACATCAAAGATGATCCTATAGGAAGTTCCAATTTAAACCCTACCGACGCCCCCGTGATCCGGTTCGGTGAGGTACTTATGAATTACGCGGAAGCCGCTGCCGAACTGGCTAGCGTGGGAGGTGGTAGCCTGAGCCAGGCCGATTTGGACAAATCGATAAACGTTTTACGAGACAGGCCCGGAACAGACATGCCCCATTTACAACTTAACGGCGGTCAACCATCCGCCAATGGCGTAACCTATGACGACCCCGACAGGGATCCTGACGTATCTCCGATACTTTGGGAGATAAGACGGGAGCGCCGTATAGAACTCATGATGGAAGGATTCCGGCTGGACGACCTCAGACGATGGAAAAAACTGGAATACGCGGATATGACAGACAATTCTGAGATCAACAGGGGCGCGTGGATAAGAAAGAGCGATTACCCCGATGCCAACCTGGACAACATGGTACTTACGGAAGGTACCGAAGGTTATATCATACCGGCCCCTGCTTCCGAATCCCAGAGAGTATTTGACGACCCGAGAGTTTACCTGGCCCCTATTCCGTTGGATCAGATCAATCTGTACCAGGAACAGGGATATCAGTTGACACAAAACCCGGGTTGGTGATTTTAGTTAGTTGTTGTTTGAGATTCTTTGAGAATGCTCTCAAAGAATCTCTTTCTTTACCTTTGAAGTTTAATCGTTATCCCATCATTTAAAAAATGGCAAAAAGAAAATCCGTACGGATATACTTCATAGCACTGCTTGGCATCCTTATCACCGGGTGTCATTCCGGTTTAAAATCCATATATACCAATAAAGCCGGTAAGGCCAGGTGGGACCCGGAAACCCCATATAACACAGAAGAGTTCCGGGCCGCCTGGATCGCTACCGTGGCCAATATAAACTGGCCCGGTGCACCCGGACTGCCTGTAGATATCCAAAAACAGGAAGCCATAAAACTCCTGGACTTCCTGGAACAACATCATTTTAATGCCGTTATTTTCCAGGTACGCCCTCAGGCCGATGCTTTGTACAACAGTTCCCTGGAACCCTGGTCTTACTACCTGACAGGCAAGCAAGGCGAAGCCCCCTACCCATTTTACGATCCGCTTGAATTCTGGATAGAAGAAGCCCATAAAAGAGGGCTCGAACTACACGCCTGGTTAAATCCGTACAGGGCACATCATACCCAGGGTGACGTTATCAGCGATAAATCTGTCATTCGCACCGATAAAGAACTCGTCGTGGAGCTCGACAACGGCATGTGGTGGATGGACCCCGGGTTAAAAGGGACCCAGGATCACTCCCTGGCTGTGGTTATGGATATCGTTAAAAGATATGATGTAGACGGCATTCATTTTGACGATTATTTCTACCCTTACGACTCTTACCATAACGGAAAAGATTTTCCGGATGATGTAAGCTGGCGGCAATACCGGGAATCCGGTGGCAAATTATCCCGTAATGACTGGAGGAGGGAAAATGTCAACCGGTTTATAAAAAGGGTATACGGTGCGATCAAACAAGAAAAACCATTTGTCAAATTCGGTTTAAGCCCCTTCGGAATATGGAGACCCGGACACCCGGAGTCCGTTTCCGGTTACGATCAGTACGACAAGCTGTTTGCCGATGCCAGACTGTGGCTCAACAAGGGATGGATCGATTATTTTTCGCCCCAGTTGTACTGGAGCATAAACAAAGCAGGACAAAGTTTCCCGGAACTCCTGGGATGGTGGCAGGGAGAGAACACCTATAACAAACACCTGTGGCCGGGCATAAAAGACGACCTCGGCGGAGGTATTGCCAATGCGGATGAAGTGGTAAACCAGGTCATGATCACCAGGGGCATGGTACCGCAAAGTAAAGGTGTCATACACTGGAACGTAGCCCCGCTTATGAAGTACGACACCGTAACCGAAGCCCTTATGAACGGTCCTTATAAAAACAAGGCCCTGGTCCCGGCCAGCCCCTGGCTGGACAATACGCCGCCGGATCAACCTGTTATTGATTTGTCGGATAAAGGAGATACTATTTCCGTATCCTGGACACATTCCGATGAAAAGGATATCTTTAAATGGGTAGTATACTATCAGTATCAAAATGAAAACTGGCAGCATTCGATCTTAACCGGGCCCGACAGAAACCATGCTTTAAAAAAATTATCGGAGCATGGGAACAGGTTGCATAAGATAGGAATAACCGCCGTGGACAGATCGGGAAATCAAAGCAAATTCTTTACTAAAACAGTACATAACTAATATGGGACCGGCAGTAGTTTTTGGTGTTATTGCTATTTATTTTATTCTCCTGATGGTCATCGGGCACCTGACATCCGGAACAGCGGACAACCGGGCTTTTTTTACCGCTAACAAACAATCTCCGTGGTACCTGGTCGCTTATGGTATGGTAGGGGCTTCCTTGTCCGGCGTTACTTTTATATCCGTTCCCGGGGAAGTAGGAAACAGCGGCTGGACCTACCTGCAATTCGTCATGGGGAACATGGTGGGATATGCCATTATAGCATACATACTCATTCCCCTCTTTTATAAAATGAACCTCACTTCCATCTACGAATATCTCCAAACCAGGTTCGGCCACAAATCGTATTATACCGGGGCCTCCTTCTTTTTGGTTTCCCAGACCATAGGAGCTTCCTTCCGCCTGTTCCTGGCCGCACTGGTATTACAACTGGCCTTCTTTAACGCTTTTGGCATTCCTTTTTGGGTAACGGTTCTTGTAACCATAGCTTTAATATGGCTATACACCAGAAAAGGCGGTATCAAAACCATCGTATGGACCGATACCCTGCAAACCACATTTTTACTGCTCGCCGTCACGATCAGCATTTATGTAATTATTCGTCACCTGGATATCAATACCACCCTCCTTATCGATAAAGTAAAAAACACGCCTATGTCCAGAATATTTGACTGGGAGTGGTCCTCCGGCACTTATTTTTTTAAAAATTTCCTCGCCGGTATTTTTATAACCATAGCCATGAACGGCCTGGACCAGAATGTAATGCAGAAAAACCTGACCTGTAAAAACGAAAAAGAGGCCAGGAAGAATATTTTCTGGTTTGCCCTTACGTTCTTCATGGCTACCCTCCTCTTCCTGGTCCTGGGGGTCCTGCTGTACGAATATGCGGATGCACATCACATTGCCATCCCCGACAGGACCGACGACCTTTACCCGATGCTGGCCCTCAATCATTTCGGAACCGTGGCGGCAATCGTCTTTTTGATCGGTATTGTAGCCGCAGCGTTTTCCAGCGCCGATTCCGCGCTGACGGCTTTGACCACATCTTTCTGTATTGATATTCTCGACATCAACAACAAAAGAAAAAACCCGGAAAAAACCCGGCTGTTCGTACATATCCTGTTTACGGTGTTGATGTTTTGTGTAATTCTTATCTTTAACAGTTTTAACGACAGCAGTGTAGTAAACGCCGTTTTTAAAGTTGCCGGATTTACCTATGGCCCCCTGCTGGGGCTGTTTGTTTACGGTATTTTTTCCAAACTTCAGGTCCGTGATAAATTTGTTCCCTGGGTTTGCATAGCATCTCCCGTTATTGCCGTTATCCTGGATATAAATGCCGAAAAATGGTTCGGGGGATATAAATTCGGATTTGAAATACTACTTGTGAATGCCCTGATAACCATTGCCGGGCTACGTTTGCTGTCTTTTAATTTTAACCGGACAAGATGAAAAATATAATTGTCGTATTATCCCTATGTGTACTTTTCACGACTTCCTGCACAGAGAATTCCCGATCTGAGGAAACCGAATTTGTAGAAAAGAGCATACTGGATATCAAAAACGAATTTGCTCCCGACAAGAGAGTCGCCCTCTTTGATATTACTGCAAAAAAAGAGACGGACACATACGTACTGAAAGGTGAAACCAATCTTCCCGATGCCCTGAAGGTGTTAAAGGCCGGATTGGAAAAAAATAATATAACATATACGGACAGTATAACCCTATTACCCGTACCCGCTGCGAACAGCAAAGGCATCGTCAGAATATCCGTAGCCAATCTCCGGGCAAAGCCTTCACATGCTGCCGAAATGGTTACCCAGGCCACATTGGGAACCCCGGTTACCATCCTCAAAGAACAAAACGATTGGTACTATATACAAACCCCGGACAAGTACCTGGCATGGGTAGATAAAGGGGGCCTGGAACCAAAAAACAATGCTGCTTTCACCGCATGGGATAATTCGTCAAAAATTATCTACCGGGGCGTATACGGAACATCGTATACCGAACCGGAAACTACGGCAACTCCCGTTTCCGATCTCGTTGCCGGAAGTATACTGGAATACCTGGACGAAACACCGGAGTATTACAAAGTACAATATCCCGACCGGAAAACAGCGTATCTCAAAAAGACCGATGCCGTACCGTATACGGATTGGCTGCAATCGCTTTACGCCGACAGTACCAGCCTGGTAAAAACGGCAAAACGTTTGATGGGACTCCCCTATTTGTGGGGCGGAACTTCAACCAAGGGAGTAGATTGCAGCGGATTTACCAAAACCGTTTATTACCTCAACGGGATGATACTTCCACGCGATGCCTCCCAACAGGTACACACCGGTGTTCCCGTAGATGATTCCGGGGATTTTAAAAAACTGGTACCGGGCGACCTGCTGTTCTTCGGTGTCCCGGCAAAAGATGGCAAGCCCGAACGGATCATACACGTGGGAATGTGGATAGGCGACAACAAATTCATCCATTCCATGGGAGATGTTCGCATCAGTTCGGTGGATAAAAATTCTCCGGAGTTTGACGAGTACAATTACAACCGTTATCTCCGTACGAAGCGCATCATCGGCAAAGAAGGACTGGATTTCAAAGACAAAGAGAAGCACATGCTTATAACCTCAAAGTAGAACAATAGCTATAGAATTAAAATTTAATACATGACAAAATTTGTTTTATGCGGATTTATCGGGATCCATGCAGGGCGCCTAAAGGACAAGGTTATTCAGTTAAACAGATTTTTCATTTTTTGTCCTTTTTCAGGGCTCCCCTCTTCATCCCGATGATTATCGGGAGAAGAGGGGTGGACCGCTTTGCGGGACGGGGAGTTTTGACCAGCCCAGGCTTTAGCGTGAGTACGCAGGTATTTGCGGTTATACCAATGACCCGGGATTTCAAACCCTCCCCCCATTGCTTCGCTCGGGTACCTCCCTTCTCCCGATAATCATCGGGATGAAGGGAGGAGCCTTTAGACATTTATAATATGGAACATCTGTCTTTTTAAAATGACTATAACACTAACTGAATAACATTACCCTTTAGACCCTGCATTGATCCCGATCACGATAATTATCGTGATCGGGATTATCGGGAGAGGGAAATCTACCCGGATCGAATTTTATCATGTGCTAAATAATTAAAAAACAAAACCTTATGCCAGCCAATCCGATTAAACCCCTGATCATACTACTGCTTATTCTCGGCGGTGCAATTTCCTGTAGTCCCAATCCTTATGCCGCTACCGACCGTTTTTACAAAAAACAGGCGCGGGAGTATGCGAAAATACTTTTGCAACGCCCTTCCGGCAAACAGAAGACCCAGCCGCAATTACACTGGGTAGGCACTACCAATTACAACATGCGAAAACCCAATTACGTCGTTATTCACCACACGGCACAGGATTCCGTAGAACAGACCTTGCGCACCTTTACCCTGCCCCGGACCTCGGTCAGCTCCCATTATGTCATTGCCAAAAACGGTACGGTGTACCAGATGCTCAACGATTATTTCCGCGGATGGCATGCCGGCGCCGGGAAATGGGGAAGCAACAGTGATATCAATTCAGGTTCGCTGGGTATAGAGCTCGACAACAATGGTTTGGAACCTTTTCCGCAAGCACAGATAGACAGCCTTATTTCCCTCCTGAAAGTCCTGAAAGAGAAATACGACATTCCTTCGGAGAACTTCCTGGGGCATGCGGACATTGCCCCCGCCCGGAAGAACGATCCCAGTATATTCTTTCCCTGGAAAGAACTTGCGGACAACGGGTTCGGTATCTGGTATGACGACACCCCGGATATCCGGAACACGATAACCAAAGAACTTGTCGTTGAAAAAGACACTATCCGGCTAAAGGAAACCGCGCCGCCCGTTACGACACCACAGGACAATCCGGTTCCGGATTTTAACGAACAGGAAGCCCTGAAGATCATAGGTTATGACATCTCAGATCCGAAGGCCGCCCGCAAAGCCTTTAAGATCCACTATATACAACAAAATATAAACGATTCTTTAAACGGGCCCGAAAAAGCCATACTCTATAATATGTATAAAAAATTCCTGCATTTATGATCCCTTTCCCTCCTACAGAAGACCTGAACACGACAATAGCACACAAAATGATGAAAATAAAATACATGCTTCCGCTTATCCTGCTCCTCCTTACGGGAATACGGTCAAATGCCCAGAAAGTTCCTGTTCAAAAACCGGAATTCCTTGAATACACACACAGTAAATGGGTAGATTCGATCATGAACACCCTGGGCTTAGACGAAAAAATAGGACAATTATTAATGGTACGGGCCTATTCCAACAAAGAGGAAAAACACAAACAGGACATACTGGCCATCATTAAAAAACACAAAATAGGCGGAGTGGTCTTTTTCCAGGGCAACCCGGAAAAACAGGTGCAACTGATGAACGAATTTCAACAAGCTTCCGAAATACCGCTATTGGGCGCTATTGACGCGGAATGGGGCCTGGGCATGCGCCTGGACAATACCGTCAGTTACCCGTTCCAGATGGCTTTGGGGGCTATACAGGACAATGCACTGATATACGAGATGGGAAAGGAAATCGCCGGGCAGGTAAAACGCTCCGGGCTGCATATCAACTTTGCGCCGGTTGCGGATATTAATAACAATCCCGATAATCCCGTTATAAATGCCCGGTCCTTCGGGGAAGATAAAAAGAACGTCACCGCCAAGGTCATTGCCTATATGAAGGGTATGCAAGACAGCGGACTGCTCACCACCGCCAAACACTTTCCGGGACACGGGGATACCAATGTAGATTCCCATCACGATCTGCCGGTCCTGAATCACTCCAGGACCCGTATGGATACCCTGGAGATCTATCCCTTTAAAGAACTCATAAAGGCAGGCATTAACGGGGTTATGGTAGCCCATCTCAATATCCCTGTCCTGGACACCACCGGAAAACCCGCTACCCTGTCCCGCCAAATCGCCACTTCCCTGCTACAGGACGAACTCGGCTTCGAAGGGCTTATCATTACCGATGCCATGGGGATGAAAGGAGTTACCAAAGGAAACGCTCCCGGAATCGTAGACCGGGACGCCCTGATGGCCGGGAACGATATCCTGGAATTATCGGAAGATGTGGAAAAGGCCATTTTTGAGATCCGGAAGGCCGTACAAAAAGGAATGATCCGTGAAAAGGATATTGATGCCAAAGTCCGCAAGGTCCTCGCCGCCAAACAGTGGGCAAAACTGTCGGACTACCGGCCCATGGAAAGCAAAAATATCGTACGGGATCTCAACACCCCCCATGCCCGGTTACTGAACCGAAAACTGGTGGAGGCCTCGCTTACCGTACTTAAAAACGACGGCAATATCCTCCCGGTATCCGGACTGGAAAAACTCAAAATAGCTTCGGTGTCCGTAGGCGCTTCCGAAGAAACCGTATTTCAGAAAACCCTCGCACTGTATACCGCGGTCGATCACTTCCGGCTTCCCCATGATGCATCTTCCGCTGCCATTGAAAAACTCAAAGAACAACTCGACGATTACAATTTAATTATTATAGGTATTCACGACCAGGGAAGACTTCCGAAAAACCAGGTCGGTTTCCCGGAACCCGTGTTGGCGTTCCTGAAAGAGATCAGTGGTAAAAACAGCATTATCACTTCCTTTAAAAACCCGTATGTCCTGGACAAAATACCGGGAATTGAATATGCCGGCGGACTTATCGTAGCTTACCAGGACAGTAAACTCACGGAAGAACTCAGCGCGCAACTTATTTTCGGGGCTTTTGGCGCCGGCGGTAAACTTCCCGTACGTATCGGGAACAAGTTTCCCATCGGCTCGGGTATGGAGACCCGAGGGGGTATCCGGTTCAAATATACCCTTCCGGAAGAAGCGGGAATGAATTCGGAATTCCTCAATGGCAAAGTCGATTCTCTCATGCAGGTGGCCATGGACAATAAGGCTATCCCGGGCGGACAGGTTTTCATTGCCAAAGACGGTAAAGTAGTACTGTATAAGGCTTATGGTTTTCAGGATTACAGGGATACCCTTGCCGTCCGGAAAACCGATTTGTACGACCTTGCCTCCGTCACGAAAATCTCCTCTTCCCTGCCAGCACTTATGCAATTTTACGACCAGGGAAAATTTGATATCGACAAAAGCCTGGGGGATTACCTCCCCTATTTCAAAAATTCCGACAAAGGGGACCTTTCGTTCCGGGAGATCCTTACGCACCAGGCCGGGCTTACCCCCTGGATCGCCTACTGGAAAAATACGTTGCGGAACAACGGTAGCTATAAATGGAGTACGATAAAAAAAGATTCTTCTTCCCGGTTTCCCGTCAGAATCACAGATCATATGTGGCTGCATCGTAATTACAGGAAAAAAATATACAAGGCCATCAAAAAATCACCGCTTACCGGAAAGAAGGAATACCTGTACTCCGGGCTGGTGTTCTATCTCATGCCGGAGATGGTGAAAAACATGAGTAATACTCCCTTCCTCACCTACCTGGACAGGGAGCTATACCAAAAACTCGGGGCAACCACCCTGACCTATAATCCGCTTTCCAGATTCCCGGAAGAACGCATTGTTCCCACGGAACACGATTATGAATTCCGTCACCTGCCCATACACGGTACGGTACACGATGAAGGAGCGGCAATGATGGGAGGTATTTCCTCGAATGCCGGGCTCTTTGCCAATGCCAACGACCTGGCCAAACTCATGCAGATGTACCTGAATATGGGTACCTACGGAGGTGACCGTTATATCGAGGAAAGCACGTTCCGCGAATTTACCAGGGCCCAGTTCCCGGAAAATAACAACCACAGAGGACTTGGCTTTGACAAGCCGTGCCTGGAAAGTAAAGGCGCAGACGGAAATACCGCTGCAGATGCTACTAAAAGCAGCTTCGGACATACCGGGTTTACCGGGACCATGGTATGGATGGACCCGGAAAAAGGAATTCTTTATGTATTCCTGTCCAACCGGGTATTGCCTACCAGGGAAAACACCAGGCTCTACAAACTCAATACCCGTACCAATATACAACAGGTTATTTACGATGCCCTGAAGGAATAGCAATTGGGGAAAAGGATGGGTTATTAGGTTACTGGGCTATTGAGTTAATAAGTTATTTAGGCAATGCCTGTAAACTCAGTAACCCAATAACTCAATAACTTAGTAACTCAGTAACCAAAGTCCAATAACCAAAACCCAATTTCCCCGTCCGCCGGACAGACAGGATTGTTTATCAAAATATCCCCCTAAGGTTATAAAGAAGCCGGGGACAGCCCGCACTATGCCCGGACAAACTATACACTCCTGTACCTGACCCCAAAAAAGCGCCCCGATTCTTTCCGCTTTAATACCCGGAAAATGGCCATTTAGGGGATTGCGTTTACACCGAACCGGGTCCGGTATACGGCTTACCTGTTTTCTTTAGCTGCTTATCGGGTTGCTTAGGATATCCTATACAACTGCTTTAGCCGCTAACCGGGTTAGGTTTACCGCTTAAGGGAACGGGCATGAAATCGTAAGGGATCCAGTTTGCCGCATACACAGTTGCGTTGACCGCTTACCGGGTTGCTTGTGAATTCCTACGCAATTGCTTAAGCGGCTAACCGGGTTATGTTTGCGGCTAAAGGAAATGGATATGCGGCCTAAGGGATTCCGTTTGCAGCATATACAATTCCGATGACCGCTTACCGGGTTGCTTGTGAAATCAAACGCAATTGCTTAAGCGGCTCCCCGGGTTACGTTTACCGCTTAAGGGAATGGGTACGAAATCGTAAGGGATTCCGTTTGCAGCATACGCAGTTCCGTTGACCGCTAACCGGGTTGCTTGTGACATCACACACAATTGCTTAGGCGACTAACCGGGTTGCTTTTGCGGCGTAAGGGAATGGATACGAAATCGTAAGGGATCCTGTTTGCTGCATACGCAGTTGCTTATGCTGCAAACGTAACCTGGTTCAGTGTATACACAATCCCTTAAATGGCAAAAACCGGCTCCGGAATATCCGGCCGGGAATACGATATGACGGTCCCGTGACAAAGGCAGGCGTATCTTTGCCGGGAGGCTACCCGTCCTGAACTTGCCGGGAAGCCGGCAGTGATACCGTCTGTTTGACGGTTATGTTCCTACCGGTATTACACCGGGAGAAATGCTTTTGGTTGTAACCCCGGGGTTTTACCGAACGCAGACTGCGAAGTCAGAGATATTCGCAATACCAGAAGGAGCACACGCCGTATCCGGATTTACACAGTGATGATAGCCTATTGCTCAACAGCAATAATATATGATAACCGGAGCGTGGATCGTTTAACTTACGGAATGGAACTAACCCCGGATACCTCCCTGCCTGACAAAACACCTGTAAAAAGAACTGTTTGCAAGTACAGATTACAATTATGTCAAAGAATACAAGTGTAAATATATGAAAATCAAACTACTTTAAGCAGACACGAATATTCAGCAATATATAATATTTACGAACTCCTATAAGAAACGATAAGCACATACCGGGAGTAATTGAACTTTTACCCGGGATAGGAGGTTCGAATCCTGCCATCCTTCGAATAATAGGTTAAAGTCAAGAAACCTTTGCAACATTGAGAATAAATGTAATCGCTTTCGATTCCAACGTTTCTCATACATTGGTTGCTGTGTTGGAAAGAACTTAACTTACAGCCATTTCATTCACTTTGCCCAAGACATCATTATGAAATGTTTGAGGTCAATTTCCGTGGTTTTTAGTGAATTGTGCCCGAGCTTTCACTTTAATAATTTCCGTAGAAACTCCTAAACATTTGGTGATGGTGGTAGTTAAAAGTAAAAGAAGTAATGTTTTTTTCATGGTGATTAATTTTCCCTAAGTACTAAAGTTACACTTTTAAATTCAAGTGTCAATGAGTAAAGGGGTTATATGTGTTAGGGAAAAGAAAAATACGCCAGCTTTCGATGGCGCATTCCATTCTACTTATTGACAGAGAAAATCTCTTTCAATTGTTTTACCATGCCTCCGTTTCCAGAGACGGTGATCTCACCAATTTTTTCAGCAATCTTTTCCACGTATTCCATCTCCTTCAACTTGAAGAGCATTTCGTTTTCCTCCATCAGTTTTGCTGTGTTCAGCAAGCTTCGGGTAGAAGCGGTCTCTTCACGACGGGTAATGATATTTGCTTGGGCTTTCTTCTGTGCCACCAATACCTGGTTCATGATGTCTTTCATTTCCCCGGTAAGGATCACATCACGGATACCGCAGTTCAAAACAGTGACCCCTAAAGTAGTGGCCTCAGTTTTTATGTTTTCAAACACTGCTTCCGCAATGCTTTCTTTGCGTTCCAAAAGCTCATCCAAACTATATCCGCCAACATAAACGCGCAATACAAGTTGCATGGCGATATAAAGCTGCTTTTCATACTCCTTGTTTTCCAAAAGCGCCTTTTCAATATTGGTCACTTTATACTGGGTATAAAAGTTGATACGAACGGCCGCTTTGTCCTTTGTCAACAATTCCTGTCCCGCGATCTCCAATTGCAATTGACGCATATCGGCTTTGGCAATTTTGATGGTGGTGTCGTTCTTCCAGAAGCGGTAGGTGCCACCTTCTAGGGTTTTGACATATACATCATCAATTAGCATTACCGCCTTTTCATAAGCTGCCACTTCGAACAAACGAATATACTGGTTCAATTCAGGTCGACTAAACCAAGACTTATCAATTTCCTCTATGATTTCAATCTTGCTTCGGTCAATGGTAATGAACTTGTAGTGCAGCAGATTTTTCCAGAAGAAATACCTGCCTGCAGTAAGCACCTGCTTGAAATTTCCGTTCTCAACTACCAAGATCAACTCGTTGTCCTTGACCTCGACCACATGAAGCATTGCCTCCAAGTTTTTGTCCTGAAGCAAGATCTCTGCTGCTATTGGGGCTACAAAAGGTCTTGTAAGGTCATATTGAACCAATTGTTCATTAAACCCTAACCAATAGGTTCCATGGGGCATCACTCTTTTGTAATCTCCCTTTTTAAAAACTAAACCTACTTTTCCCGCATTGATTCTTACTCGTTTCATTTTTTTACAATTTTAATTAAACAATGATTGGACACAAGGCCTGTTGTGGCTTTGTAAACTTTGAATATCCGCTACGGGTATCGCTTTTATCCAAAGGGTATTTTTATTTGATTCATTCCTTTTTTTTAAAAACAGTGGATGCAAATCATCCGTCCACTACGGAAACCTGATGATTGATAAGCTCCAAGAATCTGTTTTGAGCAGTGGGCCAAATCCCGATTTGGGTTGCAATGCAACTGACATATCTAAATTGGCTGACCACAAAAAAGTGATTCCTTTGCTTGACAATACTTTCAGATTTCAAGGTACTTTTCAGATTGTTGTTCGTCCAAAAAAGACATACAACTAATCTGCATACACTGTTTTTTGTCAATTTTGCAGCGTGACAGGCTGGAGACCAGTTTTACAAGATGGTCAGCTTTGGTATGGATTTTCATCCATAATCCTACGTTAAAAGCGTAGTGCTCTACCACTGAGCTATCCCGCCATGGCGGGAGCGGGAGTCGAACCCGCGGCACCCACGTCTGTTGTTCTGCCCCCTGAACTATCCCAAATAATTGGGAGTGGGATTCGAACCCACGTCCTACAGATTTTGGCGATTGTTTTTTGGCTAACAATCCAAACCTCCAAGTCAAGTTGCACATGAAAACATGATACCTCTCGGCAACATTTCATACAATAGTGCCATTCAGAAACACCCAACAAGACCCGCTTGATATCTAGTTCCCACTTAAATGGGATTTTTATTTTCAATGTACTTTTTTATTGGGTTTGACCAATTGTCCCACAAATTTCAAACCCTTCAATGGTTATGGATGTGGCCAAAACATCGAATAATTTCTTTTTCAAAGCTGCCATCACTTTTTTCTTTTCTTCCAAGGGGCACTCTTTTTCCAATCCCCGGCCATAATACAGCCATAAGGCAATACTTCATCAACCACGGTTCCCAAACCAAATTCCTCCATTTGGTTTCTAACGTTCTCAGCATTTTTATAGGCACTAGGCAATTCGGTGATATCAATCTCATTGGAGAAAAAACGAATGTCCAAACCTTTGGTTTCTTCCTCAAAGATTTCCTGAAGGGTACCGATCTTGCTTTTTCTGTGTTGCGTTCTGCTCATGTTTCTACCGGCACCGTGGGGAGCAAAACCTAAATTGGCCTTGGTGGTTCCACCTTCAACAATCAATACGGGTTCCGACATGTTCAAAGGAATCAGTCTAGGACCAGTGATATCTGGCATGAATTTGGCATCCAATGGAGTTGCTCCTTTGGCATGGTAAAATAGTTCGTCATCGCGGAACACAAAATTGTGTTCGTTCCAAAATCTGTTCTCTGGGTTGATGCCCAATTTATGCAAAGTGGCGTCATGAATACATTCATGATTCTTCTTGGTCCATTTTCGCACAATTTGCAAAGCATTCCAGTATTGCTCCCCCTCTTCACTACCGATAGGAATCCAAGCGTTTTGTTTTAGCGTTTCAGGCGATAATTCTTTTCTGAACTGCTCGGCAACTTTTATCCCTTTTGAGTACAAATTGGCACCAAAACCGCGGCTGCCGTGATGAGTTATCATCATAGTATTGCCTGTCTTTTTGGATATGCCCACAAACAGGAAATGATTTCCGTCCCCCTGTGTTCCCAAATGAGATCTAGCTACTGAAATTGACTTTTGATCATTCAAAAAATAGTTGTCTTTAATTTCCTCCAATAAATCCATTGGAAATCTAAACTGGTTTTCCCTTGAACGCCCACCTGGACCAAAATGCGTAACCCCATGTGCTGCATCCAATACATCTTTTGGATCAGCATTTCCAAAATCGGTCAACAATACAGAACAACAGATATCCGCACTGTGCATCCCGGGATGGATTGCATTTTTGGCAACCGCCACTCCGCCAACAGGAATAGTTCCGGTGGGGCCTGTTGGACAGGCATCAGGCATTAGGGCACCGTCTACCAATGTAGGCGTACGCATTAAAGCATCCATGGTTTCAATAACGGAATTGACATTGGTCTCTTCCAATTCATTTTGCGCTTTTATATTAACTGAAAAAGGAACGACCTCTTCATGCAATCCCACTGCCGGAGGTGACTTGAACTGTTCCAAGTAGTTGATCAATGCCTCACCTTGTAATTGGTTTTTATTAATATGTACTATGGCCTCTTTAAACCATTTCCCCGATTTGAAGCCCATGGCTATCAGTTCCTTTCCGGTAAAATTCATTTTTGGTTCCATTGTATTTCTTTTTTAAGCTCCGTCGACTCCCCGTTCGACGGAGCACTACTGATGAGCCTTCTTGACTCTTATGATTCCATACAAAGATTTCACAAATACTGCGCAAACATTTTGCGTAGATAAAATAATTTATTAGTTTTCAACAAAAAAGTAGGAATGGCCCTTAATAAAAATGCCCTGATCAGGTATAAAACCATTGACCGATGTTTACAGAACAACTATCGTCAATGGACTTTGGAGGCTTTGATCGAGGCTTGTTCCGATGCACTTTACGAGTATGAAGGAAGATCGGTCAATGTCAGTAAGCGAACCGTGCAATTGGATATTCAAATGATGCGCAGCGATAAGTTGGGTTACAACGCACCGATAGTGGTTTATGACAAGAAATTTTACCGTTATGAGGATGAGGATTATTCCATCACAGATATTCCTTTGAACGAAAATGATATGAATGTGCTTACAGAAACGGTGGAAATGTTAAAACAATTCAAGGATTTCTCCCTTTTTTCCGAACTTGGTGGAATCATCCAAAGGTTGGAGGACAAAGTTTACACAGAGAAAACCCACAGGTCTTCTATTATTCATTTGGACAAAAATGAAAACCTGAAAGGGTTGCATTGGCTTGATGAACTGTATCGGGCTATACAAAAAAAGATAGTCCTTGAAGTGGAATATAAATCTTTTAAGGCCACCGAGTCAAATGTGATTATTTTTCACCCTTACTTGCTGAAGGAGTTCAATAACCGTTGGTTTCTGATTGGGATGGGGAATAAGAACAGAGGAGTGGTAAACCTTGCCCTTGACCGGATCATTGCTTTGGATTATGACTTCAGGATTCCATACGAAGAACATGATTTTGATGCCGATGAATTCTATAAGGATGTAGTTGGGGTAACTGTAAGCAGGGGACGTCCTTCTGTCGTGAAATTACGGATAGACAGTCATAATGCTCCTTATGTGTTGACGAAACCCTTACACCATTCCCAAAGATTGGTCAGAGAATACGAAGATGGTAGCATTGAAATTACCTTCGTGGTCAAACCCAATTTTGAATTGGAACGTTTGTTATTGGGGTTTGGCGATTCCCTAGAAGTTCTTAAACCTAGAAATTTACGAAACAGGATAGCAGAGAAATTAAAAAATGCAACAAAGAAGTACGCTGTACTAACCGAATAACGGTTATTTAATGCGGAATAAAAGTAAAATTATTGACAGATTATTTAAACAAATACCACATTCACGGAATGGCAAAAAGAAGATTGAGGAAGGAAAATAATGAAAAATTATGCATTTTTTACCAATCAAATAAGTAACGAAATTGAAAGAATTTTGGGAGTACCCCAAGATTTTGGACACTGTCTATAATTCATACCTTTAAGTGGATATTACAGTTGAGCAGGTTTCGAGGTGACCTGAACGAATTAAAAAACCTATTAAAGAAAATAAAAACCACCTGATTATGCCAAGAAAAATTCATTACTTCCTTCTTGCCATACTTTTACCGTTTGTGACCTACTCACAATTAGATAGTATTCCGGTAAATAATGATAAAGCATTCCTGATACACTCAAAAGAACTTAATGAACCGAGAAGTATATGGATACATCTTCCCGCTGATTACTATTCAACCAAAAAATCCTATCCTGTACTCTATGTACTGGATGGTGAGGGCCATTTTAAATATGTTTCCGACCTCGTCGATTACCTTTCAGGTTACGACAGAAACAGGACTCCTGAAATGATAGTAGTTGCCATTCCCAATGTTGATCGCGGAAGAGACCTTACACCTGTTCAATTATTCAATGGAAAAACGAGGCAAGTAGAAACATCAGACACCGATGGCGGATATGACTTCCTGCAATTTATACAGAATGAACTTGTACCCTATGTCAATACCAATTACAGGACCGCCCCATATCGCATTTTAGCAGGGCATTCCTTAGCCGGACTTTTTAGTTTATATACAAAGGTAACAAGCCCTGATTTGTTTAATGTAACAATCCTTATGAGCCCGGCCATTGATATTGATAGCGGAAATACGAAAATTCTTGATGACTTTCAATCGTTCCTAAAAAACCATCAGAATCTTTCAGATAGATTTTTTATCTCCATTGGAAATGAAAACACCCGGGCTGTTGATGCCATTGTTAAGCAACTAAGAAAGTTTGCACCCAAAAGTATGGATTGGAATTTTAAAAAATATGAAGATGAAAATCATTTTTCGGTGACTTACAAAAGCATGTTTGATGCCCTTAAATTTATCTATAAAGATTGGTTCATCGATAATTATGCCACAACAAATATGACCTATGATGAAATCCGGTCACATTTTGACAAATTATCCGAAGAGTTCGGCTATACTATTGTCCCTGGAGAAGATTTTATGAATAACTATGGTTATAAACAACTCCGGTCAAATAATATAGATGATGCTATTAAAATATTCAAACAGAATATACAGAACTATCCCGGTTCATGGAATGTCTATGATAGTATGGGCGAAGCGTATATGAAAAAAGGTAAAAGACAATTGGCCATAGAAAATTATGAGAAATCAATAGCATTGAATCCCGATAATGAAGATGGAAAAGAAATGTTGAAAAAACTTAAAACAAACAGGTAGTATTTTGGATGAACTATTTAAAGCAAAACACTAAATCAGACGTACACAAAAACGCCAAAATTAAAATTTATTAAAACTAAATACTGTTGAAATTTATTAAAAAAATTAACCTTAAGATAGTATTATTAGAAGTACTGGCATCAACTTTCCTCATACATGGAATTCAAAGATTATATGTTGCTTCACAAGGAAAAGAATATGATGCCCTGGTAAACATGGATTTTGATAAATTTGAAACCCTTACCTCTCAAAGAGTAGGAGATTTTTTTATGAGTAGATTCTACTGGACTCTTTATGCATTTATTTTTCTGACTTTATTTATTTTTTTACTTAACAGAAAGTTTAACATTCATTACATAAACTCAATACTAAATTTTGTAATAGTCTTTACCCTGTTTCCTTTAGGCTTTTTTTTCCATGGGTTTGCAAATAATTACCTGAACTATTTTTGTCGACTGTTTGGAGAAAAACACGGTTTAAGTTTTTTCATTGGAGGCACAATTCTTTGCATCATTGGATTTTTAATTTTAAGTATGGTCATTAAGCAATATCAAAAAGTTTCAATTATTTTAAAATAAAATGATGGATAAAAGGGCAAAATCAATTTTATTTAAAACATATTGGAGTTCCCAAGGTTGGAAACGTGAATATAAAACCGATCCTGAAGATTTTAAATATGCAAAATCAAAGGGATTGATGTTTGATCCTGTTTCATTTACAGTGAATGAGATCAAGAATGAATTGAAAGGGTTAATAAACCGAATAGAAAAAGAAAAAATAGTTAAGGGCTTTATAACCAGTTTAGGCAACAAAAGACTCGATTGGCGCTCTGCTATTGCTAGTTACTCCAATGCCAAACTTATACTTGAAAGGAAAAGAGAATTCTATCGCCCCGAAATTTTAAAATATGAAAACGAAGACCTCAATATTTTAAATTTTGAACGAATTAAATGGGGTGGGGTTAGACGCTCCGATTTACTCTATAATTATCTGGATTTAAAATTATTTGAAAAAGAAAAAATAACTGAACTAACTGAATTGGATATTAATACTCTTAAAAATCTTTTGCGTTGTATAAACGATTCCGAAACAGGAGAATATCCGGGGAAATTGAGAGAACGATTAAAAGATGTTATAAAAGGAAATAAAAATGAACGTCATATTTTAATAGAAATTCTAGGATGTTGTGAAATTCTATCTCCCAAAAGCTATGATAGGCCGACAACGGGAAGACATGATTGGTCTTTTGCAGAATATTGGAGAGGTGAGGATAAATTTAATATGGAGGTGGTTAATGAATATTTTAGCGAGTACATATAATAAAACACTTCTAAGTAGAGAAAGGAAGTTTTTAATTATATAGCCTCAAATAATTCCTATTACATCAAACAAACATATTACATATAAAATCGTATCTATAACAAGTAAAGACACCCAACAAAAATGCTCTTTCCCATACCGGGTGTACAAATAGGTGAACAAAAAACGATTAACACTGTAAAGTATTCATATACAACGGGTATAGCAAGTGAAAATTCTTCCTGCCACCCCGACGAACCTAGAACAAAACACTATTAATCATTTGATTTTCAGTGATTTTCATTTTTTATGATTAGTACCGATACATTAAATTTTGATAACAAGTCAACTTAGTGTTCTTTGTACATACCTGGAGCCTCCTTCGGCATCGCTAGGACATCGCTTTGTGGTTGATATGTAACCACAGGGAGCACGAAGTTCCCAAAGGCAAATTCAAATCAAAAAACGAAAAACATGTTTAAGGCCAGTTATATTAGTCCTTTACAAGGATGGACTGAAAATTAACGCAGCACTACTATTTTATAATATAGAATGAAATCATCTGAAAAGTGTGCAAATTGGTGAGAATTTTTAAGTATATCATACTGTATTACAAGTTATTACTTTCAGTTTGACAGATTATAGAAAGTAAAATAAAACGTATTAAAAACAACCCCGGTTTACAGTATTCCATATGTTGACAGGATTGAATTTGTAAATTTGCACGATGCAAATCATTTGAGTACAATTTTATGAATGAAAACGGTTTAATAAAGAACATTTCCAAACATATCAAACTAACCCAAGAAGAAATCTCTGTTTTTGAAAGTTTTTGGGAAGAAAAATCATTAGAAAAGGGAGAATATCTTTTAAGGAATGGAGACGTTTGCCGTTACGACAGTTATGTAATTTCAGGAACATTAAAAGCGTTTTATATCAATGCTGAAAATGGCAATGAAGAAGTTTTATTTTTTGCTATTGACGATTGGTGGGCTTCTGATTTAGATAGTTTTTCCAAACAAAAACCGTCTATTTACAACATACAAACCATAGAGAAAACAACTGTTTTACAAATCAGTTATTATTCTTTTCAAAAGCTGCTGACCGAACTTCCTTGTTTGGAACGCTACTTTCGGATAATATTAGAAAGCTATTTAGGAACGCTACAAAAAAGAATTATCTATAACAATGTCTATGATGCTGAAAGCAGGTATTATGATTTTTTAGAAAGCAATCCCAATATAGCATCCAAAGTTCCTCAATATTTGATTGCATCATATTTAGGAGTTTCCCCGGAATTTATAAGCCGTACTCGAAAAAAATAAAACCATCTTGACCTACATCAATTTTTCTTAAATCAATAACCGGGAATTTTGCTTCATAAAATTTAAGAAGCAAATGAAATATCATCCCATTTTTCAAAAAGCCAATATATGGCAAAGAGAACTGATTAACCGAACGGTAGTAGCCCCCATGTCACGTGTTAGTGCTACGCCAAACGGCTTAGCCACTGATGAAATGGCGGACTATTACTCCGCTTTTGCTACCGGGGGCTTTGGCATTATTATTACCGAGGGTATCTACACCGATGTATACGGCAGCAAAAGCTACAACAACCAGCCGGGACTTACAAACGCTGAGCAATGTGCCTCTTGGGAAAAGGTAACCCAAGCTGTTCATGAATCGCCCTCGTTGATATTTGCACAATTGATGCATGGAGGTGCCTTATCGCAATGCGGCGAAAACACGCTAGCCCCATCTGCGGTACAACCGACGGGTGTAAAGATGGTTTCCTACGGTGGTGAAGGAAGTTTTCCGTTCCCTAAAGAAATGAGTTTAACAGATATTCAAAGCATGCAACAAGGCTTTATAGATGGTGCAATAAATGCCTATAACGCAGGCTTTGATGGCGTAGAAATTCACGGTGCAAATGGCTATTTGTTAGACCAGTTTCTCACACCGGAGTTGAACCACCGTACAGACCAATACGGAGGTACAATGCAAAATCGTTTCCGTGTAATTGCTGAAATTATCGCCGGTATAAAGGCTTCCGTGCCACAGAAGTTCATTGTCGGTTTGCGGGTCTCGGAGGGAAAAGTAAATGACCTCCCATATCGTTGGGCAGACGGTATAGATACCGCCAAAGAACTGGCAAAAGAAATAAAGACAAACCAACCTGATTTTGTGCACGTAGCAGTACAAACAGGTGAATGGGAACGGGATAGTTTTTATGGAGACGGAATATCATTGGCATCGGTCATCCGGGAGGCTACGGGCATTCCTGTAATAGCCAACGGCGGCTTCCATAATCTGAGCAAGGCTGAAACAGCTTTGAATGACAAACACGCAGACCTGCTTGCTATTGGAAAAGCAGCTTTGGCTGACCCCCATTGGGTAGTAAAAACATTGAACAATTTACCGGTAGTTCCTTTTCACCGTGATATGTTATGGCCGGCGGCAACCATCGGCCATTCACATAAAATCATCCGCAAATTGAACACAGAAAATAAGGAAAGAAGCAATATCTAAAATGAGTTAACTATATCGGGACACTTAGTAAGTAAACTATTTGTAATCGGCACCTTGTTTTCGCTATGTGGCATTACAGGAAAAACATTCACAAAGAAGAATAATTCTAAAACTATAAAAAATGGAAATTTCACAAATTAAAATTACGCCGGACACTTATGAACCATTTCGTCTGTCACAAGGTCATCGAGTTGGTGATTTATTGTTTATTTCAGGACAGACAGCTATTGGCGATGATGGAAAACTGATTGGGATCGGCAACTTCGACGCGCAGGCGCAAAAGGCTTTTGAGAACCTGGATAAAGTGTTGAAAGCCGGAGGTTCCAGTTTAAAGAATGTGGTTAAAGTCACCATCCTGCTCCGTGATATGGGAAATTTTGAAAAGATTGTAGCATTAAGAGGAAAGTATTTTACAGCACCATATCCGGCAGATACTATTTTTGAAGTATCATCATTGTTCTCGCCCGACGCACTTATTGAAATTGAAGCCATTGCAGTGGTGGATGAAGTGGCAGATTGGAAAAAATAATTACGGGATAAACCGCTTCTGCTCTGAAAAATACAGAGGTTTTGATAAGCAATCCTGCCCGTCCAGGCAGGGAAATTGCGACTTAGTTATTGGTTATTAGGTTATTCAGTTAGTTAGGCAACACGCATAAACTCAATAACCTAATAACCAGACTATAATTTTTTCGCACTACTAAAAGTGTGATATACGGAGTTTACCGAAGTTATGTAATAAATTACAGGGTTTTAGACCCTTAACTGAGACCAATAAAAACGGAATCACAAGGAGAAGATACAATTAGTCCTTCTCCTGATTATAATAGCGATTTTTGTATAGGGTAGACAACATCAAAGTGGTTTTTTCTATTTTTATAGATTGAACGATGAGTTCATTAACTAAATACCTGACCATGGAGTTCAGAAAACATTCAACCAACTTCGACCTGCTAAAGCATTTAAAATCCCGAAAAAGGGATCGAACGGAGGCACCCTATTATTTAGCGTCAAAAGAATGTTTGGAAAATGCCGGGATTACACATGCTTTTAAAAATTACTTTTATACGGTTGGCTTCTACTACGGTGACGGAGCGACTATCAGAATAGGCAGTAAAACTTATGAATTGACCCACGGAAGCTTATTAACCATTGGTCCCGGTGTCACTTGCCAGTGGCTGAATACCGGATTTCCCTTAAATGATACGCTTTTCTTTTATGATGACATCTTCGTAAATAACTTCAGCAGTTCGTTTTTTTACGCTTTGGAATTCTTCTGTCCGGATGAACAAAGTGTGATTCAGCTGTCAGATGGTCAGTTTGAAGAGATGCGGCAGCTCTTCCGTATACTTCGGATGGTGGCCGATAAGCCGGAAGCATTATCCGGAATATTGTATTCGATTCTGATCATCGCACAGAAGTATTTCTGGCAGTTACATCGTGGTAATAAAATAGAATTAAGTGATAAGGAACGTACTGTTGTAAAATTCAGGGAATTGGTTGCCAAAAACTTCGCCGACTATAAAGATGTCGGTTTTTACGCAGGTCAGTTAAATATGTCAGCAAAATACCTGAGTGAAATATTAGTTGAACAAACTGGTCTTTCAGCAAAAAAATGGATTGAATTCCACATCATGCAAGAAGCAAAATATCTGCTGAGCTTTTTGGATTTGTCCGTTAAAGAAGTAGCGTTTCAACTCGGTTATACAGACACTTCCCATTTCTCCCGGGCTTTTAGGAATTACGACGGGCAGCTCCCCACCGAATTCAAAAATACCCGTTAGCAATCACACATCGCCTCTCCCCTGGGTCAAAAACAGAAAAAACTACAGTTTTTACCGTTTTATTTACAGCAACGTCGATTGCGATTCTCAATAGTTTTGCAATTGATTTTAATAAAACGTACCATGAAACTAAAATACTATGCTCCATCGAGATGGGCTAATGCCATTGCATATGCCTTTTTCCGCATCGCATTCGGCGTGCTCCTCATAATTAACGGATGGGACAAATGGGTGGCTTTGCCGGATTCTTCCATTGATTTCCCAGACCCGCTTGGTATCGGTTCGGAATTTTCGATTTACCTGGCCATATTTGCCGAGTTAGTTTGCGGGCCGGCGATTGTACTGGGATTAATGACAAGGGTCACAGGCCTCCCTGTTGCAATGACCTTTATTGTTGCAGTATTTATGGTTCATGTCAATGACTCTTTTGATGTCAAACAAGCTGCTATTCTCTATTTATTTACTTCCATTTATATAATCGCTAAAGGTTCCGGACGCTATTCTTTTGACAACCTTATTTGGTCCGCCATTCCTGAAAAAAGAAATAAAAAGATTAGGAATACACTACCTGAAAGATGAAAAAATCAAAAATAACAAAGCGGATTTTGGTTTGGACATTTTCAAATATGTGGTTCGTTTCAGTTTGGGCCCAAATACCCGTAGAGATCAGTGTTGGTCATTCCGGCTATTATTATCAACACTCGTTCGCAGCTAAATTCAATCCGGAAAAGCCTGTTGGTTTCTTTCACACTTCCTCCGTTCTTATACCTTATGATAAAAATCGTGGGAATGAAATCATGAGCCAGTCTTACGTTTCCTATACACTTAGCGAACACTGGACATCAGGGATTGGTTCCATTTTTACGCCCTTGGACCGTGTCAGGCCATCCGTCTTTTTTCAGTACTTCCAAAAGAAAAGGACAACTTCTGTTTTGGTTTTTCCAAGGATAGATATTTGGTCAGAACCAAATTTTGAAATGATGGGCTTCATTGAATATCGGCAGGCAGGCAGACAGAACATAAAGATTTATGCCCGGTTACAATACATGACCACCTGGAACCTGAGAGAACATGTCCGAAGCTACCAATATGGAAGAGTTGGGATTGACATGGAAGAGATTCAATTTGGGCTGGCTGCAAATTTTGATCAATATGGAAGTTTTGCTACAAGCTATAACAGTATCGGGATTTTTGTGAGAAAAGAATTTTGATAAAATGGTTTTAACCAGGTTTCGCGGAAAATCAGTTTTACCCCAGCCTAAAACCTGCCGGCCAGGCAGGGGAGCCTGATTTTCCAATCAAATTGTGCAAAACCGTTTTTTGTCATGTACTAAGATTCGAATTCTATATGCTCTTTTAAAACCTTCTGCACCTCCCATTTCCAATGTCTTCCCTATTTTTTTCAATGTACCGACAGTGTACGGCAAACCTGCCCTTGGCAAAGACACTTTTCCTCATTCAGAAACTACCCCAAAAAAACATATAGATTGGGGGTGGTTGTATATGCCGTATGCATTTAGTGAGTGTCATTAACCTCACCTTACGGGTGTACAAGCACCCTCGATAAACCTCTTAATCTGTAATAAGTTCAATATCTGCTTTCTCAGTCTCATACTTTTATAGGCATTGATTGTATATGCTGTTCGCATTTAATGAGTGTCATTGACCTCACCTTACGGGTGTACAAGCACCCTCGATAAATCTTTTAACTATGGATAAGTTCAATATCTGTTTTACATTTAGTAAGTATTGCAGAAGTGAGAAGGACTATATACCTTTAGAATGGCTGTATATGCTGTATACATTTAGTGAGTGTCCTTAACCTCACCTTACGGGTGTACAAGCACCCTCGATAAACCTCTTAACCTGTAATAAGTTCAATACCTGCTTTCTCGGCTTTGTACTTTATTTTGGTCATAAGTTCATAATAACTCCAGTTCCGTAGTACGAATTCTTCCTCTTTGGCAATCCCGATCTTGTCTTCCTGGTTTACTAAAATGAGTGTTCCTGCCTGGTGTTTGATACAGAAATTAATAAGTCTTCGGCTGTAGACATGAATACGCTGGGATACATAATTACTTTCCGTGTTACGAAACCTGTCTGCCGCTTTAAGTTTTCGTTTACGCCCTTTTCCCGATTTGCAGTAGGTAGCCCCTGCCTGTGCCCTCTTCCGGGCGGCCTGTATAGCGAGCCTTCGGTATAAAAACTCTTCCTGGGTACCAATAGTGAGCCTGGTTTTACCCGTTTTTACTACAATCGGATATTCAAGAGAGAGCGAGGCTTCGGCTATTTTCTCCGGCATTAAGCGATGCTTTTCCTTTTCGACTTCAAATGTCGCCAGCCAGAATATTTTTCCGCCTTTTAATTGAATATGCGAAGTACACAACTTGATGTCCCCTTTTTCCAGACGCTCCAATAGTTTTGGCTTATCGGTAAAATCCTTCCCTAAATACGTTTTAAAAGGAATTGAAAACAGGCGGAAGCAGAAGGCCTTTTTATCGGGATTGTAGGTTATCCGGCTCATACACTGTGAACCGAATGGAAACGCCATGTCTCGTTTAAAAGTTTCTAATGAACGCAGACCTCTCCAATATTCTGTTTTGTTTTTATTGAAAGTAGCAATTAAGGATGTATTTAAACAAGACAGTATGTTCATAGGGACTTCCCCTTTAAAGCGGTCCGATAACATGCGATAGATCGTATTGGTCCGGGAGCATTGCAGGATGCCGTCTTCGTCTTTTTTTTCATCGGCCAGTTTATACTTAATCCTTTCGGACAGGTAAAAGAAATCTTTAATCATTTCCTGTACATACAAATGGGAAACAATAAGGTTGGCTGCCTTAAAGCTCCTGTTCTGCCACTGGTAGAGTTTACCTATTGCTTCCTTTTTTTCTTCCTTGGTGGGCAGGTCTATCAATACCTGTATCTTCTTTGTGAGTTTGAGTGTTGATTTTTCCATACTTAGCGGTTTCTAATTGTTTCTCCTGTATTTTTCATTTACGGATACTAAGAAACTGTTTAAATTTTATCTTCCGACCTACCCTGATATCAACACAAGCAATCGTCACTACGAGAGATAACATTTTGGCAACCGTATAAATTGATAATGACGCCCCCTCTGTCGCCCCGTCCCGATGGTTATCGGGAGGAGTCGAGGGGTTTTTAGCCCAAATGGTCTCTAAAAAGGGTCTCGACTACGCTCGACCTGACAGTTGTTTATGTTACTGTTATTTATGTTGTTATGAAAAAAGCGTCATGGGTAGCCCTTCGATAAACTCAGGACAGGCTGTAGCGTAGCAGTCCGGAGGTGGGTATGTGCATGCCATTGGGGGTAGTCGCTTTCCCTAAGAAATTGCCACGTCGCCTCCTTTGGTCGCCTCCTCGCTCCCGATGGTTATCGGGAGACGCTTTTCGATTGTGTTTTCGGGAGATATTCTCATCAATACGCTAAAAATTTAAACAGTTTTTAAGAATAGTATCCGCCAGGAATGATCAGCATCAACCGTTTAAGGCCTAAGTGATTATTTCTCATGATTTGAAATGAATTTAAATGAAACATTCGTTTTGTTTAAGTCAAGCCCTTCCATAAGTGTTAGTGTGTATTAGTGTGTGTTAGTATATGCTGTCCGCATTCAGTGAGTGTTATCGCCAACCCCACCTTACGGGTGTACAAGCACCCTCAAATTAAATTTTCAGGCCGTAATTAGTTCAATACCTGTATTCTGAACCTTGTATTTTATTCTGGTTATAAACTCATATAGGGCGCAAGTAATTATTTTTCATGATTTGAAATGCGTTTAAATAAAATATTAGTTTTGTTTAAATCAAGGCCTCCCATAAATATATCACAAAGATAATTTGTATATGCTGTCCGCATTCAGTGAGTGTTATTGTGAACCTCACCCTACGGGTGTACAAGCACCCTTAAAATTAAATGGTCAGGTCGTAATCAGTTCAATATCTGCATTCCCTACCATGTATTTTATTCTGGTCGTAAACTCACATAATTTTTCATATTTTGAAATGCGTTTTAATGAAACATTAGTTTTGTTTAAGTCAAGGCCTTCCATACGTTTAAAGACAGACATTGTTTATTTTGTATATGCTGCCCGCATTTGGTGAGTGTTATTTGAACCCCACCCTACGGGCGTACAAGCACCCTCTAATTAAATTTTCAGGCCGTAATTGGTTCAGTATCGGGATTCTCAGCCATGTATTTTATTCTGGTCATAAGCTCATATAAAGCATAAGAATTGTTTCATGTTTTTTAAATGCGTTTTAATGAAACATTAGTTTTGTTTAAGTCAAGCCCTTCCATAAAAAAAACTCGCTCTCATTTGCATATGCTATTCGCATTCAGTGAGTGTTATTGTCAACCCCACTCTACGGGTGTACAAGCACCCTCAAATTAAATGGTCAGGGTGTAATTAATTCAGCACCGGCATGCTCAACCATGTATTTTATTCTGGTTATAAACCCATATAGGGCTTGAGTAATTGTTTTTTCATCTTTTTGAAATGAGTTTTGTTTATTTAAGTCAAGGCCTTCCATTTGTGGGGTGCTTTCATTTGTATATACTGTTCGCATTCAGTGGGTGTTATTTCAACCCCACCCTACGGGTGTACAAGCACCCTCAAAATTAAATGGTCAAGCCGTAATCCGTTCAACACCGGCATGCTCAGCCCTTTGTCGATTATGTTTCTCCTGCATAAGCTTATACGCGGTTACAAATTCCTTGTGCACTTCCTTTTGGGACAGGTTCAGCGCTTCGGCAATCGACGCAAAGGAATATTTCTTGTTGCACCTGAGCTCCAATACCCTTTCCTGTTCTTCGGTCATCACACCCGGGGCCTTCCTTTCAACAGCAGACTTTTGTTCCGTTTTAATCTTCCCCCCTTGATGGACGATGGTTTTAATGTCCCGGATAGCCCGTTTTACCTCGTTGCTGGTTTCGGTGATCCCCTTTCCCATCACCTCGGCAATGGCTTTATATTGAAAACCGTATTTTAAGCAGAGTTCAATCAAATGCCTTCTTTCCGCACCCAGCAGGGGCAATATGCTTTTGACCCGGTCGAAGGCTTTTTGCTCCGACTCCTGGTCTTCCAGGTTTTCAGACACACTTGCCGGATCGTACCCCGCCAGATAGTCCTGGTAATTGTCGTAATCCTCTAACGAATTGACTTTCCTGAAAAACTTATTCCTGGGTTTGGTGTAGTATGAAATACATTCCCTTCTCATCACAAACTTTAAGAAATAGAGAATATGCTCAGGCCTTTCTATCTTGTCCCTAAGCACCCATAACTTTAAAAAAGTATCCTGAACCAGGGATTCTACTACAAAATGATCTTTTAGAATTCGATTACCGATCCAAAAAATGATTCTTCGATATTGCTCATAAATTTGCTCTAAAGCGGCAGGGTCGCCGTTTTTTAATAATTCGTAATTACTGCGTGACATAACAGACTTCGTTTAAATAGCTGATGCGAGTTCTTACGGTTTATAAAGAGAAGGTAACTTTGAAAATGGTTGAGAAGAAGGCCCTATATCTAAAAATAAAAGGCGTGGAGCTCAACTTATCACATTGAGGTACTGGTATACCGTGCAACAATAAGAGAGCCCACGCCCCGGGTCGTGAGCAATCTGCTTATCATCTCGTTGCTAAAAATTACCAGTTTTCAATGTGAGATTCAAAGCGAATGCTTCTAATATTTTTTACTAAGAAGTTCGCAAATATATTAAGAAACTGTTTAAGTTTTATCCTTCGGTTCTTTTATGCGTCTTTTTCCATCATGCTTCAGCTATTTTTCGGTCCGTAGCTATGGCTATACACCTCAAAATACCTTCGCCTGACGAAAAAATACACTATAATCCCGATGATTATCGGGACCAAAAACAAAATTTAAACAGTTTCTAATTGTGGATCAAATATATAAAAAATAATTAATTGTAGATCGTTTTGCCTACATTTTTTGTGTTGAAATTTATGAGATTGCCTGTTATAAGAACTCATAGATGAATCGAGACCAGGTTTACATTCGAAAATTCGGGGAAAATGTTTTCAAGCGAAGAAATGAACTAAAGCTAAGTTACAGACAGTTAGCGCAAAAATGTGATGTAGATTTCAGTGCTATTTCAAAAATTGAAAAGGGCCAGAAAAGTTTGGAATTCCGGACAATTATTGAACTTGCTAAAGGTTTGGAAATCCATCCCCAAGCATTATTTGATTTTAGTTTTCCAATGAAAGAAGCAGAAAAATAATTTCCCCATGTGGCTTTCCGGAAGTTGGGTTCCTTGAAATTTACTTCTTTGGAAAAACAAAAAAGCTCCGTTGCGTATGGAGACTAGGGCCTGTTAACACTACCAGAAAAGATGGATTTTTGAGTATATTTTTTGTCTATCGAGGCATGTTTGACGAGTTTGGCAGCGCCAAATAAGGAAAAAATAACGAAGAGAGGCAGAAAATAGGCCAAAAAGCCGCTTTGAGTGTGTAGTGTTAACAGGCCCTAATATCTTTTATATTTATGTACTGAAAATAAACACGATATGATGTTTGTCCCTTTATTCCGTTGGCTAAAAAACAAACCCTCCTTAAAAAGTGGTCATGAAAGTTACACGCTTTAAAATTTATGGGCTTGTGCAACGGTTACCGATGTCAGACACAGTATTTATCCTAATTTACCAATATTCAAAAATCCGGGATATTTTTCCGTTTACAAACTCGAAAAGTGTCATTTGTGGTTCGCCATCTATGATTTCGCCATCTTTTCTTTCAACAAAGCTTTTTTGAACAACCACGGCATTTAGCCCGATAATTTTGTTTATTATTTTTATATCCACGACTCTGCCGTTATAACGTCCGTTTTTTTGATTCCTGACAGATCCGTTATACAAATCCTCCCTTGTATAAGTCCCTCCGTATTTCGGATGAACATATTCAAAGTCACCTGTGAAAAGTTCAAAGATTCTGTCAATATCTTCGATTGTTGAGTTCGCCTGAAACATTTTAAGGTTCAGATCATAATATTTCTTAACAACAGTATTTAATGAATCCTTATGGGCTTTGGTGGCATCCTGTGCGATAACATGGTTAATTGCAAAAAGAAGTAAAAAAATTGAAATTGAATTTTTCAAATGTGTTTTCATATCAGGTTTTGTTATTTTTAAATTGTATGTAACGGCCAAGCATAAGCTTAATGCGGGATTTCATGGCTTTTCACTGTCGGCATACCGCAAAGTTTTTTAGGGCCAAAATGCTCATTTTTTAGTAATACAGCTCGCATTACGCTGGCTGGCTTTACTCCCTTAGTTGTTTTAATCTATCCATCGCATTTTGATTTTGGGAATTCAATTCCAATGATTTTTCAAAGTTTTCAATCGCCTTGACTTTACTGCCAACAAACAGATATCCCTCAGCCAAGCTATCGTAAAGATTTGCAGAATCCGGATACAGTTTTGTTGCCAATAAAAATACATTTATTCCTTGTTCCGAAGTATCCGGGTTGAAAACAAGTTGCAGACCAAGTGTGTTTAGATTGCCTTCCGGAATTTTAAAAGAAGGATGTATTTTCGCTATGGAGTCATAGCACTGTAATAAGTTCTCATAGTTTCGGTCTGATGCCAGGTCGTTAAAATCCTGGAATGTGTACTCCTCTTTTTCCGGTTGTTTAATTTTCAGAGTTACCAGGCTATTTGCAACTCCGTTATCACGCGGATTGTTTTGGATGAACTTTGATGCGTTTTTATCCTTATTTAATGCGGCATTCAAAAAATTCAATGTGTACATCGCAACCCATTTGTAGGATTCCATTATTTCAGCATCGCTTTTGTCTTGTCTTTTATCTCTATTTTCAAAGAGAACGCCTAAAGTACTGAAATAGCTATGTGTAAGATTGTGAAACTTTAACCGATATGCCTTACTCCTCGATAAACTGTCGAATAACTGGAATTTTGTGTTAAGTCCGGCATTAATATTATCTTCTTTCAAGACTATTTCCGGAATGTCTTTCTGTGCCATATGAATGTACGGGACATCTATTTTTTGAGCAGCGAAAAACGGTGATTGCTTTAGTAGCGCATATTGGTATCTTTCTGTACCGTCAAGACTGACAACAGCCCTTACATTGTCATTGCGATTTTGCACGATGATATTGGATAAACCGCCAAAGCTAAAACCCATAATTGCAATTTTGTCGTAATCCGCAATTGGAAATTTATTTACTTCTTTCAACAAAAACTCCACATCCCTGGCCTGGGTTTCCATTTCCTTTGCATTGTTATTGCCGAACCAACGGGTTTCGGTTCCCCGACTAGGGCTTGATATAACAATATATCCGTGACTTGCCAAATATTCACAAAGGGCAAAGTTCTCGATGGATGATGCTTGGTAACTTGGTGCATAGACAATTACCGGGAATTTTCCTTTTCCGAATGCTGCTTTGGCGTATGCTGTTGTTTGTTCGACAAGGTGTTTTTGATTTGCAGGCGTGTTGGGATAATAAAACCAGTTTAATATTTGTTCATTGGGCAAATGCTCCCATTCCTCTTCTTCTTTCAGGATTTCAAGGTAATCTATAACCGCCAACGGCTCTCTGTTAACCACATCTTGTTCGGAAGGATACCATATACTTACGGGAATTGGTCTTGCTACCTTTTTATTGGTGAAGTCAAAGATCCGGCTGTAAGTTCTTGTGCTGTCAGCAGTGGTGTAGTGTCGAAATCCTACTTTGTATTTTCCATTGTTCAGGTCAATTTCATTTAATGAGGTTTGTCCGAACACCAGGCTTACCTGAAAGATTATTAATATTGTCAGTATTTGTCGTTTCATAATTTGGTTTAGTGTTCAATATAAAAATGTAAACCTTTCTTAATTGTTACAGATGTCTTTTTAGCTTACCACTAATGAGTTGCAACTATGAAAAGTAGCGTACAAGTAAACACAAACCTTGCCGAATAGCCCTATTATTGGTTTGAAAAATACAAAAACTTTGGGTTAAGCCTGTTGTCGCTATTTTTTAATAGCCGCATTGGGTGTAGTTTTTAACTTTTCATTAAACCAATCAATAACCAATTCATTCAATTCGGTCTTTTTATCTGAAAAGAAATGGTCTGTTTTAATTTTTTTCAATTCAAAGTCGTAATTTATTCCTTTTAAGCTGGTTGCGATTTTATCTGCTTGATTTGGGTTTACTCTTTTGTCGTTAGTTCCACATAAAATTAGGAGACTACTGTTCTTGTCCAATTCGTCGGCCCAATAAATTACAGAACGTTTTTTCAATTCAGAATTTTTATTTTTCCAATAGTCCGGAACGCATTCAGCTATTACTTTTGTTTCCATTTCCGGTCGGTCTGCAATTGTTCCAAAAAGGTCTGTTGGTCCATTCCCAATGATTGCAGTTTTAATTTTGTCCGATTTTTGAAGCGCTAAATAAGTCATCATTCCACCTCTTGACCAACCGAACATGCCAATACAATTTGAGTCAGCTTTTTCCATTTCTTTCACGGTCTCCGTCAAGTTTAAAACATCATTAATTTCCGCACCTCCAAATTCATCTTTTTGGCGGTAGTTACTACCAATCACCACATAACCTTGTTCTGCTAATTTTGAAGCATACATAATCATTGTAGCTACTGTCAATTGAGCAAAATCCCTGTTTCCACCACGATTAAAAATCACAACCGGATATTTTCCGTCTTTTTCAGGCTCAACTAAAAGTCCGTTTACTTTTAAACTGTCGCTTTGGTAGGTGATGAAATAGAAATCCAACTTTTTTAAGTGGTTGAAATCGGATGTCAGAGAATCATTTTCAGATATTTTATTCCAAATCGGGGTTTGTGAAAGATTAACCAATCTTTTCGATAGAATTTTACCGTTTTGAGCAAGCCCAAAATTTGATAAAAAGACCAATAATAGGATTGGTAAATATTTGTTCATTTGTTTGTTTTCAAATTGCAGGTAACGGTCTCTTATAACCGTCAGTTACCGGATGAAAGTTAATGTTTTTCGATTATGCACAGACCTTAGGAATTCCGGGTGGATTCAGATGTAGTCGAATCTGCCGTAATTGGGGTTATACATTATTACCTGCTGGCTTTATTTCTTTTTTATCGATTCTGCAATACTTTTTATTTGGCTCAATGTCTCTTCCCAATTTTTATCGGAGTGTTCGTACATTGTTAGGTTTTTAATTTCGGAATGTGTCAGTTTCAATGAGGTACGCCCACCCTTTTCTTCCAGTTCAAATCTGATTTTTGAATAGTTCTCAGGTTTGTCGGCCAGTCCCGAAAAGTTACTCCAATAGGTATAGGCAAAGAGTTTGTTCTCATCAAATCCTATAATTTTCCCCTTATCGACAAATTCTTTTCCATCCCAAGAGAATTTAAGGAGTAGGTCACTGTTGATTTTCCAATCCGATTCTGCTGTTACGCCCAGCCATTTTTCAATATGTTCAGGTTTTGTCAGAACATTCCAAATCACCATTGGAGATGTTTCTATGGTCTGTTCTTTTTTTATTTCCATAATGTTTTGGCTTTTCGGTTCCAAGTATGTTAGTAGTAATATTGTAAGAAATAAGTATTTCATTTCGTTTTTTCAGCTTACAGGTATCGGGTTGCGATTATGAAAAGCGGCGTACAAGTACACGCAAACCTTTCCGAATAGTTTTATTGTTTTTAAAAATACGAAAAACTTTGGGTTAATCTTTTTATAGCTATTTTTTATAGCCGCTGTAGCTACAGTTTTTATTTCCCGATTGTCCTTAATGCTCGTTTTACCATTTTGTCCGTTTCGGTTGTCGGTGAATCAAATTTCCATTTTTTACAAAGTCCGATTACAAATTCGGGTTTGGACTTACTTGCATCATTAAGCCAGTTCCCAACGCTATCCTGAACATATTTTGATTTATCCGACTTTAATGGTTCCAAAATCGGTAATGCCTGTTCGGGATTTTCTTTTAATGATTCAATATGTTTGCACCAAACTCCTCTTGGTCTGGTCGATTCTGTTGTAAAGCGTCTAATGTTCTCGTCCGTGTCGTTAGTCCACTTGCTCAATATTTCAATTGATTCTGTAAGGTTTTTTTCGATTTCAGGTCTTAATGCCATCCAAACTATCTCTCTGACTCCAATTATTTGGCAGATTCACGAAGGTAAAAAACGTCCGAGTGAGTTTTTAAGAGGAACAAATCAAGTCGATAGAAGAGTGTTAAACCAACATTTAAGTGAAATGGTCTCGGATGGATTGTTGACTAAAAAATCTTTCCATGAATTACCTCCAAGAGTTGAATATCAATTAACCGAGTTAGGTCAGAAATAATAATCACTACTAAACCCATCTGCATCGTGTTCTTCCCGGTCTTAGATTGGACGTATTCATGCAATGCATGTCAGTTAAACGAGTTCCGAAACTCCAAAGGGGATAAATTGGTTTTCTTCTTGAACAGCTTGTTGAACGATTGTGGATATCCAAAACCTAAACGGTAAGCAACCTCACTTACTGAAAGTGCTGTCGTAGTCAGCATGTCTTTGGCGTGGTCTATCAATTTTTCATGTATCAATTGCTGTGCGGTCTGCCCTGTAAGTTGCTTTAAGCAATCGCTTAAATATTTGGGCGACAAATTTAATTGGGATGCTAAATCCGCAGTCGTTGGCAAACCTTTTTCACTTACATTGTCAAAAAAGGCGTTCAATATTTTTTCTACTTTACTCAGCAGTTCGTTATAGCCTGTTTTTCGCGTGATGAACTGCCTGTTGTAATAGCGGTTGCAATAAGTAAGCAACAAGTCAAGGTTTGCAATGACTACCTCTTGGCTGAAATTGTCTATTGGCAATCGATATTCCTTTCCAATTTGCTCAAAAATAGTTTCTATTGATTGTTGTTCTTCATCCGATAATATCAACGCTTCATGGATGGCATAATCGAAAAAGCCAAGGGTTTTTATTTTTTGACTTAACGGATACCTTCTCAAAAAATCGGGGTGAATCAGCAACAACCAACCCGATGTGGCAAAAGAAAAATCCTTATCAACAATACTAACCTGTTTTGGAGCAAAGCAAGAAATTACACCTTCGTCAAAATCAAACGGGGTTTGCCCATATTGCATTTTGCACGGGCATTCCCTTTTCAACGTAATCTGATAGAAGTCCGAGATTAGTTTTATGCGTTGGTTGTTTTCTACTTTCGGTAAATCTTCAAAGCGTAAGATACTGAACAATGGATGTTTTGTTTTTGCTATCCCTACTGCCTCGTGAAGCTGTGAAGTGGATTTAAAATGTAAGACTATACCATGGCTGCTCATTTTTTTAATTTTTCCTTGTTAAATCTAACGTGAGTTCGATTTATATCATACAGAATAATAGATGGTTAGATTAATATCTGTCAGGTCGAGCGCAGTCGAGACCTCTTTTATAGGAGTTAATCCCCAAAAACCTCTCGACTGCGCTCGAGGTGACAGCACTATTTTGACTCAAGAACCTTATAACCAGTATATTTGGCATTGTCTTAGATCAAACTCACGTTAAATCTACAAATTAATCCCCCAATCTTTTCCTGTATGATTTGGCAAAGGCCTTCGCTAAAAAAGCATTTGGTAAAAAAGCTGATAATTTTGCAGCCATTCGGTTCATTCTTCCGGATACGATGTAGCTTCTCCTTTTATCCAATGCTTTCAACATTTCGTCTGCCACTTGTTCGGGGGTTTGCGTAGCGTTGTTATATTCGGTATTTAGTCCTTTGCCTATTTCATTTTCAATACCGGCTGCATGATTGAAATTGGTTCTGGTCAAGCCCGGACAGAGCAGCATGACGTGTATATGGTAAGGGGCACACTCCTGGGTCAGGGCTTGCGTAAAATAACGGACAAAAACTTTACTGGCGGAATAAGTTGCCATATAAGGAAACGGAAAAAAAGAGGCCATGGACGCTACGTTTATAATTGTTCCGCTTCCGCGTGTTTTCATTTGTTGCAGGAATAAATGGGTAAGGGCAACCAAAGAAGAAATATTTAATTGCAACATATCCAGTTCTGATTTCAAAGATAGCTGCGAAAATTCTCCACCAGAACCTATTCCTGCATTGTTGACGAGCATTTCTATTTCCAGCCCACGTTGTTGTGTCTCTGCAAAAACCTGCTCCGCAGTTTCGGGTTTTGCCAAATCGGCTGCAATGAACTCGGTGTGGATGCCAAATTTTTCAGCAAGTTGTTTGGATTGAATGGCTAACTTGCCGGCATTACGGGCTACAAGCAAAAGGTTGTGTTTTCTTTCTGCCAATTTAATGGCAATGGCTTCACCTATTCCGCCCGATGCACCTGTTATTAAGATTACTTTCATTTTTCTGCTGTTTTAAGAGACTGTCTGAATCTACGATACAAAGTTGGGATAATGTGTAAACTTAAAAGTGTCCAAAAGTCGGTTTCTTGTATTCAAATGGCAGGTTGTGCAGGGTCTAAATATTCCCGCTGCCGGCAGCACAGGCTTTTGTCCGTCAGTTAAACGACTGCCGAAACTCCAAAGGCGACATTTCGGTCTTCTTTTTGAATAATTTACTGAAAGACTGCGGATATTCAAAACCAAACTGATAGGCAATTTCACTGACAGACAAATCTGTAGTGGTCAATACTTCTTTGGCTTTTTCTATCAAATGATTGTGGATATGCTGTTGTGTGTTTTGTCCTGTAAGGTTGCGAAGCATATCGCTTAGATAATCTGCCGAAACATTTAATTTGCCTGAGATATACTGAACGGTTGGAAGCCCTGATTCCCGCAGCTGTTCACTGTTGAAATAATCGGATAATAAACTTTCCAGTTTTATCAACAAATCGTTGCTTGCTGCTCTGCGGGTAATAAATTGCCTGTTGTAATAACGGTTGCAATAATTCAGCAGCAATTCTATGTGGGAAACAATGACATCCTGGCTAAAATTATCGATAACCGAACGATACTCGTGTGCTATGCTTTGTATGATTGCCGTTACCGCTTTTTCTTCATCGTCCGAAAGATGTAAGGCTTCATTCACGGCATAAGAAAAATAACCGTATTCCTTTATTGCTTTTCCCAAGGGGTAATTTCTGATAAAATCGGGATGAACAACCAACCAATATCCCGATAGCTTCAAGTTCTCAACAATATCGGTGGTGACCACCTGCATGGGTGAAAAGAAGGTCATCACTCCTTCATCAAAATCATAATACTGCTGCCCGTATTTCATTTTGCCTTCAAAATTCTTTTTAATGGCAATGCAGTAAAAATTATAGGAAACACTCCGCAGACTTTCATCGTCAAAGCATTTGATTTCCTCAAAATTGATAACACTGACCAATGGATGTTTGGGCTTTGGCAATTCCAATAGCTTGTGCAATTCTGAAATCGAATGGATGATATACGGTTTATGCCCTGTTTTTTTCACTGATGTAAAGATAAAAAATTAGTCAAAATCGGTTGATAAGGTCAAATGCTTCCATGCCTCAAACTCCTGCCTTTCTTTTTCCCGGTGTTCTTTTATCAGCTGATAGGTGTCAGGTCCTAATAACAGGCGTAATGGCGGATTTTCCAACTCAACTATTCCGGTAAGTATCTTTACCAATTTTTCGGGATCGCCGACTTGTTGTCCGCTGTATGCTGTCCACATTTCTTCTGCTTTATCCAAACCATATACCGGAATCCTGTTTTTAGCAAATTGCATAGAGCCTTTTTCCATAAAATTAGTCCTGAATTGTCCCGGTGCTACTGCCGTAACTTTTATACCAAAAGCATTCACTTCCGGTGCCAGTGCTTCGGAAAGCCCTATTACGGCAAACTTTGCCGCATTGTAGCTAGTAGCATTTGCAAACCCAACATAACCTGCATTGGAAGATATATTGATGATATGCCCCGATTGCTGTTGTCTTAAAAAGGGAATCGTATTCCGTATAACATTTACCGTTCCGAAAAGATTGACGTCCATCGTTTGGCGAAACTCCCCGTCTGTCATTTCTTCCATACTTCCCACCAGAGCGTAGCCCGCATTATTGACCACCACGTCCAATCTTCCAAATTTTTCGATGCTTTGCCGAACTGCGTTTTTCACTTCTTTGTCAGATGTAATGTCCACATTCAAAGGCAAAAAATTGTCCTGATGTCCCGTAATGGATTTTTTTAACGCATCGGTATTCCTTGAAGTAGCGACCACTTTATCGCCTTGTGATAGTGCCAATCTGGTCAATGCAAGTCCTAAACCTTTCGATGCTCCTGTGATAAACCACACTTTTTTGTCGCTCATAATTTCATATTGTATTTATGATACAAAAGTCACCAAGTTCTAAAACTAAAAAGTGTTCAAATCCTATATGGTTGTATCCAGAACAAGGGAAGTTCTTTTGTGTTGGTCGTGGATGTTGGCTCGGTCGGTTGCCTCATTACCGCTAACGACACGCTGCTTTGCGTTCGGGCGGGCTTTTTACCACTACTCAGGGCAATCCATTCTGATTTCTATAACCGGAAGGTGTTGCATTGGTTTCCTTCCTGAAGAAATGATTGAAGTGAGAAACGTCTTTGAAACCGAGTTCATAGGCAATTTCAGAAATACTGGAATCCGTATGTTTCAATAAAATTAATGACTCTTTTAAAAGCCGTCCACGGATATGTTCGCTTGTGGTTTTTCCGGTCAGGTTTTTTAAAATCCGGTTAAGATAATTAATGTGTATGTGCAAAGCTTCGGCAAATTCGTTTGGGGAACGCAGAATTTTACCGCTATGTCCGCCCACGGGAAACTGTCTTTCCAATAGTTCCGTGAAAATGTTGTGCAATCGTTCCTGGGATGTAAATTTATCGGACTTCTGATAAGAGGGATGGAACTGATTTGCTAAATGAAGCAGCTCGTTAACTTTATTCAGAAACAACTCATTTTTTAGTGCATAGTCTGAGAAATAACACTTTTCGATTGCATTAAACATGGATAAGACAGACGGTTTCTCTGCTTTACTCAAAAGAAAAATGGGTTTGAAAGCTGTGTTGAATAAAGGAAACGAATTAATGCCTTTAACAAAAAAGTTGTCATAAGAAGCTTCGGTGAATATAAAATATCCCGCGTTTTCTTCCTCTTTTAGTTCTTCAATAGTATACGGCACACGCGGACTGAAAAAAGAAAGCGAAGTTCCGGAAACTTTGATACTTTCATCCATATAATGAATAATGTATTCTCCACGAAGTAAACTTACCTTGTAAAAATCCCTTCTCCGGTAAGGAATTGTGTTACCCGACTTACACTCTGTGGAAGTAAAGAAACGGATTTCTTTTTGCTGCCCACCCATAATTTGTACATTCGGAAATCCGGAATCGAATTCGGATAGGTCTTCTGATTTTGAGATATTCCTGTAGGTCCGCTTATTGTTCACTCTTTAATTTTTATGAAAATAGACTACCCAATTATTTTGAGCACCCTAATATAAGGATTTAACCTTTACTCACCAGTAGCCTGATTGAGCATCAATAATGCTTTCTGTGGTGATTTTGAATATGCCTGATAGATCTGCTCGGTAAGTCCCGGACGTATTTCATACACTTTGTTTTCAATAGCATCTATCATTTCTTTGATTACCGATGCAGGAGATACTTTCCTATCGGATTGTATTGCTGCTGCAAATGGCGAATCGACTAATGGAGCCATTAATTCAAATACTTCAATGGATGATCTTTTCCGTTGCAGTACCAATCTTAAACCCATAATGTAATTATGCAGTGCGGCTTTTGTGGCACTGTAAGTAGGATGCATCAAATCGGGAATAAACGCAACGCCTGAAGTGGTCAGTACCATTGCGGACTCCATTTTATCGGCAAGCAAAGGTTCCAGTTTGTGTGTAAGATAAACAGCAGAGTGGAAATTAGTAACCATTTCCCTGATACTTGTTTCGTAAGCATTCTCGTTTTTCAGCAGTTTGTAATTGGTTGCAATTCCGGCATTCAGGAAAATCACATTAAGATCAGGATATTGCGATTTTAGTGTTGCAACTAATAATTCAAGATCGGCAAAGTTAGAAAGATCAGCAGCGATATAGTTGGCATTTCTTAATTTTCCGGCTTCTGCTTTTAATCGTTCTTCGTTTCTGGCTACCATAATTACTTTGTTTCCTTTTTCAGACAACAGTTTTGCAGCAGCCAGTCCCATTCCGGTACCTGCACCGGTAATAAGAATTGTTTTATTTTCCAATTTCATAATTTGTTATTTTAATCAACTACCTCGGGGCAATCCCGATAATCCTGATAATTATCGGGATCAGAACAGGCTTTGGGGAATAAGACCCATTTAATGGGATTTAAGATATACAGGGATAAATCGATTGCGCATATAATCTACATAGGTTTGATCATCGCCCGACTGCATTTTATTGATGTATAATTCCGCATCTTCTCCGGCTTTATATCTCAAAACATCGTTTTCGTCTGTAGCGGCTCTAAAGACCACTTCGGCGACTTCTTCCGGCTGTGAGGTCATCGTGTCGTATTTAACCCAATTATCCAACCCGATTTTTATAAATTCCTGATAACCGGGAATATTTCCAGGCGTTCCTTCGGCAGCACCTACAAATTTTGTCGCTGTAGATCCGGGCTCAATTATTTTTGTGCGGATACCAAAAGGGATCAATTCATAAGCCAGTGATTCTGTAAATCCCTCAAGCGCAAATTTTGCTGCGTGGTAGAGGCTGCAGGTTGGGAAGGTTATTCTACCACCCTGTGATGTAACATTGATAACCGTTCCGCTTTTTTGATTCCTTAAATAAGGCAGGATAGCTCTGAGAACCCGCATCGGACCAAAAACATTTACTTCGAAAGAACGATTGATCTGTTGTTGCGTAGCAAGCTCAAATACACCAAATACTGCAAAGCCCGCATTATTTACCACAACATCAATTTTACCAAACTTTTCGATACCTGATTTTATGGCATTGTCTATGGTTGCTTGGTTCTCAACATCAAGCTCTGCCACGTGTACATTGTCCATTTTTGTTAATTCGGTTTCCTTTTCCGGGGAACGCATCGTAGCAATAACGTTCCAGCCTTCTTTCCGGAATTTCAAAACCGAAGCTCTTCCAATACCGGAAGAAGTACCTGTAATTAAAACTGTTTTTTTCATTATTTTAAATTTTTGAGAATTATATTTTCTGGTGAATTACTGATCAGCGGAAGGGCTTGTTCCATATAGCCCTTTCCTTCTACATTGTCGGCGTGTTTTTGCAGGTCGCTTTCCGCATGCCATTTTTCAAAAATGAAATAGATATGGGGTTCATTCTTTTCAGAGTATACTTCGTAAGAAATATATCCCTGTTCCTCTTTAACTTCACAGATTAATTTTTTGAAAATACTTTCCAGCTTTTCTGCTGCAGACTTATCTACTGCTTCAAATTTTGTGAGTACGGCTACCATAATTCTTTTATCATTGAACTCGTCTTGAGTTGTTGTATTTGAGCGAACCTGCCTGGCCGGCAGGCAGGAAGTCATGCTTTTGTCCACTAATGAAGTAATTTTGGAGAAGCATAGCAGCGCTACGGTTCGAGAAAATTACGAAATTAGGGGGCAAAATGATGATTTTGTAGGTAATAGAACAACTCAAGACGAGTTCATTTATTACAGTACAAAGGTATCTACTGGTCCGGAGGAAATATTGTCTGTTTCAAACCAATACTTGTCCGGAACAATCTTTTATGAAGAATATAGATAACAGACGAGGACTTAATCTTATACTTTTGGAACTAAACCACTCTGCATTGAAAGGTGCAGAGGTTTTTTTACTGGGGACTAAAAGTCCCCCTTTTTAGAAAGCAATAAAATAACCAAGTTATTAGGTGGATTGAGTTATTCAGTCAACACCCAATAACTTCATAACTCAATAACCTGGATTATAATTTTTTCGAACTACTAAAGTGCTGCAATAAATAGCAGGGTTTGACACCCTTAACTGAGACCAATCAATAGCTCAGAATGATTTTTAGTGTTTATTTTTTCTTGGAATTTCTTTATTATCAATCGGTAGTATTCGATAGTTGATTCTGGCCCAATACCTCCAATAAGTCCTATTCTGTTTATTAATGTTGATTTTGTCTAATGTTTGCCAACGGCCTTGGCTATGACAGGTGTGGGATTTCAAGGCACTTACCTTTCCGCTTAGTAGTTAGTTATTTTGTGTAATTACTTTCATTTTAACACTTTAGCCCGCATTTGCTATAGCCGATGTTAGCGGGTCGTTGTTTTTCCGTTCGTTAATGCTTTTTCAATCTTGGTCATTTTCTCGTTCCAATAAGTTTTCATTTCCTCTCTTTGTTTGTTGTCCAATAACTTTTCTTGATGAAAACTTATGATTGCTTTTTTGTTATCTCCCATTACCCGAACTTGTACAGTGGATAGGTTCTCCCAATTTTGTTTCTTCCAATTCATTCGGATGTGGGAATAGGGCGTGAAAACTCGGACAAGTCCGTCAATTCCGTTTTTAGTTTTGTACGGCTTTTTTATTTCAAGTTCTTGTTCAAGTTCGCCTAGCCATATTTTTAGTCCTTGCTTAGAAAACATAAACTCCCAAACGTATTGCCGGGATAAGGGAAAGGTCTTTCTAAGTCCAAATTGCCAACCAACGTCTTTGGTCTTTCCTATTTGCCTGTTTTGCTGTTCCATTTTACTCACAAATTTTATTGTTCAGGAATGAATGCGGTTGCGTCAATTTCAATCAGAAAGTCAGGATTCGCCAGACCTGCAACCATCAGTACAGAAATAGCTGGTGGGCTTGAAAGTTGCCCGAGGAAATTTTGAGAAGTTTGGAAAGCACTATACAAGTCTTGTCCCTGAACAATATAGATTGTCAGTTTTACAAGGTTTTCAAAGTTCGCATTGCAGGTTGAAAGGGCTATTTGAAGGTTGTTCATCACCTGTTCAGTTTGTTCGGCAATGTTGTTTTTCCCTATTATTTTCCCTTTTTCATTTACAGCATCCTGCCCGCCAATGTAGATTGTCTTTCCACTTCCTTGTGTTGTCACAATTTGTGAAAATGCAGGATTTTTAGAAAGTCCGTCTGGATTGATATGTTCTATTTGACTTTTCATTCAGTTTTCTTCTGTACGATTTACTCACAATGCCCGCTGACGGTTTGGGGCTTGGGGAAGGCGGGAATTTTAGCACTAAAGCCTAATTCAAATTTAGCAAAAATGTTTCATATAAGCACATCAGCCCCTCTTTTGCAAAACCCTTGTCAGCGGCTGTATTTTCATTCGTCTGTTTGATTTTTCTCGTCAACAGTAATGGTTATTTTATTTTTTTCTTGTTTTACTTTAATTGTCTGCCCATGCTCAAAGCCAATATCCTGTAACCATTTTCCACATAGTCGGATTTCAGGGATTATGATTAGGACGCCAGGAATGGACACGGTCAAAGATCTTGTCTTTTTAAAATCATAGGCTTGTGCAACGGTTATCAATGTTGGCGATAGTTTTTTTATTTTTTCGGTAAAAACAATTTCATTTCTTCGATTTCTAATTCGTCCAAATGTCCCATTTTAGTTTCGTCTTTTGTTATCAAGTGCATATGTAAAAATGAGTCGTGATGTGTAAAAACTCCTTTGTGGTCAGACGAGAAAAATCCGATTATTTCTACGTCTTCACTTTTGATATTATAATTTATCTGCCCTTGATGCGCTTCATCAGGTGAAGATACTTTTGTTCCTTCGGGTAAGTTTTGAATATGAATAATTGCTCTTGAAACCTGTCCGATTAATTTGAAGGCAAAAGGTCTTTTGAAATCCGTTGTTTTGTCGTTAATAAATTTTTCTAAATCTTGAATTGTCTTGACGTCAGATGGTAATTCAATTTCATTCCATTCAGTCACGTTGCCATACACAAAGAAAGGTGCGGAAATTTCAAATGTTTTTTCAACGGTCATTGTCGAGTCAGAGGTCACTTTTGATACGTAACTCTTTCCATTGTTGATCAGTAATTCGCCTGTCAAATAGCTAACAGGTCCAAGTCCATAAAGTCCGCTTTTGTCCGAAATGATGTCAAGGTCAATACTACTGCCTAATTCTCCTTTCCACATAACATTTTTCATTGCACCTACAATTTTAATGTCAGGATAGGTTTTTCTTGCTTTCGTGTCCTCTTTTTTCGGTGTCGAATTACAACTTACCAGTCCAATAGTTAGAAGTCCAAATGCTATTTGTTTTATCTTCATATATGGTTTTTCGTTTTTATTTTTCATCCGTTTTTAATCTGTTCAGAGAGTTTCTTTGGTGCAACTCCGCAATATGCAGTTTTTAGAACTTCTGTCAGCAATTCTTGGGTTACTTTACTCAATTCAATAAATGTCCAACCTTGTTTTCCCCATTTATTGTCGACTTGGTAAATACCGAAGCTTAATGAAGAAAAATTATCTTGGTCAATTTCTGATAATTTTACCGTAACTCTATTGTTTCTTTCATCATAAGTTGCGAATATTTTTCTCTTTATCCGAAATGATATTTTCTCAAAATGTGGTTCGACCGTGACTTCGGGAAAGGACAAGGCTATTTCTTCTAATGCTCCAAAAGTTGTCATCAGCTATTTTTTACAGGTGTTAAATGTGTCAAAACACAAAGCCATCTATCGCTTTCTTTTTTATAAACGTCCGTTACCCATTCATCCGCTTCAATTTTTTGTCCTTGCCAAATTGCTGTGTTCTTTCCTCTTCCTGTTACAAGTGCAATGTCTCCATAGAGTTTAATTCTTAAAATTTCCTTGGTCATTGTCGAATGTGAAAGCAATCCCTGTTCAAGTACCTGAAAAAATCGTTCTTGTGAAATAATCCCACCTTGACTATCAATGAGTTCCCAATCTTCAGTAATACACTTTTTGATTTCGTCTACATTGTTTGAAATCACGGCCTGATTAAAGTTTTCTTCAATCTGATGGAAATATTCTTTTAATTCTTTTTCTGTCATATCCTATCGTTTTTCAAATTACCGCGAAATCATAAATATACGTAATACTACAACCTATTTCCTGTTTTTTCAAAACTTATATTTATCCCAATACACCTTTAAAATACAGAATGTTATAGAAATTATGCTGATACGCATTTTGTATTGCCACAATCGAAAACATTTTCTTCCTTTTTATAGAAACAATAGAAAATACGAATTAATGGAAGTCAAAATATCATCTTTCCATCCTGAAAACAATATCTTTCCGCCTGGCGAACACCGCGTTAAAAAATGGGCAGGAATAGCCCTCCTATAGGGAATGTATTTAAGCGCTCGGTAGCCCAAATTCTGGATCTTGTCCCTTGTTTGGATTTTACGCGGTAACCAACGGAGATGATGGCATCAAGGTTGTAGTGGGCTACCGGCTTATCTGAATTTGCAATATGCAAAAAATGCATATTGCTTTCTTTCCCCTATTCTCCTTCGTTAAATATATTCCGGATGTGTCTTGAGATTACCGACTGGTCACATTGAAACAGTGTAACTAATTGCTCTTGATTAAGCCAAACCGTTTCCTGTGTAAATTTCACATCAATTTGAACAGTATTATCGCTGCCTTGGAATATCCCTATTTCGCTCATTCCTTCCAATTCTGAACTTGTTGTATTCTTGCACAAGTTCGTTTTACGCTTTTGAAATGCTGCCTAAAACTCCCCCACCTCCGCTATATCCCCGATATGGCAGATCTTCCGGGACTATATACCCTAAATCTTCTATGAGAATAATAGCAGTTTTTTTTCCTCCTCCGGAAAAATTCACCACTAACTGTTCGTTTCTGGTACTCAAATACACGGGATTGCCGAAAAATTGAGTACTGCGTTTGGAGTTCACGAGATAACCTACGGATAGAATGGCATCTAAGTTGTAATATTCGACCTGCCTGGTTTGTGTTTTTCTTTTGCCCGCCCCGTATTGAGTGGTTGTTGCAAAAAATGCGACAACCACTTCCTTTTGCAATTCACCAGAATCAAAAATATTTTTAAAATGCCGGGAAATAACAGATTATTTGTATAATTCTATTTCGTTCATCTACTTTGTTTTTTATACTGGCTCGCCACCAATTTCTCAATATCAAAGTAGAAAACCGGGGGGCTGAAAAAAAGGTACGTTTTTATTATGGTTTCGTAATTCGTTGAAAAAACTGCTTCAACCATCAAATAATTTTCAAAACGCCATCCCTTTTCGTATCTATTGTACCTCCCTGGTACCCGCAAACTCCGGTTCTCGGGGAATTGACAATTGGCATGCCGGAATAATCGGCAAAATCCTCGCATTTTTTAGCATGCTTTTTGGCACATTTAGTGCAAAACATATAGTCGTCATCATCATACCCGCATACGGAACACATTTCCGTTGCAGTTTCCTTACCACAGCTATGACATTTTATAGCAGGGGGCTCATTACGGGAAAGCAATACGATGTTCTTATCGGCTTTACTCGGGTATGCTCCCATAACCGTAAGCTGAAGGTGCGTAGTACTCCCAAAGTCGTACTCATATTCTACCTTCCTTCCTTCATAAAAGACATCTTTAGCTTTCCGGCTCATCGGGATTTCTCCTTTGGCTTGCTCCATCATATCTTCATATTCCTTTACTCTGCCCTGTTCCAGCATCTCCTGAGCCTCAAAAAAACTCCACATTCCTTCCCGTTGTCTTCTTTTTACAGGATCGGTAAAGGCACTGAGATGATCGCAACATTCCAGCCATATTCCTCTTAAAAAATTATCAAGATCATGCATTAAAGTATCACCGTCTACCCAAAGTGAAAGAAAAAATGGATTTTTCATCCAATAACCGGGATCGGGTTCTACCTTTAGCAAAAACGATGCTCCCGGTTTATTCTGGATTGCTACTTCTGCCAGATGTGTCTTCAGATGTCTGTTAATTCCTGCTTTAGAGTACTGTTTTTTGCAGAACAGGCATTCGCCTGTGGATTTTAGGTTTTCCATCAACTATATTTTATTTTTTCGTAACGTAAAGTTAAATAGGAGTATTGAGAACTAAAAACTGATTTGATTAATCATTTTCAATGCCAATATGGTGCGGTTAAAAACCTGGTACCCGTTGTGAATTGCTTTCAGAAATATAAAATGTTCATGAACTCCTATAAAAAACAATAAATACATACTGTGAGTAATTGTACTTTTACCAAGGATTCACAGGTGTCACTATTTATTCCGTTTCCTTTTGAGCGTTGTGAATTGCTTTCAGAAACATAAAATGTTCACGAACTCCTATAAAAAACAATAAATATATACTGTGAGTAATTGTACTTTTACCTAGGATTCACAGGCACATACATGGGAGATTGATGTGGATAGTGGTTGTGAATTGCTTTCAGAATTGTACTTTCACCTAGGATTCACAGGTTTGGCCGCGGTCGCAACACTCACAAAGCAAGTTGTGAATTGCTTTCAGAATTGTACTTTTACCTAGGATTCACAGGTACGACGTGCTTATCGCTTAGGTAGTCGTGGTTGTGAATTGCTTTCAGAATTGTACTTTTACCTAGGATTCACAGGCTAAACAAAAAAGAGAAACAGGAGCATGAGTTGTGAATTGCTTTCAGAATTGTACTTTTACCTAGGATTCACAGGAGAAGGCACGTTATTCAACAACGGGTATTAGTTGTGAATTGCTTTCAGAATTGTACTTTTACCTAGGATTCACAGGTAAATATTTTAAGTTAAAGATTAAAGAAACGTTGTGAATTGCTTTCAGAATTGTACTTTTACCTAGGATTCACAGGGTAACGGGTCAACCTTTATGTTGTTAACAGGTTGTGAATTGCTTTCAGAATTGTACTTTTACCTAGGATTCACAGGACTTATAAAGCCTACAGATATTGTTGTCCGTTGTGAATTGCTTTCAGAATTGTACTTTTACCTAGGATTCACAGGATACCCGTTGTAAAAAACTGGTATCCTGTTTTTTATGCTCTAAACCAGGATTAAAAAATGAAGGGGATTTTTAGAACAATTCCAATTGCTGGCTTGGTTTTTCCGGTTCCATTTCTTTTTGCCCGTGAAAGAGTTCTATCATTCCGAACTGCTTGTCCGTAATTTGCATAATACAGACTTTACCTTGTTTCGGCAGGGCATTTTTCACTCGTTTGGTATGTACCTCGGCGTTTTCCCTGCTTGGGCAAAAGCGCATATAAATGGAAAACTGAAACATGGAAAAACCGTCATCCAGCAGGCTTTTGCGGAACCTGGTGGCTACCTGCCTGTCCCGTTTGGTTTCGGTCGGAAGATCAAAAAGTACAAGTACCCACATACAACGGTATTGGTTTAATCGTGAAAATCTGTCCTTCTCCATGAGTTGATCTCACTTTTATTTCTTATAAGCCGGGGTTTCGATACGATTGCCTGCGACAATCACCAACCGCCTCCGTGTTTTCCAAACAAAGGTTGCTGAGTGCCCGAGCGAAGCAAAGGGTGTATCGAAGCAACCGTTTCTATAATTTCAAAACTCCGGGTAGAGCACTTTCCTGCTTATGCCTGCAAAACAGTCGTATAAGCTATTGGTTGTACGGCTCATGGCCACCATTAAAGGGCTTTTTTTGCCATCTATGCTTACGTCCATAGCTGGAATGGTCAATAGCATTATTTTTATATCCCGGTTAAGTTCCATATACTCCCCTTCCTCTACTATTTCCCTTACCAGGTCGTCCACAAAGGGCCGGTAGGGTTCCATAATATCATCGGCCAGGCAGAAAGCATTGTATTTATTGCGATGAAAAATACCGACGGAAGGTAGCATACCGCTGCTTACCAATGCCCTGGCCGTAACGGCACGTAAAATGGCATAACCGTAATTGAGCAGGTTATTGGGCGGTACTCCTTTCTGGTTGCGGCTGAACTCTTCTATATCGGCAAAAAGCAGTTGAAAATAATACGCCGCGGCAATGGCTTCATGGTTTTCGGCATCCCCGCTTTTTACTTCACCGGCCCACCGACGCAGTTTTTTAACATTATGCCCGTAGCCGGATAAATGCGTGGCCTGGTTGCTGATCTTTGCCATGACCGTCTGCTGCCATAGGTTCTTCTTCAGGGGCAGGCTGGCGTTAAGTTGGTGGCGCATACGTTCCGTTTGTTCACTGTGGCCCACCAGCGGCTGTAAAAAAGAACACGGCAGATGTTGTTTGTCACAGGTTATTACGGCGGTCTTGTTCTGTACCAGTTTCATCAATAAGCCATTGGTAATGGTTATCTGCGGGTCTTCCAGCACAATGTATCCCAGGTCTTCAATGGGGATAGTTGCAGGACTCTTTTCTTCCTCCGGAAAATTCACTACCAACTGTTCGTTCCTGGTGCTCAGATAGGCGGGATTGCCGAAAAAGAGAGTGCGTTTTATCATCGGTTGGCGATTAGTTGAACGATCAGTTGAACCATCAATTCCTTTTCCTTCGGATCGCTTTGCGCTACCAATAGAGCCAAAGTCACCAGGGCATTGTCATTTATCTTAAGTTCACCAGATTTTTTAAAACGGTGCTTATTTTTTTCGAGAAACCATATAAACAGGAAGGCGCCGATACGCTTGTTACCATCTGAAAACGGATGGTTTTTGATGATGAAATACAGCAAGTGGGCAGCCTGTTCTTCTATAGTCGGATAAAGATATTGACCTCCAAAAGTTTGGATAACACTTTGCAAAGTTCCCCCAAAGCTATTATCTTTTTCATTACCGAAAAGGCCGGTAGCTTCTTTTCGGGCGATGAGTTGTTTTTTGAGTTCAGTTATGGCAGTTTTGGCTTCCCGGTATTGTATTTCATAGGTAATTTCTTCAGAAAGCTTACCTGTTTCAATGGACTGGCTGTCAAACTGGTTTAGTAGTGCAAAACTTTGGGTATAATTGCCGATGATGTTGAGCAGGCCTTTGGCTTCTTCTATATTGGTTTCGTCAGTCATGGAACTTTGGATGAACATTACTGTTTTCTGCAATTGTTCCAGCCTTTTTTGGTTTACCGTATAGCCCTTTACAAGGTGTTCTTTTAAGCGTTCTGTTGCCCATTGGCGAAATTGAGTACCGCGTTTGGAGTTCACGCGATAACCTACAGATAGAATAGCATCTAAGTTGTAATATTCGACCTGCCTGGTTTGTGTTTTTCCTTTGACCGCCCCATGTTGAGTGGTTGTTGCATTTTTTGCAACAACCACTTCTTTTTGCAATTCACCAGAGTCAAAAATATTCTTAAAATGCCTGGAAATAACAGATTTATCCCTTTCAAAAAGAGTAGCTATTTGATTGAGGGACAACCAAAAAGTTTCCCCTTCAAATTGAACCTCAACTTGTGCTCCGTCTTCTGTTTTGTATATTGTCAATTCACTCATAACAACACGGTTTTTTACAGAACGGGCATTCGCCTGTGGATTTTATTTCTTCTATCATTTATGCTTCGCTTTTAGTAGAATTAACAGAATTGCTAAAAAAAAAGGTTTTTTACTATTATATAAAATCATTTATTCCCCTACTTTTACAATTTGACCAAGGTGGTTTAGCCTTATTTTTGTTATTCTTTTTAAATACGAATTAGATTGAAAATTTATCCAAGTAATTTCTTTTATATTTCTATTTATGCCAGCTTCTAAATGGTGTCTAAAATGAATATCAAAAGTCCCATTCCCTTTTTTACTCATCTTTTGCACTCTAAACAACTTATCACTTATTAACTTTCTATTTTTATCCTCAAAAAAATTGATTTCATTTTCTTTTTGTGGGATTTCAGAATGTTTTAAGTCAAAAACAAATAAATCATTGATTTGCATAGAAAATTGAAAAATACCCAACGTGTCATCATTATTTCTATTGATAATGGGATAAGGATTACCCTGTTCGGCAATATTTTGCAAACCAATAGCTACAACTTCCCAAAACGACACTACCTTATCTTTAAACATTCCTTTATCATCCCTGTAAATCAAAGCGTGATGGTTTCCTCCAGTTTTTACATATCCATTTCTGACTTTTTCGACTTTGCTTTCATCTGATACCGTTACGGTTTTTAATATCATTCCGTTCTTTAAACGTATTGGATTCGCAGCTAAGTTTTTGAATGCTTCTTTGATTTTACCTCCATTTAATCTCTCTTTTACGACACGTTTACTCTCGTTATCAATAATTTTTTCTATCTGTGCTGCTGTGATATTTTCATTTATATCAACACGTTTGGTATTAACCCATTCATAAACCGTCACTTCTTTTAATATTTCATTTTTGTATATAACAGGCTCTTTTTTTAATATTTTTGTTGCAAAAGCTGCTTTATAATCATTGTTAAATTTTATAAGATGTTGAAAAAGTAATTCTTTAATTTCTGAATTGACAACCATTTCAGTTTGTTCCAAAGAAACTCTATCATTGAGTTTCATCTTCTTTTCTGCTATACGTTTTACACGCCCCATTACAGTATCTTCATGTAATCTTGCACGAGGTACCCAAGTTATTTGATCTTTACTATTTTTTGGTTGATTAATGTTTTTGGTTAACACTTTACTATTCTCTTTTTTAAAAGAAATAAAGACATCTTCAAGATGTTTTTTTGCCTCTTTACGAATATTTGGAATTGCACATTTTATAATATCCCCCTGTTGATCAAAAAACTCTTTTAAAGAAAATCTTCCATCTATAAAACTTTCTATATTTGCAATTTCTTCTTTACTTAAAGCATTCTTTTCAAATTGATAAATTTTATTGAGATTATTGAGTTTAAAAATAATTTTTTGGTCAGTTAACGCACAGATTAAAGCATCAACTGCATGGTGCCTGTGATCATCTCGTTTACTCCAATCTTTGATAACTTCAAAGGTTTTGGTTTGTTCTCCACTAGTCTTTATTGTTTTTTCTTCAACTTGTCCAATAGCTTTGTATTTATCAAAACCTAATTCCTGTAACAAATGTTTCAATTCCCATTCATCCCGCAAAAAATCGGTTACTTGTCCGGTTGTGGTATAAACATTCGAACAAACCGTTTTTAACATTTTTACAGCTTCCTTGGCTATGAACTGAGAATCTTTTTTCATCCTTTCTACAAAATCGGAAGGGATATCTTCGCCTTTACATAGTAAGTTTTCAAATTTAACCCTTGAAATATTACCTTTTCCATCTTTATACAAATCATTTACCTTTTCCACATATTGCTGTAATACTCCCTCTCCCCTAGATTCCATAAAATCATACGCCGTTTTTTGACCTTTATCTGAATTGCATTTTCTATGAGCGATAACATAATTGTTCAGTGCATTATTAAAAGAACGGGATTTTGGCAAAATATGTTCAATATCCGCATTTCCCGTGAGCATTTCTGTACCTGTAATCGGATTATTACAATACAAACATTTGTGATCTGTTTCTTCCCATAATACGAAACGTTTTACATCTCTGCCATTTACTAATTTGAAACTATGTTCTTCCTGTAGTATATTTCTAATCCTATCATTATTTTTCTTATTCCTTGAATTTGCCAAAGAAATATTTTTCCTCGTTTTGGCACTATTTCTCAGTTCACGCGCCAATTCAACTCTTATTTCATCGATTTTGCCATATTCATCAACAACAAGATTTACAATGTTTACTACTTGATTAAGAATTTGTTCAACTACAGGGTTTCTTAACTCGTTCTTTTTTAATGGTTTCATTTTGGATTGAAGGGCAATTTCTGTTCTCCAACCGCTATGATCATAACCAACTCTGTCACAAGCCTCACTATAACCAAATCCTTTTTCCAAATGCGGAAGTAGTTTTCGGATGGCTCGTGTAGATAGACTTGCATAATCCGAAGGATATCCAACTTTTTTAGCAATAATTTGGCTTTGCTTTTCTGAGAAACCAAATCTACTTTTTAAAGCATTAACTACTTCTTCTTCCGTTGGCAGCGAGTATGTAATGTGCCATAACTCAAACAAACCTCCCTTTTCGTCATTGATATCTAAATTGAAAAACAAATATTGTTCAGGACTTTCAATTCCTGCTTCTTCCAAAGCATTCTTTAAAATGGAATAAGTTCTACTTCCATCTAACTCTGTGAAGTTTAAATAAATTTTCTTCCTTGAACCATATCCGAGAATTTCTTTAATTCTGGACACCGTAAGTTTGAATTTAGATTTTACGGTTACTTTTTCCCATAACGTATCTTTAAGTTTTCGTTTCTGTTCCTCTGTTGGATAGAATGTTTCTCCATCAGGAGTTTTCCATGATAAATCATTTACCCTTTGCCAAATCCTAAACAATTCAAAATATGGAGAACTCTTTGCCCCCGCTTTATGATGTTTTTCAAAAGAACATTCAGAGATCAATCCTTTTTGGCTTTTTAGAGGACGTTGATAGTAAATAATTTTATTTCGAAGTAAACCATACAACGTCCCTTCATTATTATCTTCATTTGAACCTCCTGTTAAAACAGAATGATATTTTTTTTGTTCGTCCCAAATGCGGGCAAATTCTTCCATATATGAAGCCCTTTGATAAGTACGTTCTCGTAATAATACTTCAAAAGTATTGTCACTTTCTTCTAACTCCGAATATAACTTTTGTCCAATCGTTTTTCCTCCTAATTCTTTTTCAAGTATTGCAATTCGCTCCTTATATTCTGTAGAATTTTCTTCTTCAGAAACAGATTTTCTATTGCTCAAAAATCCTCTACGTTGGTTCAGAAGAATAAAGATTCTCCCCAATTCCTGTAAAGAAATTTGTTCAGAAACAGCTTTTGCTCTTAATCCATATAACTCTAACGCTGAAAGATTAAATAATTTTTCCGTTGGAAACATATTATATTCTTTCAGAAATTGATATAATTTATCTCTTCTTGCCTTATATCTTTGATTATTCCTTCTTATTCCTCTTTTAATAGTTCTGTCTAGATTTTTACTCGCTGTATTTCCAGAATAAAATTTCCCATGAAAATCGGGATCTTCAGGAACTATTCTAACTGCTAATTTTTCTATTGACTTATTATTATTTTCCTCCTTTACAATTGCCACTCCAACAGAAGAAACACCTATGTCCAATCCTAAAATTCTTTTCATAATTTAAACGGTAAATCAGTTAGTTAATAATCTTTAAAACATTGCAAAATCCGGAAAAATTCAGGGGGCTTTTATTGGGTTTTTAAAAATAATTAAAAAAAATTGATCTGTTTTACGGGAACCCTCAGTATTTTATTTATTTTTTTTATACTTTTACCAAACAATTTCTGAAAAGCAATTCACAATAAGGATTATTCCGTTGTGAAAACATTCAAGGCGGGGCAACTCGCCTTTTTTATTTCCGTTTACTCTCCCGTATCCGAATCTTTTATTTTGCACTATTTAAAAATAAATGTATATTGTACATATAAATTATATTCACATGTATTATCCGATCAAAACATTACTTTTTCGAAGTTTTGCACTCCTGATGGTTGCCTTAATGCCGGCTTGCTCCGGGGAAAAAGAAACTTCCGCCCTTTTTACGGCTCCCTCCGAACATATACGGGTTGAGTTCGGACTTTCGGAAAACCGGTCCCCTTTTTACCTGGTAACCTACCGGGATTCCGTAGTCCTGGATACTTCCCGTCTCGGTGTAGTCCGGGAAGACGGGGATTTTCACAGCGGCCTCTCCCTGCTTTCCGTAACGGATGAAGGGCAGGTGGAAGATCATTATCAATTGGTATACGGTAAGGAAAAAGATATATCCTACAATGCACATCGTTATGTTGCACACCTGCAGAATAAAGACGGGAAACCTATGGATATCGAATTCCAGTTGTCCGATGACGGGGTGGCTTTCCGGTATTATTTCCCGCATAGCGGGGAAGGAACGGAAACCGTAACGAAAATAACAGAAGAAAAAACAACCTATCACTTTCCCTCCGAAAGCCGGGCCTGGTTGCAACCTATGGCCAAAGCGAAAACCGGGTGGGAGCGCTCCAATCCGTCCTATGAAGAAAATTACCTGGCGGAAGTCAGCCCCGACACCCCTTCCCCTATCGGTGAAGGCTGGGTTTATCCGGCGCTTTTCCGGAACGGGGATACCTGGGCATTGGTATCGGAAACCGCACCGGAACGCAATTTCTGCGCTACCCGCTTACGGTATCACGAGGAAGAAAAGGCGTACCAGGTAACTTTTCCACAGGAAGAAGAAGTTTTTCCCGGCGGTGGACTGTTACCGGAATCGCGCTTACCGTGGTATTCCCCCTGGCGCATCATCGCTATCGGCGACCTGAAGACCATAGCGGAGTCTACGCTCGGCACCGACCTGGCGAAACCCGTGCCGGAGGATACGGACATTTCCTTTATAAAACCCGGGGCTGCTTCCTGGAGTTGGGCGCTTCTGAAAGACGAATCCATCACTTATGATATCCAAAAGGAATTTATAGATTACGCTTCGGAAATGCAATGGCCCTATTGCCTGATAGATGTTAACTGGGACACGACCATCGGGTATGACAAAATAGCGGAGCTGGCCGGTTATGCCCAACAAAAAAACGTAAAACTCATCCTTTGGTACAATTCGGCGGGAAGCTGGAACACCACACCCTATCATCCCCGAAACCAACTACTGACCTCAGAAAGCCGGCAGGAGGAATTTCAGAAACTCCATGATATGGGAATTGCCGGGATCAAGGTGGATTTTTTTGGCGGTGACGGACAATCCATGATCGCTTATTACCACGACATTTTTAAGGATGCCGCCGAATACCGGTTGATGGTCAATTGTCACGGTACCACCCTTCCGAGGGGCTGGCAACGGACGTATCCGCACCTGGTTACGATGGAATCGGTAAAAGGTTTCGAGTTCATTACCTTCGACCAGGCAAATGCCGACCTGGCCCCGGAACACTGCGCGATACTGCCTTTTACCCGCAATGTCTTCGACCCGATGGACTTTACTCCCATGTCTCTGACGGAAATCCCGAATATAGACCGGAAAACCACCAAAAGCTTTGAACTGGCGCTTCCCGTACTTTTCCTTTCCGGTATACAGCATATGGCGGAAACCGCAGAGGGCATGTCGCAGGTGCCGGATTATGTAAAAGAATATCTCAAAGCCCTGCCGACAGATTGGGAAACGTCCCGGTTTATTGACGGTTACCCCGGGAAATACGCGGTATTTGCCAGGAAAAAAGGGGAACACTGGTATGTATGCGGTATCAACGGGGAAGATTCGGAAAAAGAGCTCAATCTCGATCTCTCTTTTATAAACGCTGATGTCGGGTACATGATAACGGATGACAAAGAGGCGCAAAGCTTTTCCAAAAACGATCTTTTCCCAGACGAAAAAGTTTCGGTAATTATGCAGCCTTACGGCGGATTTGTGATGAAGTTCTGACCGGTTACAACTTGCTTTTATCCACTTCCGGCCAGCCGTCTTCCCAGCGCACTTCCATGATCCGGAGTTTGGGACTGCCTTCGTCCGTACTGTCATAGGCATGAAAGACAAGGTAGTCCTTACCCTCAAAAGTATATATGCTGTTATGCCCGGCCCCCGCCCAGCGATCGTTACCTTCTATGACGAGAGAGCCGCCCCCTGCCGTCATGGGTTTTCCCTCTTTATCGAGATAAGGGCCCGTTACCTTTTCGGACCTCCCCACGACCACTTTATAGGTGCTGTCCTCTCCCCTGCAACAATAGTCAAAGGAAACAAACAGGTAATACTGCCCGTTTTTCCGGAAAATAAACGGGGCTTCTATAGCGGCATCTCCGGGGTCTTCACCTGCGATACCGAAGGAACGCTCCCTCCCGGCTATGGTATGCCATTCTTCCGGATCGGCAACAGAAACCAGGTTTTCGGACAGTTTTACAAGCTTTATGCCTTCCCAGAACGAGCCGAAGGTAAGCCAGGGCACACCGGTTTCATCCAGCACTACATTGGGGTCTATGGCATTCCATAAATCGCGGTTAGGGACAGACCTTACCACTATACCGTGGTCCTGCCATTTGAAATCCGCCGCATCCGGGTCCAGGGTCGCATTGGTCGCTACGCCAATGGCGCTGGTATTCTTACCGAAAGCGGAAACGGAATAATAGAGATAGTACTTCCCTTTATGCTTAAAAATATCCGGCGCCCAGATGTGATTTTTAAATCCCGGCACAACCTCCTGTGTCCATGCCGGGGCGGATTCGAAAACCGGGTCTTCCTGTTGCCAGTGCTTCATGTCGGGGGAGGAAAAAACAGAAATTCCCCTCCCCGTACAAAAGAGATAGTAGTTTTCCCCTTCCACCGCCATCACCGGATCGTGAACACGTATATCCTGTGCGTTTACAGCTGGTATTGTACACAGGGATAAGAGATAAACCAAATAAGAAATACGTTTCATATACTCTTATAGTTATTTGTTTTTCAAAAGTCCTCCCGATGGTCCCGAAAGCTTCCGGGAGGTATCCGGATTTTCGGCTATGGGTATTTCACAAGACCTTTTTTCCGTAACAGTGCCTATCTCTTTTTAACCCGGATCACGTTAACGGAATACGGTTGCAGGGAAACCTGAAGTCCGTCTTTTTTCACTTTGATCTCTTTTTCCGCGGGACTTACATGCTTTGCGTTGTCCAGGGAATTCTCCGCTTGCAGGTCATCGCTTTGCAGTACTGTTATTTTTCCTCGGGAATGCAAGCGGGAAACACCTTTAAAAACGATTTCATGCTCCTTTGCCTGTCCGGAAGTATTTACGATCTTCAGAACAATTTCATTGGTCTTTTCATCCAGCGAAGCTGTTGCATACAGGTCGTCCTGCCCGGTCAGGGCTTTGTCATTGAGAGTAACGGGAACCACATGAGTTCCCTTGTTGAGGGAAAACAGTTTTTGCACATAATAATTAGGTGTTCCGTAAGATTTCAGGTTGTCAAACCAGATGAGATCGGGGGTCCATTGCCAGCCTTCTTTGTGGGCCATCAGCGGGGCATAGGATGTGAGATGCACCACTTCCGCATTGCGTTCCAGGCCGGTGATAAATGCCGCTTCGGCCAGGGCGCATTCCCAGTTGTTCCGGTTTTCCGGACTGGCAATAGCTACACTTTGAGCCGCGTATTCCCCCGCAAATACTTTGGGCCCGTTGCGATCGTAACTGTCATAACGGTCTGCATTTTCACGGAACCACTCCGGGGAGCGATAATAGTGTTCATCTATGATCTCCGCATTCAACTTTTTGAGTTCGGCCATACCATACTCGAAGTGTTCACCGTCAGGGAACGGACCGCTTCCGGATACAATGATCATATCCGGGTATTTTTCCTTGATAGCTTTTTCAAAAACCTTATAGCGCTCTATATACTCGGGTCCCCATTGTTCATTTCCGACACCAATATATTTCATATTGAACGGCTCCGGGTGTCCCATGTCTTTCCGTATTTTCCCCCAGGAGGAATCCACAGGGCCATTGGCAAATTCAATCAGGTCAAGCGCTTCCTGCACGTATGGGTCGAGCTGGTCCATAGGCACCAGTTCTCCGGTGTTGAACTGACAGGCGATCCCACAGCCCAGAATGGGTAGGGGCTCGGCCCCCAGATCCTCGGCCAGCTGAAAATATTCGAAGAATCCGAGCCCAAAAGACTGGTAATAGTCCGGAGTAAGCCTGTGCTTGAATTCCATGTTCCAGCGGTTTACCATAATCTCCCGGTTTTCAACAGGCCCTACGGTTTTTTTCCACTGGTATCGCTCGTTCAGCGTCCTTCCTTCTACAATACAGCCGCCGGGAAACCTCAGGAATCCGGGGTCTATGTCATACAGCAACTGTACCAGGTCCTTCCGCAGTCCGTTAGGACGATTATTCCAGGTGTTTTCGGGAAAGACGGAGATCATGTCCAGATCAATGATCCCGGTACCTTCAAAGGTTATCTTCAATTGCGCTTTAGCTTCTGTTACGGTAGGTGTTATCGCAGCTGTATACTCCTTCCAGTCCCCTCCATCGGGCTGCACGGCGGTTTCTCCCAGTACTTTACCGGAAGTGTCGATAAACCGGAACCGTATAGTGGAAATATTTCCTTCCTGCTTTGCCGCCATGAGAGACAGGTTATAAGTCTCGCCTTCCTTTACTCCCATACCCCGGAAACCTTCGTTAATAAGGCTGTACTCCTTATCGTTCTTCACCTCCACCCTGCAAAAACGGGTGTTGTTCTCCTTTCCTGACTTTAACACCTGAGCAAAACCGGAGTTCTCGTTCAGGGAATGACGGTCGCTATTGGGTTGTAACCACCCCATAAGCGGAAAGGTAAATTCGAAAGAACGGTTCTTTACCAGTTCGGCATACAGTCCGCCATCGGCGGCGAAATTAATGTCTTCGAAAAAAACGCCGTACATGGTGGGCTGCATTTCGGCCACAACTTCATCGGCTTTGACTACCATTGGCCCGGATTGCTGGGCATGAACACCGGCAAAAAAAGCCAGGCCGGCTAAACTTGTAAGGATTGGTTTTATCATGATGATCAGATGTTAGATTCTGGATATTAGATGTTAGATTTTAGATTTTAGTATTTGGGGCTTTATGGGAATCCACCTTCGCCTTCGGCACCTCCCCGGGGGGGAGGAATTTGTCTTTTAACTTCTGTTTTTGCATTAATTCATTATCAAATTGGCACATTGGCAAATTATCTCATTACCTAATCAACAGGATCAATGCCTTCGGAGGTCATGATCACCCGTTTCATGGTGCCGTCTTCATTGTAATATAGATAATCTATACATACCGAACGCCTGAAACTACCTCCTTCGGTGGGAATCCCGCCGTTGTGATATATAAAATAGTCTTTTCCCTTGTAATTAATTATCGCCTGGTGATTGGTATTGCTATTCCCGGCGATCTCGTTGAGAATGCCCCGGTATTCCCAGGGTCCGGTTATAGACCTGCTCATGGCATAGGCTATTTTTTCCGGAAATTCATAGGCATAGGACAGGTAATACCAGTCTCCCCGTTTGTGGATCCAGGGGGCTTCGGTAAAATTCGGAAGTTCTATGGTATGGATGGGACCGTCCAGTTCTGTCATGTTTTCTTTTAACCTGACGTAATAGCATGCGGTATTTCCCCAATACAAATAAGCCTGTCCGTCATCGTCAATAAACACCGTAGGGTCCAGGTCGTCCCAGCTAATATCCGTTGCTTTGGTCATGTCATTGGTCACCAGGGCTTTCCCCAACGCATCCTTAAAAGGTCCGACGGGACTGTCGGACACGGCCACTCCTATTGCTTTTCCGGGGACTGTGGCATGGGTTACGGTGGCATACCAGTAAAATTTACCATTTCGCTCTATGACCTGTGAAGCCCAGGCATCTGCTTTTGCCCAGGAAAAATCCTTAACCCTGAGCGGGACTTTATGTTCTTTCCAGTTCACCATATCGGAAGAGGAAAAAACGAGCCATTCTTTCATATTGTAAAAATGGAAATCCTTATCGGCTTCATCATGGCCGGTATAGAGATAGACGGAATCGTTATAGACCAGTGCTGCCGGGTCTGCCGTATATTTATGGGTTATAACCGGGTTTTGCCCCTGCACATAAAGGGCGGTAAAGAGATAAAAGAAAAATACACCCCACCGGTGCCGGTATAATTTTGTCGTTGTCTTCATTTACATCATTTTTTGTTTAAAATACCATACGGCAGCATATTAAAACCACCGCATGATATTTTTCAAACACACCAACTAATTTTAGTACATAATAAAAATTGTTTTTGTATAATTTAACCGGAAAATCAGTTTACCCCCTCCCGATAATTATCGGGACTAAAGGGAGCCTGATTTTCCTCGTCCCGATATTCATCGGGATGCTCCCTTTAGCCTGGTCGAAATGGCTGGGGGTAACAATCCCGAAAACTTTCGGGAGAGGAATTACCGAAATTCAATTTTTGTCATGTACTAAACAAACTAATATATTTTAATTGGCCGAATTCGGTTCGAGATTCGGGTTTACATCCAGTTCCGTTTGCGGAATGGGCAGGTATTCCTTTCCGGGAGACCAGGAAGTAAAATCCCTGTCACGTTCCTGAAGTTCGGCGAGTTTTTCGCTGTCGTACAGCCATCCCCAGCGGATAATATCGTGAATGCGAACACTCTCTATAGCCAGTTCCGTAAGGCGCTCATGTGCGATCTGATCGCGCATTTCCTCCTGGCCCATTCCCGGTTTTATCGTAGCCAGTTTCGGGAGATGAGCCCTGTCCCTTACTTGTTGTATATACGCATAAGCATCCTCCGTACGGCCCAATTCATTGAGCGCTTCGGCATACATGAGCAATACATCGGCATAACGCATTATCCTGTAGTTGATCCCTGAACGCTCTACACCACCCTGGCTTTCCGTAGTGTATCCTTCCAGGCCATCGTGGGTATATTTTCTCGGGAAAATGGCATCTTCGGCATGAGGCCAGGGCGTTCCGCCATATACCGTAACGGAATTATCGTCCGGTTCATAAGAAGCTATGGTAGCGAGTAACCTGGGGTCACTTTTACCGTCTGTTGTCTTTTCCTGTTTGAATTCTTCATACGCCCATCGGGTAGGCAAAAAGTCGGAATAGCCGTAACCTTCCATGGCATAGGTATGTCCTACGGAAGACACCTGTCTCCAGTCCGATCCCGGTTCGCCCCCGTAATTCATTACGGTACCACCTACTTCTTCGGGGGTGGCGAACTGTACTTCAAAAAGCGATTCGGCATTGTTTTCGGTCCCCGGACTGAAATTATCCCGGTAATTGTCTACCAGGCTGTATATGTTAACTTCAGGCCCTTCTATAAGCTTTCGGAACTCCTCTTCTGCCTGTGCCCATTGTTCTGTATACAAATAAGCCTTTCCCAGAAACCCGGTGGCAGCACCCTTTGTGGCCCTTCCTGTTTGTCTCCGGTCCGGTCCGTTTACGGAGTCGTAACTAACCGGGAGTAACTCCTGCGCCCTGGCAAAATCGGAAATGATCTGTTCCCAGATAGCTTCGGAAGCAGCCGTCGGCTGGTAGTAATCTTCTTCTTCCTCAGGGACTTCGAGAATTAGCGGCACCTTTTCAAAATTGGTCACCAGGTGAAAATAAGCCAGTCCGCGCAAAAAATAAGCTTGTCCCAGGCAACGGTCTTTAAGTGCATCGTCCATTTCAATGCCGGGCACATGGGTAATTACCTGGTTTGCCCGGAATACCTGTTGATAATACGCACTCCACATCCACTGTACCGGGCCGGAAGTTGGCAATATGGTAAAATTGGCCACCTGTATGAGATCCAGCCACGGGCTGTCCCCGGTAAAATCATCTCCGCGTCCGTCCGTAAGTGCGGGGGTCATACGCATGTAGTAACCATCCACAAGCAGGCTGTTGTATACGGCATTGATGCCTTCATAAGCATGGTCTTCCGTAGACCAGTACACTTCTGTTTCGGGTGCACTGGGGTTTTTCAGGTCCAGTTCGTCATTACAGGCTGTCAGCAGGCTTATACCTGTTGCTATTGCTATATAATAAATTCGTTTTTTCATCGGTTTGTCTTTTGGCAGGTTCAGGATTGTCTAAAAAGATAGCTGTACGCCCAGTAACAAGGTAATTGGCCTGGGATAGGTTCCGTCATCATAACCGGGGTTCCATACCCCGGAATTAAAATCGGGGTTAAACCCTTTGTATTTCTGAAACGTATGAACGTTCTGCGCTGTGGCATATACCCTTGCCGAACTTATAAAATCGCCGAAGGCTTCTTCCGGTATGGTATAGCCCAGGGAGATCGTATTCAGTCTCAGGTAATCCCCCTTTTGAAGCCAGCCCGGCCTGTCGGAATCCCTCGAATTTCCGTTAGCATCATTAGATACTACCCTGGGGATATTGGTGTCGGTATTTTCCGGCGTCCATCTGTTGAGGATATCGGTGTGAGAATTGATATAGTCCGTAGACCACATCAGGCTGCGGTACAGACGGCTGTTAATATAGAAGCCGGCTGCCCCGGAAGCAAACAGGGTAAAATCGAAATTGCGATAGTTCGCGGTAAAATTCAGTCCGTAAGTTACGGTTGGCAGGGCGCTACCCAGGTAAGCCCGGTCGTCCGCATTGATGACATTGTCCCCGTTCAGGTCCCGGAACCGTATATCTCCCGGCGCGGTGATCGCGCTCTGAAAAGCATGGTTGCTCACTTCTTCTGCGGACTGGAAAATGCCGTCGTAAACGTAGCCGAAATGCCGGCCGACTTCCCCTCCTACTTCTGTTTTTGAGCCGGTACCATACACCGGCTCATTATTACCTCCCAGCGCCAGTACCCGGTTTTTCAGGGTACTCGCATTGGCGGACAGGTCAAAACTGAATTCTTTTCCGTTATTGTAATGATAGGTTACCTCCATATCCAGTCCGGTGTTACGAAGGCTCCCGGCATTTGCTGTAGGTGCAGTATTAATGGACCCTGTAGAAGCAGGTATGGGCACCCCTACCAGTACATCGGTTGTTTTTTTGTTGTAGTATTCCACGGTAAGGTCCAATACACTGTTGAACAGGCTGGCATCAATACCAATATTGGCGGATGTGGTGGTCTCCCATTTGATATCCCTGGAAAAAAGACTGGTTTGCAGTCCCCCGGAAACCTTTTGTCCGTTAAAATTGTACAGTACGTTGCGATTTACTACCTGCTGATACAGGTAATCGCCTATATTCTGATTTCCCAACTGTCCGTAACTTCCCCGTATTTTAAGTTCGGAAATGATATTGTCCGGAACCGTAAAGAATTCTTCGTTGGAAAGCCTCCACCCCAAAGCCAGGGAAGGAAATGTACCAAAACGGTTATTGGGTGCAAAGCGCGAAGAACCGTCTCTCCGTACTGTAGCCGTAACCAGGTAACGGTTATCAAAGTTATAGTTAATACGCCCGAAATAAGATGCCAGCGCACTTTCTTCTTCCATACCGCCGGAAGTCTGGTTGTCCCCGTTGGAAAGTACCGGATAGTAGGGCTCGGGAAGGTTTTCGGAATGTCCCGTACGAAGCACGAATTTATTCTTCTGGTAAGTCTGACCGAGCAATACATCCAACGTATGTTTATTCAATGTAGCGGTATAGTTGAGCGTATTCTCCACCAGGCTCACGGTATATTCGCGGGAATTATCGTCCAGCAGGGAAATACCGGAACCGAAGAAATACCCCATTTCAAAGGCAGGTACAAAAGAAAAATCGCGTGAATGTGTTTTATCGTAACTGAGGTTCAGCTTATACGTAAGCTTGTGGTTTTCCGTATCGAGTAACTTTATTTCCGGGTTTATTACGGCAAATATGCGATCGGTCTCCACCCAGTTTTCAAACAAACTGTTGATTCCGGGTACATTGAGAACAATGGCGTTGTGTACCTGCGAACTGGTCCCTCCCCAGCCACCTTTGTTATTTTCGTCGTATAGAGGCATAGTGGGAATGGCCATGGCCAGATCATTGATCAGCGGCGGTCTTCCCCCGGTAAGTACGTCTGTCCTGTAGGTCAGCGAATTTTCAAAGGAATGCGCATAGTACAGGGAGGGGGACATTTTAAACCTGCCTTTTTCTATAGTAGTATTGATCCTGCCGGAATATCTTTCATATGTGGGGCCATTCCCTACAAAGAGTCCCTTGTTCTCAAAATAATCGAGGGAGGCATTATAGGTTATATTTTCGCCACCACCCGAAAAATTGAAATTATGACTTTGGCGGCTCCCGGTTTTCAGGCCTATTTTCTGCCAGTCGTTATCTATATCATCGACATAAAGCGGTGAGGACGGATCATTGCCCGGAATGAGCGCCAGGCCCGCATTGCTCTGCTTTTCGTTAACGATCATCTGGTAATCCTCTCTTCCCAGTACGGGAATTGTCCGGTTTACCCGGTCTACTCCGTAGTACCCGTGATAATCTATTTTCAAAGGGGTATCTTTTCTTCCTTTTTTGGTGGTGATTATAATCACCCCGTTTGCGGCCCTCGAACCGTATATGGCACCGGCGGAAGCGTCTTTGAGCACCTGGATGCTCTCTATGTCATTCGGACTGAAATCGCGTATGGAAGTCCCCACAGGCACCCCGTCCACTACATACAGCGGCTGGTTGTCCCCGAAAGTACTGACTCCCCGGATACGTATATTGGGCGCGGCCCCCGGTTGCCCGTCGCTGGTAACGGTTACTCCGGAAGACCTTCCCTGCAATAATTGTCCCACATCATTGCCGGACACCTTATTGATCTCTTCGGCATCGACTACAGCGATGGACCCGGTGAGATCGGCCCGCTTCTGAGTTCCGTACCCCACTACCACAACTTCGTCCAGTTTGGCGAGGTCTTCTTCCAGGGCTACATTAATTTCATTGCGACCGTTCACAGGAACCTCTTCGGTACGAAACCCGATATAGGAAAAGATCAGTATATTGTTCTCCCCTGTAAGTGAGATGGTATAATTGCCGTCAAAATCGGTAACGGTCCCCTTATCAGTTCCCTTTACCCTCACGGTAACCCCCGGTAAAGGTTCATCGTCCGCCCCTGAAAGCACAGTTCCGCTTACCGTACTGCCTCCCTGGGCATGCAGCCCTATTGCCACACAAAGCGTTACTACCGAACACAACCATCTTTTAAATAAGCGAAGTACACTGTGGCTTTTTGGTGATTTGTTGCACATGGATCTGGGTTTTGGTTGTTATTAATTAAATAAGTGTAGTCAATACATTTACAAATATAACCAAAGAACCCTTAAAAAAACAAATGTTTTATTGTAAAAATTACACTTTTGTAATGATTTTAATCCGCGATACGTAAAAAGTTGAGGAGTTTTTTAGTTGGGAGTTCTGAGTTATTTCTCTGCAATTCTTGTATTTTTAATTACTGGTGATGCGTCAATTTCTTTAAAATATATGTAATGGATTAAAAACAAATATGTTACTAATGCGAATTAAGGGTCAGATTTTTGTTTTGGCTAAAGATCAATCAATTGCGGTTTTTCTGTCCGGTTATTAGGCTACTGAGTTATTTAGGTTATTTAGGCAATACCTATAGATTTAGTAACTCAATAACTAAATCGTAACAACGTATACCCCTGAAGGTATAAAGATTTAATTTCAATCCTTAATTCGCATTACTATGGTTTTCAAGGCAAACGCATCATATACAGGAAGACAAGGAGACGAGGAGAACGGGAGATTTGTGGTGATTGATAAAGATTGCTCTTCGACTTTAGTTCCTGCCCGTCCGGGGGGAATCCTAAGTTTGCCGAAGGACTCAGGAACCTGATAAAGATAGAAGATATTGGGGGCTAAGTTTGGGAGTCTTGGAGTTGGGGAGTCTTGGAGTTGGGGAGTCTTGGAGTTGGGGAGTTTTGGAGTTGGGGAGTTTTGGAGTTGGGGAGTTTTGGAGTTGGGGAGTCTTGGAGTTGGGGAGTCTTGGAGTTTGGGAGTCTTGGAGTTGGGGAGTCTTGGAGTTGGGGAGTCTTGGAGTTTGGGAGTCTTGGAGTTTGGGAGTCTTGGAGTTTGGGAGTCTTGGAGTTTGGGAGTCTTGGAGTTTGGGAGTCTTGGAGTTTGGGAGTCTTGGAGTCCCGATATATATCGGGATGGAGTTTTGTAGGGAGGGTTTCCCATTTCAACTCCCTAACTAACCGACTCCAAACTAATCAACAACCGGGAAACTGGCAAACCGGTAACCGGCAACAAACCTTAAACATAGAATTACTCAATATATCTTTTTACCACAAAGGAATCAAAGCAGGCACAAAGGGACACAAAGTAGATTTTCTTAGATATAAATTTTAACGTTCCCGTACTATCTTTCAATTAAAAAATATTTTTTTTGCATTTATACCAGTATTATGCTCCTTGCACCTTCCCGACTCTTTTGATAAATATCTCAAATTTCAGCTTCTGTGCATCCTCCATAACTCCTAAACTCAGAACTCCAAAACTTTTGGATTTACCCCGGGTACGTCAATATTTTTTCAGGCCCAAACAAAAAAAGAAGTCCCTAAGGACTTCTTTTATATCAGTATTTTCTTGGTACAGAAGGAAAAACAAAAATGAACTCATCTTGACTTTTCTATCCCGATAATTATCGGGAGGCTACAAAATGATCTTTTTACTTCAATCACAAAAGTCAAGATGAGTTCAATATCAGATTACCATTGGAACAACGGTTTTTCTTTCATCATCGCATTTACTTTTTCCCTCACGCCTTCCAGAACATTCTCGTCGTTAAAGTTAGTGATCACTTCATCGATATACTCCACTACGGTCTCCATATCAGCTTCTTTTAATCCCCTTGTGGTAACAGCGGAGGCACCGATACGGATACCAGAAGTAACGAAAGGTGATTTATCGTCAAACGGCACCATGTTCTTGTTCACGGTGATATCCGCTTTAACCAGCGCTTCTTCGGCTTCTTTACCGGAAATATCCTTGTTTCTGAGATCTATTAGCATCATATGGTTATCCGTACCGCCACTGATCACTTTATAGCCTTTTTCCACAAACAGTTTGGCCATAGTCTGTGCATTTTTCCTTACCTGGAGTGCATAATGCAGGAATTCATCGGTAAGCGCCTCTCCGTAAGCAATTGCTTTGGCAGCGATAATATGCTCCAGCGGACCGCCCTGGTTACCCGGGAATACGGCACTGTCGAGCAACGAAGACATCATACGCGGTTTTCCGTTTTTCAGGGTTATACCGAAAGGATTTTCGAAATCTTTTCCCATCATTATCATACCACCCCTGGGACCGCGCAGGGTTTTATGTGTAGTAGTAGTTACAATGTGGCAATGCGGAATCGGGTCGTTGAGTATGCCTTTGGCGATCAGCCCGGCAGGATGCGAAATATCGGCAAACAATATGGCGCCAATACTGTCGGCTATTTCCCGGAAACGTTTGAAATCTATATCCCTGGAATATGCGGAAGCCCCGGCAATAATAAGCTTGGGCTGCTCTTTTTTAGCTATTTCTTCAATTTTATCGTAATTGAGCGTACCGGTCTCTTCATCCACTCCGTAAAAAACAGGATTATAGAGTTTACCGGAAAAATTCACAGGCGAACCGTGTGTAAGGTGTCCCCCGTGAGACAGGTCAAAACCAAGGATCTTATCTCCCGGGTTCAGACAGGCGTGATATACCGCCGTATTGGCCTGGGATCCGCTATGCGGCTGTACGTTAACCCATTCGGCACCAAACAGGGCTTTGGCTCTTTCGATAGCTATATTCTCTACTTCATCCACTACTTCACATCCTCCGTAATAGCGTTTTCCGGGATACCCTTCGGCATATTTATTGGTCAGTACCGAACCGGCCGCTTCCATAACCTGTCCGCTTACAAAGTTCTCCGATGCTATCAGTTCCAGCCCGTGTAACTGGCGTTCCTTTTCGGCTTCAATCAGTTCAAAAATCTGTTCGTCTCGTTGCATTATTTTTAAGTTCAAAGTTCAATAATCAGTGTCCGGTTGTCCGTCGTTTTCAAGAACATGAGGAGTATTCGAAACAACTTTCTCAAAGAAATGCCAAAAATAACAAATACATTCGGTAAATTGGTCGAAAATAATATCTTTGAATACAATTTTATCAAACATAAATTAACAATTTTATTATGCCTATCACCGCGAACGACCCGCAGAGAAAGTCCTGGATACAGGTAGACAAAGATTCTGATTTCCCCATCCAGAATATCCCTTTCGGTGTTTTCCTCACCAGGGACGATGTGATAACCATCGGTACCAGGATAGGGAATACGGCTATAGACCTCGGCGCCCTGCACCAGCTCGGATACTTTGAAGGCATTCCGCTCACGGACGATATTTTTTTGCAGGACAGCCTTAACGATTTTATTTCCGACGGAAAAAAAACCTGGCGACTGGTACGTAACCGCATCGCCGAACTATTCGATATAAATAATCCTGCCTTACAGGAAAATCAGGGACACAGGCACATCGTACTCTTTACCCTGGACGAAATAGAAATGCAACTCCCCGTGCAGATAGGGGATTATACGGATTTTTACAGCAGTAAAGAACACGCTACTAATGTAGGCAAGATGTTCCGCGGTCCGGACAATGCCCTGCTGCCCAACTGGCTCCATATCCCGGTAGGGTATCACGGCAGGAGCTCTTCTATTGTCCCTTCCGGTATTCCGGTACGCCGTCCTATGGGGCAAACCATGCCTCCCGGGGAAACGACCCCGGTTTTCGGTCCGTCAAAACGGGTGGATTTTGAGTTGGAAATGGCCTTTATCACCACAGATGCCAACCAGCTTGGTGAGCCTATCCCGGTAAAAGAAGCGGAAGATTATATCTTCGGTATGGTACTTTTTAACGACTGGAGTGCACGGGATATCCAGAAATGGGAATATGTACCGCTGGGACCTTTCCTGGCAAAAAATTTCGCCTCTTCCATTTCTCCCTGGATCGTTACCCTCGATGCCCTGGAACCTTTCCGTGTAGCCGGGCCAAAACAGGAACCCGTGCCCCTTCCCTACCTGCAATATGAAGGAAAAAAGAGTTTTGACATTGAGCTGGAAGTGAGCCTTACGCCGGAAAACAGTGAACCGGTAACCGTATCCAGGAGTAATTTCAAATACATGTACTGGACGATGGCGCAACAGTTGGCCCACCATACCGTCAACGGGTGCAACGTCATCTCCGGGGACCTGATGGGAAGCGGTACCATATCCGGCCCTACGCCGGACAGCTACGGCTCCATGCTGGAACTTAGCTGGAGCGGAAAAAAACCTTTGAAGATGAAAGACGGTACGGAAAGGAGTTTTATCGAGGATGGAGATACCGTTACCATGAAGGGTTTCTGTAAAAATGAACAAGTACGTATCGGCTTCGGGGAAATTTCTACGAAATTGCTGCCTGCTCCCGGGGAAAAACGAAAATAACGACAACTGTCATAAAACAGATATATGTCCGGACACTTTACCTGTATGCTATTGCAGACCGTGTCCGGGCATTTTTTATTTCTTGGAAAACATACTCATGCCTGACGAAATAACCATAAGACAGGGAAAACCGGAAGATCTTCCGGAATTGCAACAACTGTTCTCCAATACTGTACTTTCCGTTTGCAAGGCAGATTATACGGAGGAACAAGTCCGGGTATGGGCTTCAGGCATTGAAAACAGGGACCGTTGGCAAAAAGCACTGACCGAACAGTTTATCCTGGTTGCGGAAGACCAGGAAAACATTACCGGTTTCTGCACTCTCCGGAATTATAATTACATAGATTTCCTGTTTGTACATCACAGATATCAACGAAAGGGAATAGCACAAAAATTGTACGGTGAAATAGAAAAAGAAGCCCTGCGGAACAGACAGACAAAGCTAACAGCTGGTGTCAGCAAAACGGCAAGACCTTTCTTTGAAAAATGCGGGTTCGGAATTGTAAAGGAACAGGTGGTCACTATAAAAGGGACGGAACTCGCCAATTATCTTATGACAAAGACTTTATAATTTCACATCCTCCCCTACAGATTCTCTACTTCGGATACTTTTTATAATCGTAGTTAGCTTTCAGAAAGAAGTTTTTATATATTTAAAACCGGAATACTGCCGTAAAACCGGGCTTTTCGGAGATTTGTATTCTGACTGACTGATTTTTCCTGGTATATGACAAAATAGGTTTTTTGCACTATTAGTCGGAAAATCAGTTTGACCCTACCCGATATCGGGACTAAAGGGAACCCGATTTTCCTCTCCCGAAAGTTTTAGGGAGAGGAAAATCCTGTGGAATTCAATTTTGGTCGAATACTAAACCGATTTTTATAAAAAACTAACTACCATGAAAATTCGATTATCCTTAATTCTTGCCTTTTGTTCCGTTCTTTGTGTTGCACAGACCGATTCCCGTATTTATGATATTGTGAACGCAGTTTCGGCCGAAAGGATCGAAAAGGACATTCGCACGCTGGCCGGTTTCGGAACCAGGAACACTTTTAGCGACACGGTTTCCGAAACCCGGGGTATAGGCGCTGCAAGGCGGTGGATCAAAGCGGAGTTTGACAAGATCTCCAAAGACTGCGGCAACTGCCTGGAGGTATTTTACCAGAAAGACCTCGTTACTCCGAAAGACGGCAGCCGTATTCCTCATGATGCCTGGGTGGTCAACGTGGTAGCTATACAAAGAGGCACCAAATATCCCGATCACTATATCATAATGAGCGGGGATATAGATTCCCGCGCATCCGACGCGATAGATTATGAAACGGACGCTCCGGGTGCCAATGACAATGCCAGCGGTATGGCCGGCGCCATAGAGGCAGCAAGGGTATTGTCCGGATATAAATTTGAGAGCAGCGTGGTCTACGCAGGCTTATCCGGTGAAGAACAGGGACTTTTCGGCGGTAAAGGATTAGCCGAATACGCCAAAAAGAACAACTGGGAGATCACAGGTGTGTTCAACAACGATATGATAGGAAACATCGAAGGCGTAGACGGCGTTATAGACAACCGCACCTTCCGTATCTTCTCCGAGCCTGTTCCTCCCACGGAAACCGAAGAACAGCGAAAAATGCGACGGTTCTACGGCGGGGAAGTCGATGGTATTTCCCGGCAACTTGCCCGGTATATCCATAAAACGGTACAGACCTACATGCCGGAAATGAACCCTATGATGGTTTATCGCCTGGACCGTTTTGGCCGGGGCGGGCATCACCGTCCCTTCAACGACCTGGGTTATGCCGGAGTGCGTATTATGGAGGCCCATGAAAATTACAACAGGCAGCACCAGGATATCCGTACGGAGAATGGTATTGCATACGGCGATGTCATAGAAGGTGTGAATTTCGACTATGCTAAAAAGCTCACTGCTGTCAATGCCATTAATCTTGCCGCACTGGCCTGGGCTCCCCCCGCCCCGCCTAAAGTAGCTATTGGCGGTGTTGTGGAAGCCGCAGCCAGATTAAAATGGGAAAAAGTCAACGATCCCAATGTGAAGGGATATAAAATATACTGGCGTTATACGACCTCCCCGCAATGGGAGTTCAGCCGTTTCGTGGGTGATACCGATCACTTTACCCTCGAAGGCATTGTCATTGACAATTTCTATTTCGGAGTGTCGACTGTCGGTAAGGACGGGTATGAAAGCGTTGTCGTATTTCCTTCGGAAACCTTCCGGGATTAATCCGCACAATCCATTCCTATCGGGGAACCGTCGGGTATTTCGGATACCGGCAGTTCCTCAAATTCTTCCGGCCGTTCCATAAAGCGCTCTATCCTGTCTATACATTCCGCGGCATAGGCCCCGTCGTCTCCTTTAAGGATATTACCGGACAGCCATTCGCTGATCTCCATCAGTTTATCCCTCGCTATGGCATTTACCTGCGGATAAGTTTTATCCTGCTTTACCAGGTTCATCAGATAGTAAAGTACCCGGAAGTTTACCATGTGCTGTACTTCTTTCCTGTAGGTGTCCTTATAATTCTTTTTGAATGTAGCTGCAATCAGTTCATCCAGTACCTCTTCCAGTCCGGGAAGTGTCTTATCCAATGCTTTTTGCTGTACCAGGCGCGATGCCCTTTCGGGATGCAATAAAAAGGACAAGGTAAAATCTCCCGCGGTTTCAGCCGCTCCGAGGGCATCGAAGACTACGCCGGTTTTACCGGAAAACGATTCTCTTGTTCGCGGATATCCCTTTGCCCGTGGCGGGAACAACTTCAGTTTATCTTCCGGAATAGCCAGTGTCTCAGCGGAAAGGGTTTTCAGTACGGATTTGAGCGCTTTTTGCTGTATACCCTTATCCAGCATTTTTGTGACCAGTTGACCATCCCCTTTTACGGCATAGTTGTAGTCCAATCCGCCGATAATTTTGGTCACCGCCTCAGCCTGGTAACGGTGAAAGAAATACAACGGGACGAAAACGTCTTCCAGCGTGGAATAGGCTTCCCCGCTTCGTATATTATCCACAGAAAAATTCCGGATGGCTGTTTCTCTCAGTTCCAACAAACGATCCAGTTCCGTCACCGGATCCTCCCCGCTGTCCCACAAATGCGCATAGACATGGGCCCCTCCCGGAGCACGGGCATCTGCATCGGATATATACCTCAATCCGCGGGATCGTGCTTCTTTCAATATTTTTTCCAGCGCTGCCCTTTCGTCTGTTCCTTTGGCAAAATCGGAATAGGCATAGGCTACGGTTACTTTATCCCAATCTCCAATCCCCGTATCATAGGCATCGGAAAGGTCAGGTTCCCCGTTTTTAAGGGTAACCAGGGGATGCGGATAATCCATTACCGAGGCCCTGTCGCTGATACTCGCGGAAAAATTATGCGCAAAGCCGAGCGTATGCCCTATTTCGTGCGCCGACAATTGCCGTATCCGGGCCAGGGCCATATCCATCATGGCCTGGTGATTATCGTCCCTTTCCGCGAAGGGTTTGTTCATAAGCGCCTGTGCTATGAGAAAATCCTGCCGTATACGAAGACTTCCCAGGCTTACATGCCCTTTGAGGATCTCCCCGGTCCGCGGGTCCCTTACACTGGCGCCATAGCTCCATCCGCGGGTAGAACGATGCACCCATTGCACCACGTTATACCGGATATCCATAGGATCGGCATCTTCGGGCAGCACTTTCATCTGAAAGGCGTTTTTATACCCTATACTTTCAAAAGCCTGGTCCCACCATTTCCCGCCTTCCAGAAGCGCCGATCTCACCGGTTCCGGCGTTCCGGGATCGAGATAATATATTATGGGCTCTACCGCTTCACTTACGGCTGCTTCGGGGTCTTTCTTTTTCAGCCGGTGCCGGGCTATATACATTTTAAGCATGGGTTCGTAGACCGGGGTGGCGTAATCGTAATAGGAGACAAAATTCCCCCCGCTTCCGGGTATGAATATCCTTGGTGTGTAATTATCATCGGGAAGTTCTACAAAAGAATGATGTTGTACGACAGATACCAATCTGGCATCCGGTGCAACGGAACGTATTTCTTTCCCCTGGGGCTCTCCTTCAAAGGTAAGCAGGGCTTCGAATTCGGAGTTTTTCGGGAAAGCCTTCGTTCGTTCCAGGGCAAGGGCACTTTTACTCTTGTCCAGTTTATATGTACCCTGCTTCTTCTGCTTAAACCGGGTGGCCACCCCGTGCGCGTCCCGCAACAGGAAATCCGTAAAATCGATAATATAACTGCCGTTGCGTTTTTCCTTGATCTCAAAACCGAATATGACCGACCTGGCAAAGGCCTGCTCGACCGAACGGCGCTCTGTTTCGTTTTCGGTAATGGCCCGGTATTTCATATTGGGCTGTATGAGAAGCAGCTTATTGCCTTCTTTTTTAAAGTACACTACCTGTTCATTGCCCAACTGTCCGCGGTCCAGCCCTATATCGTTACTCCCCACCCCGTTACTCAGGGAATAAACATACAGGAATTCGGTTTCGGGTTTGTCTACTTCCAGGTAGATCTTTCCTTCTTCATCATCGTAATAAAAATCAAAATAACCGGTAAATTTTTTAAGGTCTTTCTTTTTGTCCAGGAACTGCGCCTGCAGCACTCCTGCCGAAAGCAGCAGGGTGAAGAGAATAATCTTTTTCATGCAATTTGTCAGTTAGTTCGTTAGGTCCATAAATTTATGATAAATAATTTTTACTGCACCGCGTAAATGTTATTTTTGCCTGGAGAATGCCACATGCCGGAAGACTTCGGCGGCAAAAAAGAACTTAAAAACAGATATGGTTACAACAGAACAGGTGAAAAGCCTTATGGAACGCCTTGGCGCGTTAAGGAGGTATCTTTGACATAGATGTCAAACTTATTGAAATACAAAACGAAGAAGAAAAAACTTTTGCGCCCGATTTCTGGGACAACCCCAAAGAAGCGGAGGCGCTGATGCAGTCGCTCCGCAGTAAAAAGAAATGGGTAGAAGGCTACGAAGAAGCCAGAGCTCTTGTGGGCGACCTGGAAGTACTGTATGATTTCTACAAGGAAGGAGAAAGCGAAGCGGAAGAGGTGGAATTACAGTATAAAAACACTGTAGACCATATAGAGCACCTGGAATTTAAAAACATGCTTTCGGAAGAAGGCGATGCCATGAGTGCCGTATTACAGATAACCGCCGGTGCCGGGGGTACGGAAAGCTGTGACTGGGCCGCGATGCTCATGCGTATGTACCTCATGTGGGCGGAATCACAGAAATACAAGATAAAGGAACTCAATTACCAGGGAGGTGATGTTGCCGGGATAAAAACAGTGACCCTGGAAATAGAAGGAGAATATGCTTTTGGCTGGCTTAAAGGAGAGAACGGGGTACACCGGCTGGTACGTATATCGCCTTTTGACAGTAATGCCAAACGCCATACTTCTTTTGCTTCGGTTTATGTATATCCTCTTGCGGACGATAGCATAGAAATAGATATCAACCCTGCGGACATTACCTTTGAGACCATGCGTTCCAGCGGTGCAGGAGGACAAAATGTCAACAAGGTGGAAACCGCCGTACGTCTGCGGCACCACCCTACGGGAATTGTCATTGAAAATTCCGAAACCCGGTCGCAACTGGACAATAAGACCAAAGCCATGCAGCTCCTGAAGTCACAGCTCTACGAAATAGAACTGAAAAAACGACAGGAAAAGAGGGCCGAGATCGAGGCCGGGAAAATGAAGATCGAATGGGGTTCCCAGATAAGGAACTACGTCATGCATCCATACAAACTGGTTAAAGATGTAAGAACATCCAAAGAATCTACCGATGTAGACGGGGTAATGAACGGAGAAATAGATCCTTTCCTCAAGGCCTACCTTATGATGATGGGCCAGAAGGAAGAGTAATGGGTGTGAAGGTTACAGGTTGCAGGTTCCAAGTTTGGGGTATAGTTCCAGATTTGAGCACAAAGCGAGGTGGCTTCGATACATTCCGAACCGACTTCGGTTCAGGCAGTGTAAACTTGTTATCTGTAACCAAAAATCGGGTTCTGTCCGCTCTCTAAAATCTTAAATCTAATATCTAAAATAGGGATCATGTTAAAAATATATCACAATCCGCGTTGCAGCAAATCCCGGCAGGGGCTTGCCCTGCTGGAAGCATCCGGTAAAGAATTTGAAGTTGTAAAATACCTGGAAGACATACCTTCGGAGAAAGAGCTCCGCGAGATCATAAACCTCCTGGGAATTTCCCCGATAGACCTCGTCCGGAAAAACGAAAGTATCTGGAAAGACAATTACAAGGGAAAAGACCTTTCGGATACCGACATTATCAAAGCTATGGCAGATAATCCGAAACTGATAGAAAGACCTATTGTCATATCCGGAAAAAAGGCGGTAATAGGCCGGCCACCGGAAAATATCAAATCCGTCCTGTAAAGGACATGCTATTAAGGCTACTACGGCAGCAGGCAGGGAAATTGTGCTTTAGTTATTAGGTTATTCAGGCAACACCTATAAACTGAATAACCTAATAACTCAATAACCCAACTATAATTTTTCCCACTACTAAAGTGTGATATACTGAGTTTACCGAAGGGCTGCAATAATTCCGAAGCAAGGGTTTTAACCCCTCAACTGAGACTAATAAAGTGTTTTCAGACCGTGTTCTTCCAGAATATCGTTATATTCCGGTAATATCCGTAGCAGGGCAATACCTTCAATACTATTCAGTTTATTCACATCCTTAAAGCCCTGGTTCAAAAGCTGCTCCAGGTAGAACAGCGCCATTCCGTATTCGCTTTTCTTCACACTGTAACGCAATACTTCCAGGTAAGCATCTTCCCGTCCGGGGTCTAGCAGGACCATAAAAGCATTGGCGAACAGCAACCGGTCCGTATGCGTACTGTCCAATGTGGGTATGGTTTCCTCCATAACCGCTTTCAGCATATTCTTTAAGCGCTTTGCCATCTTGGTCCTGGCCCGGTTATCCCCTTTCTCTATTTTTTCGAGTGACAGCATTTCTTCTTCCCAGGACGGAAGTTGCCCGACGTTCCCGTTGGAAAGGTCATCGGACAGGAAGGTCAGGTAATCGGTCATAAAGTAGCTTTCCTCTTCCGATACGCCATAGTTATCACTGCGTTGCTTCCCAAACTGCCTGTTTTTACGGATTTCTTTTTTTCGCTCTCGAAATATGCCTTTTTCCACATACTTGCTGTAATTGCTCATCAGCTGATCCACATCCTCAAATGCGTATAAAGCCTGCCCTATGCGTTCCATTTTCCTGTTAAAATCCAGATCGGCTTTAAACAACGAATCCACCATTTTTTCACCTTCGGGAACCGCGCCCTTTGCTATAGCTTTTATCATCAGTGTACGTATGGCCTTATCCATGTAATCCGCAGGCGGATAATAGGAAGAACCATCGTATACCGCCAGATCCGCCTCAAATTTTTTCCCGTACAGTATGCTTATCGTACTTTGCATTTCCCTGTAATTCCCATCTTCATCCCCTACAAGGCCAACAAACAGGAAGTCGTTTTTCTTAGGTTCGTATTTTTTATTTCCAGGTAAAGCCGCCCCACAGGCAATTACACCATCTACATCTCCGGAAATAGCTGCAATAGCAGTAGCCAGTCTGCCACCACCACCGTAACCCGAGGTATAGATCCGTTTACTATCTATAGGAAAAGTTTTCAGTACCACCTCAAAAAGTCGCTTGGCTATATAAAAATTCTCTTCATAAGATACATTTCGTACATTATTTGCCCCGATAAGAATAAAGTTTTTCCCTCCGGGGGAGGCCGTAAAGGCTTCCAGTCCTTTTTTCCCTTTTCCTTCGATATCAAAAACAAAAATGACCGGCCATTTTTTATCCGCTGTATAGTTTTCGGGGAGATAAATGGCATAATTTATAGGTTCGGAACCGCCGGGCACGGGAACAGCATCGGTAATAACACCTTTCGACAAGTGTAAATCCTGGGCTTTTCCGGAAAAAAAGCAAAGGAAAAGCAAAATAAGGAGTCCGTTTTTTATCGGTAAGTCACGCATACTTTCATCTTGAATAAGTAAGTACAAGATACTTCAAAAAAGAAGATTAAAAAAATAAATCACGTCGGATAAACAAGGTGACTTTCTTTTGATTTTATCCTAAGATCACAAGGGAAAGCCCGGAAAAGAGCGATGGGAATGTCTCTTTTCCGGGCCTTGATAATATTAAACGCATCCGGGCTATAATGAAATTTTAGTCCCCAGTAAATCCAGGAACGCTTTGATAAAGGTAGGATGGCCGGGCCATGCCGGTGAAGTTACGAGGTTTCCGTCCACTACCGATTCGGTGGGCGGCACCTCTTTGTAAATACCTCCGGCGATGGTTACTTCCGGTCCCACTGCCGGGTAAGCCGTGAGCGTTCTTCCGGAAACCACCCCGGCAGTGGTAAGAATCTGTATACCGTGGCATATGGCTGCTACGGGAAGATCTTTATCAAAAAAGTATTTTACAATATCCAGTACTTTCGAATTTAGTCGCAAATATTCCGGGGCACGTCCTCCTACGACTACCAGGCCATCATAATTTTCAGGCTTTACTTCATCGAAAGTATAACTGAGCTGGAAATTATGTCCCGGTTTTTCCGAATACGTCTGGTCTCCTTCAAAATCGTGGATTGCGGTTTTTACCGAATCTCCTTTCTTTTTACCGGGGCAGACGGCATGTACTTCGTGGCCTACCATCAAAAGCATCTGATACGGTACCATGGTTTCATAATCTTCTGCGAAATCACCGGTTATTAACAATATTTTTTTCATGTGTTTATTTTTATCGTTTTTCAATGGTTACTACCTGTTCCGAAGCATTGAGGAATGGAACCTTAAAAGATCAAATTAATCATGAAACACACAGGATAATGATTATTTTGATCATGTCGGTTTCATTGGAATATCCGTTGCTTTTCACACTTTCCGGCTTCCTTCTTCCTATGCTTTGCAGTACCTTAAAAGTACCAAAAAAACGAGGGAGCAGATACTCCCCGGCAGATTTTAACCTTTAAACGAGTTCATTATTTAATTTTTGACATATTGCATATTGATCAGCAGTTTCACTTCATCTCCTACTACAATACCTCCTGTTTCGGTGACTCCATTCCATTCCAGTCCGAATGCTTTCCGGTTCAGTTTCCCGGTAAATTCAAACCCGGCTTTGGTATTGCCATAAGGGTCTACCATTGTCCCGCCATATTCCGCCTTCAATACTATGGGTTTTGTATTTCCCCGAATGGTAATATCTCCCGTAACTTCATAGATGTCTTCCCCGTTTTTTTTAAAGCCACTGGACACAAAAATGATTTTGGGATGGTTTCCCCCATCGAAAAAATCCCCGGATTTCAGGTGATTATCCCTGTCTTTATTATTGGTGGAAATACTGTCCACTTCAGCTTCGAACACCGCCCTCGCATTTTCAAAACTCTCCCCTTCCGTTTCCAGTCCTCCCGAAAAAGAGGTAAATTGTCCGGTTACGGTAGAGATTACCAGGTGTTTCACTTTAAATTGAACTTCGGAATGTGCAGGGTCTATACTCCACGTTACTTTTTTTGCTGTTTCCATTTTTCTGCTTTTTATGATTCAACCAATTTTTTTTTTAGTACGTAACAAAATTTGTTTTATGCAGGTTTATCGGTAAATCAGTTTGACCCTAACCCTAAAGCCTGCCTGCCGGCAGGCAGGGGAACCTGATTTTCCTCTCCCGATATTTATCGGGATCACCCTTTAGGGATGGGGTAAAATCCCGAAAGCTTTCGGGAGAGGAAATCCGCCCAGATCAAATTTTGTCATATACTAAACAATTTTTCTTAATCCTATTCGGGCAAAGGCACGTATGTGTTGTCTCCCGAAACTTCCGGGAATCGTTTTTCTTTCCAGTCTTCTTTCGCTTTTTCTATGGTTTCCCTGTCGGAAGAAACAAAATTCCAGTAAATATGTCTTTCCTCGTCCAGGGGTTCACCACCGAACAACAGAAGATGTGTACCTTTTTTCACCTGTAATGCACATTGATTATCCAGTTTGGATACGAGCATATTTCCTGCCCCCACTTCCTGATCGCAGGCGTTAACCTGTCCCTCTACAATACAGATACCTATTTCCCCTTTCAGGTTCCCGGCGATATCGAGGGCAAAATCCTCTTCTGCCTTTACGGAAACCATAAACAGGTCGGAATATGCGGGAACGGGGGATTTTTTGCCAAACCCTTCTCCCGCCACCAGGGTAAAATGTGCTCCGTCCTCACTCCACACCGGTAGTTCATCCTTGGAAACATGATAAAACTCAGGTTCCATGTTCTCGAGTTTTTCAGGAAGGACTATCCATATCTGGTAGCCGTGCATGGTAAATTCGCGACCTTCTCTCATATCGTCCGGGGTCCTTTCGGTATGTGTCACTCCTTTGCCGGCCACCATGAGGTTTACCGATCCGGGACGGATGCGTTGCTCCGTACCTATACTGTCCCTGTGCATAATCTCTCCTTCCAGGAGATACGTAAGTGTAGCCAGGCCAATATGCGGATGCTGGTCTACATCCATATATTTTTTGGGGCCCAGCTTTTCCGGGCCCATATGATCTATAAATATGAATGGTCCCACCATTCGCTTTTTGCGGAAAGGGATCAGGCGGCCCACCAGGAAATCTCCGATATCCCGGCTTCTTTCTTCGATGATAAGATCGGTATTGGACATCTGTTAATTTTAATTTTTTCAGGCAAGAACATCCTGCCATTCGGTTACTTTTTTGAATGTTGCATTGGCAAACGGGCACAAAGGCACTACCTTAATGCTATTTTCCCTGACATAGTCCACCAGTGTTTCGAGCAGCTTTTTGCCTATGCCCTGTCCTTTCAGGGATTCGTCTACCCCGGTGTGTTCTATGATCATTTTTTTATCGCCGGCCATGACATAGGTCATTTCCGCCAGGCGCTTTTTGTCCGCTTTATAAACAAAAGCGCCTTTGGTATCATTGTGAAGATGCTTTATCTCTCCCATTTTTTGTACGTATAAGATGGTTTCTATAAATATACTAAACTTCCTGCTCTTTTCCAGGTGAAAAGCCGGTTATATCAGGGTAAACACATCATAAGATTATTTTGACCTGATTTCAGAAATTCCGCACCCTTTTCAGAGGGAGTAACGGGATTTTGGCATTTGAAGGTGAATTCTTCTTTAGCCCTGGCCTAAAGGGCGAAAAAATCCTTGACTATGAAAAAGTTTCATTTCTATTATACCAGGATGGTCCAGGACATTCAAAATAATGTCCTGGTCCTGGTAATTATATGGCCATCGGTACTTCCATCAGGAGGAACTGCGTATCGCTTTCGGCTTCAATGGTTATTTTATCGGTATCCCATACGCCGTAAGCGTCTCTCTTCCCCAGGGATTGTCCGTTGACATTAACCGCTCCTTCAATAACAAAGAGATATATGCCGTTCCCTTCTTTTTTCAGGTTATAATCCCTTGCCGTCCCTTTGTCAAAGTCTCCCAGGTGAAACCAGGCATCCTGGTGTATCCATGTTCCCTGGTCATCCGCATTAGGGGACACCACCTGGTACAGCTCATTCTTTTCCCGATAATCTTCTATGGATATCTGGTCGTACCGGGGTTCTGCATTCCTCTTGTTGGGTATCAACCATATCTGCAACAGGTTGGTTTCTTTATCTTTATTCGGGTTATACTCGCTGTGAAAAACACCCGTTCCGGCGCTCATTACCTGTATTTCCCCGTTTTTGATTCGACCTGTGTTTCCCATGCTATCCTTGTGTTCCAGGTCTCCGCGCAAGGGAATGGTTATGATCTCCATATTATCGTGCGGGTGCATTCCGAATCCCATGCCTCCGCTTACAATATCGTCGTTAAGTACCCGCAGGGAACCGAAGTTCATCCTGTCGGGGTTGTAGTAGTTGGCAAAACTAAAACTGTGATGGGCGTTCAGCCAGCCGTGATCGGCATGGCCTCTTGTATCTGCCCTGTGCAATGTTGTTTTCATGATTATATTCCTTTTTTTGTTCTGTACAAAGTTGCGAACAATAAAGGCACGGAGAAATACAAGAATACGGGAAAGACTTATAAAAATACGATCCGGAACTATCTCCTGAAGTCCGAAGGGGACATTCCCGTACATTTTTTAAAGAAACTGCTAAAATGGGCAGGTTCGGAAAAACCCAGTGCATAGGCTATTTCTTTTTGCGGTTGCCCGGAAAAGTAAAGCATGCGGCGGGCGGCAATTGTGATTCGGGATTGTAAATATTCTTTAGCCGTCTTGCCTATAAGGGACTTTACGGTGCGGTTGAGATGATCGGGGGTAACATGGAGTGCATCTGCATACTGAGAAACCAGGTGCCATTCCATAAAGTGTGCTTCCACCAATTGCCTGTAATCTCTGAGCAGGGTTCCGCCGGCATGAAGTTGTTGCGGATTGTCACCGTGCAGGGAGCACAGGTTATTACAGGATATAAGAAAAAGCCGAAGCAGGGAACCTATCCCCTGGGAACGGAACTTCATGTTCCTGTTGCTCCATTCCATCATTTGTTCGCAATAAGCACTCAACTGTTCCAGTTGCTGTTCTGCCAAAGGTAAAGGTGGCGCTTCCCCGTAATCCTTAAATAAATTGATATCGTCTATAAAACAGGTGTCTATCTGGTTTTCCGTCATAAACCTGTTAGAGAACGTTATCACATAGCCACGGGACTTTTCTTTTTCCACTATCTGATGTACCTGCCCGGGACTTACAAAATATACCTGTTTGTCCGAAAGCGGGTATTCCGTAAAATCTATGCTGTGTTTTCCGCTACCTTTCTTCACCAGTACAATGATATAGTAATCGTGCCGGTGGGGTTCGTCCGCTTTCCCGGAGTTCTCGTCATAGATATCTTCCATCGTACGGATACGAAAGGTCATCCGGCTGTCTGCCGGGTCTACATCATTATATGTTTTAATGAGGTTCACCCTGTTTTTTTTACCTCGTCTAAGATACTTCTTTTGGCAATTACGCAGGGCAAACGCATTAAAAAAACTATAATTGCAACGTTTACCAGTTATAGGTTACAAGTTACAGGTTTGGGCATGCCTGAATATGGTTGCCTTTTTTCTGGTTAATAATTAATTTTAAATCTTGGTCTTTGTTGAGCAGTTAACTGCTCAACAAAGGTTTCAAATTCTACAGGTTTCATATTTTTATTCTTTTTCGGGAATATCCTTTAATATCTCTTTAAGAAACTTCCAGAATTTCTTTACGGATGTTATGTTTGCCTTTTCATCGGGTGAATGCGCACCGCGGATGGTAGGCCCGAAACTGACCATATCCATTTCCGGATAGTTCTGTCCCAATATCCCGCATTCGAGTCCGGCGTGACATGCAGCTACATCGGGTTTTTCATCGAACAGGGTTTCATATTTTTTGCGAAGTACCTTTAATACGGGAGAATCCAGGTCGGGTTGCCAGCCGGGATAACTTCCGGAAAGCTCCACTTCACAGCCTGCCAGTTCAAAAACCGCACGGAGGGCATTGGCCAGGTCTGTTTTGGAACTGTCTACCGAAGAACGGGTGAGACAGGATATCTTTATATTTCCTTCTCTGATCTCTACCCTTGCAATATTATTGGATGTTTCCGTAAGCCCTATCATTTCCGCACTCATACGATATACGCCATTGTGTGCACCGTATAAGGCTCTGATAATGCCTTCCTGCACCCCTAGTTCCATAATTCCCGCCGGGCTATCTGCGGGCTTTGCGGTGATCTCCAGGGACGGCTCCATTGTTTGCAGTTCGTTTTTGATATCCCGTTCCTGTTCACCGAATTCAAAAACGAAAGCATCTTTATGTATCTTATCCATCACAACCACTGCGGTACTTTCGCGGGGAATGGCATTTCGGAGCCCTCCTCCGTCTACAGAGGCAATACGTAAACCGTAGTTTTCAAAACCGTCAAAAAGCAGGCGGTTCATTATTTTATTGGCATTCCCCAGACCTTTGTGGATATCCATCCCGCTATGGCCGCCCTGTAATCCTTTGACCGTGATCTTAAAGGCTATGGTATCTTCGGGTACAGGCTCTTCTTTATACGTACGCCGGGCGGTTATATCCACACCTCCGGCACAACCTATACCTATTTCATTATCTTCTTCCGTATCGAGGTTCAGCAGTATTTCTCCCTTCAGCAAACCGGGTTCGAGTCCTTGTGCCCCGGTCATACCGGTCTCTTCATCAATGGTAAACAAAGCTTCTATAGCCGGATGTGGTATATCGGTACTTTCCAGGATGGCCATAATAGCCGCTACTCCCAGTCCGTTATCGGCCCCCAGCGTAGTTCCCCTGGCTCTTACCCAGTCTCCTTCCACATACATGTCTATGCCCCGGGTACTAAAATCAAAATCGGTATCCGCATTTTTCTGGTGTACCATATCGAGATGTGATTGCAGTACAACCATTTTCCTGTTTTCCATTCCGGGTGTTGCCGGTTTACGGATAATGACATTTCCGGTCTTGTCCCTGAGGGTCTCCAGTCCTAGTTTTTTGCCAAAATCCAGCATAAATGCAATAACCCGTTCTTCTTTTTTGGAAGCCCTGGGCACGGCATTGAGGTCTGCAAACCTGTTCCACACCACAGAAGGTTCGAGGGATCTTATCTCTGAATTCATATTTTTCTCTTTTTGTTTGTTACAAAACTACAGAAACTTTTAAATCCGTATACGATTATTAACACCTCTGTTTCCTGGTATTAAAAAAAATAGTCTACTACCCCGGGACAAGCCTACGAGACATTCAAAAGAAACAAAACATAAATCCATTTCCGAATCCGTTTCCTTAGCATATATTTTCCTATTTTTAGCCCATGTCCGAAAAAGTGAAAAATATACTGGCGCTTTCCGTGATCCCCCAGGTTATCGCAGTAAAATTACTGGCCCTGGCTCCGGGCTTTATCGAAAAGTATTACAGCAATGGCATATATCCGTTCATATCGACAGGATACCGGTATACTTTCGGATGGATCCCATTTTCCGCAGGAGATATTTTCTATACCCTTGCCGGTATATTCATCCTCCGTTTTCTGATCCGGAAAACAAAATACCTTTTCCGGAAACCCTGGTATTTTTTCCGGGAAATACTCCTTGTAATTTCTTTCGTTTACTTTACATTCCACCTGTTCTGGGGAATGAACTATTACCGTCCTCCCCTGCATCATACCCTCGGCATCGGAAATACGTATACCACGGAAGAGCTGGTAGCTTTTACCGAAAAACTGATTGCCAGGACCAATATCCTGCAAAAAGAAATTACGGGAAACGACTCCACATTGGTCAAACCACCTTATTCCCGCAGGGAGATATACCGTATGTCTTCCTCCGGGTATACCGTCATATCCGCAAATAATCCGCATTTCACCTATGCTCCTGCAAGTATTAAAAGCTCCCTTTTTTCCCTTCCGCTCACCTATATGGGATACAGTGGCTACCTGAACCCGTTTACCAACGAAGCCCAGGTAAACAGCCTGCGGCTGGATTATCGTTACCCGCTCATAACCTGTCATGAGGAAGCACACCAGATAGGGTTTTCCGCAGAAAACGAGGCCAATTTTATCGGTTACCTGGCGGCAACGGCCAATGAGGACCTTTACTTTAAATTTTCCGGTTGCGCTTATATGCTTCGCTATTGTCTGAACGAGGTTTACCGGAGAGACCGGGAAGAATTCACCAGGCTGAAGGAACAGGTGCACCGGGGTATTCTTAAAAACTATGAAGAAGTTGCCAAGTTCTGGGATAAATACGAGAACCCGGCAGAACCGGTGTTTAAAAATACCTTCAATGCCTATCTGAAAGCCAACAGCCAGACGGATGGGATAAAGACATACAGTTATGTCGTGGCATTACTGGTAAATTATCACAAAAGGCATCCTTTATAAATGGCGCTGCCCCTATCAGCCTACCTCCGGGCACATCAGTTTACCTGTGGTAAACCAACAATACACAAATCGTATAAATCTCTTGTTTTTTTGTCTTAAAAGAAATATCAAGGAATGTCTGTTTGATCATTGGCAAACAAAAGTTAAAATTTCCTTAAGTCACTATTGCTTTTTAACAGTTATCTTAACTTTAAGCCTACTAAACTCTAATTCAAATATGTTATGAGAAAAAGGCTACCCGTATTACTACTGGTATTCCTGTGTTCGTTTACTCTACACGCCCAGGAATATTTTCCGAAGAATGACGGTGTCAAAACCACAGACAACAATTACACGGCATTTACCAATGCTAAAATTTACATCACGCCCACCCAGGTTATCGACAAAGGGACTCTTCTTATTCAGAAGGGCAAGGTTATCGCTGTGGGAAGCAAAGTTTCCATTCCCGGTAACAGTGTGGTGACAGACCTGGAAGGAAAATATATTTATCCTTCTTTTATTGATATCCACAGTGAATTCGGTGTACAAAAACCTGCCAGGCAGGGTCGTGGCAGACGTTCACCCCAATACGACGCTTCCAGGAAAGGGTTTTACTGGAACGATCATATTATGCCGGAACAAGATGCATACGACAAATTTTCGTTCGACACCAAGAAGGCCAAAGAATTACTGCAGGCTGGTTTCGGAACGGTAAACACCCACGTGGCCGATGGCATTGTACGGGGGACCAGTGTTCTTGTAGCCCTGGATTCCACGGACACTTACGATCTGCGTATCCTGGATGAAAAAGCCGCCCAGCATCTCTCTTTTGCCAAAAGCGTTGCTTCTGCACAAAATTACCCTACCTCTCTTATGGGAGCTATGGCGCTTATCCGCCAGATGTACAAGGATGCAGAGTGGTACGCAGGAGGAAATGCAGAAAACAGGGATATGTCTCTCGAAGCACTGAACGCCAATAAAACCCTTCCCCAGATATTTGACGCGGGCAGTTACCAGAACAACCTTCGTGCCCATAAGATCGCTAAGGAATTCGGCCTGAAATATATATTAAAAGGCGGTGGCGATGAGTATCAGCGTATCCCGGAAATAAAAGCTACGGGAGCCAGTTATATACTTCCGCTCAATTTCCCGGAAGCTTATGACGTAACCGATCCTTACCAGGCCGGAAAAGTATCCCTCGCGGATATGCGTTTGTGGAACCAGGCTCCCGGAAATCCCGCTGCCCTTGCCAAAAATGGGGTTCCGTTTGTCTTTACATTATCCGGATTGGAAAAAACATCGGATTTCAAGGCTAATCTCCTTCGTGCCATTGATTACGGACTGGACAAAACCAAGGCCCTGGAAGCCCTTACCACTACTCCTGCGGAGCTTCTGGGAAAAGGCGACATAGGTAACCTCAAAAACGGAAGTTATGCCAATTTTCTCATAACCTCGGGAGATATCTTCGACAAAAAAACTACCCTTTATGAAAACTGGGTTTTAGGAGAAAAGCACACCGTAGCGGACAGGAACGTCAAAGATATCCGTGGCGAATACACTTTAAATGCAGGCGGCAAAACATACACCCTGAACATTACCGGGGAAGTTTCTTCCCCGAAACCGGAACTGAAATCGGACACGACCACACTGGGTTCCAAACTCACCTATGAAAACGGCTGGCTCAACCTTTTCTTTTCTCCCGATGAAGGGGATTCCGGTTTCCTGAGACTATCCGGTTTTGTTACCACTGCGGAAACACTTGGCGGCAAAGCCCTGTTGGGGAATGGCACAGAAGGAAACTGGACCGCGACCAGGAAATCAGCTTACGAAGAAAAAGAGAAAAAAGAAAAAGAAGAAAAATTTGTCCCGGAGGCAGTTCCGGTTACCTTTCCGAACAAAGCATACGGATTCTCAGAACTTCCGAAACAGGAAAGCATCCTCTTTAAAAATGCCACCGTATGGACCAGCGAGGAAGACGGTGTACTGGAAAATACGGATGTGCTGGTCAAAAACGGAAAAATATCCCGTATAGGTAAAGACCTTTCCGCAGGCGGCGCTACGGTTATAGATGCCACCGGAAAACACCTTACCGCGGGGATCATAGACGAACATTCGCATATAGCAGCTGCTTCCATTAACGAAGCCGGGCATAATTCTTCCGCGGAAGTGATTATGGAAGATGTTATAGATGCGGATGACATCAACATATACCGGAACCTGTCCGGCGGAGTTACTTCCATACAGATACTGCACGGTTCCGCCAATCCTATCGGAGGAAGATCGGCCATTATTAAACTGAAATGGGGACTGCCCGCAGAAAAACTCATTTACGGGAACTCTCCTAAATTCATCAAGTTCGCCCTGGGCGAGAACGTAAAACAATCGAACTGGGGAGATATGCAAACCATCCGTTTTCCACAGTCCAGAATGGGGGTTGAACAGGTATATATGGATTATTTCCAGCGCGCCAAAGAATACGATACCAAAAAGAAAAGCGGGAAACCATACCGTTTTGACTATGAGATGGAAACTCTCGCCGAGATCATTAACAAAGAACGCTTTATTACCTGCCACTCCTACGTACAGAGCGAGATCAACATGCTGATGAAAGTTACGGAAAGATTTGACTTTCCTGTCAATACTTTTACCCACATACTCGAAGGTTATAAGGTAGCGGATAAGATGAAGGAACACGGCGTGCTCGGCGCTTCCACATTCTCCGATTGGTGGGCGTATAAGTATGAAGTGAATGATGCCATTCCTTATAACGCAGCCATTATGCAAAGCCAGGGACTGACCGTCGCCATCAACTCCGATGATGCCGAAATGTCGCGCAGACTTAACCAGGAAGCGGGTAAAACCGTAAAATACGGTGGTGTTTCCGAAGAGGAAGCCTGGAAAATGGTTACCATCAACCCGGCCAGAATGCTGCATCTTGACGACAGGGTAGGAAGTATCAAAGAAGGGAAAGACGCCGACGTAGTGCTCTGGAGCGATCACCCGCTGTCCATTTACGCTATTGCCGAAAAAACCTTTATAGAAGGAGTCCCTTACTACGATTATGAAACGATGAAACAAATGCAGGCAAGCATTGCACAGGAAAGGAATGAACTCATCAACCAGATGATCAAAGCCAAGAATAAGGGAATGAAAACCCAGGCTCCGAAGCAGAAAGAAGAGAAGCATTTTCACTGCGATACGGAAGTGTACGGAAGTTAAAAGGCCTCGACTCCGCTCGGCCGGACAGCTTGTAAAGTAACTCTGTCACCTCGAGCGGAGTCGAGAGGCTTAATATGCTTGTAACACATTGTTCAGATAAATATAAACTCAGGGAAATGAAATTCTATTTCGTTTATATTGTAAAATGCTCCGATGATTCTCTTTACACAGGTTTAACCAATAACCTGGAAAGAAGAATTAAAGAGCATAATAATGGCCTAAATAAGGATTCCTATACGTATAGAAGAAGGCCTGTGAAACTTATTTTCCATCAGGAATTCATGCAATTTGAGCAAGCAGAGATATTTGAAAAGAAATTAAAAAAATGGAGTAGAAAAAAGAAACTTGCCCTCATAGCAGGTAATTCTGAATTACTTCAAACATTATCTGAATGCAGAAATAAAACACATTATAAAAATTTTACTCATGAAAATTCATAAAAATATATTTTATTTCCTGCTGCTACTTTCCTGTACGGTTATCTCCGCACAGCAAACCCCGGCAGCAAAGCAAACCGAATCTGTTCTTATAACCGGCGCTACGGCGCATATAGGTAACGGTAGTGTCATAGAAAACAGCGCCATCGGATTTAAAAGCGGGAAGATCACCTATGCCGGGCCGCAATCGGGAGTTCAGGCTTCGGAATACGACAAGGTTATCCAGGCATCCGGTAAACATGTGTATCCGGGATTTATTGCCATCAACTCCACCCTCGGACTGGTGGAAGTAGACGCGGTAAGGGCCAGTAACGACCAGTCGGATACAGGCGACCTGATTCCGCATGTCAGGAGCCTTATTGCTTATAACGCGGAATCCAAAATAGTGGAAAGCTGCAGGCCCAACGGAATTCTGATGGCCCAGATAGCCCCGAGAGGGGGACTTATTTCCGGGACATCTTCGGTAGTACAACTGGATGCCTGGAACTGGGAAGACGCGGCTATCAAAACAGACGACGGCATCCATATGCACTGGCCCAATGCCTTCCGTTCTAAAGGATGGGGATTCAGCGGCCCGAGCGAGTTTATGCCAAACAAAGAATACGAGAAGGAAGTACGGGAAATCACTACTTTCATAACCGGCGCAAAAGCTTATCTGAAAGGAGATAAATCCCCTGAAAACCTTCCCTTTGAAGCTGTCACAGGGCTTTTTGACGGTTCTCGGAAACTGTACATAAACACCGATGGCGAAAAAGAAATTATCGATGCTGTCAACTTTGCCAAAGAAAACGGGATACGGAAAATTGTTATCGTAGGCGGTGGAGAAGCTTATAAAGTAACGGGGCTGCTGGTTAAAAATAATATTCCCGTAGTACTGAGCCGGCCGCACAGACTCCCTTCCGGAGAGGATGATAATGTGAAACAACCGTATATGCTGGCCAAAATGTTATCGGACAAAGGTGTCCTGGTGGGCCTGGAAATGAGTGGGGCCATGGAACGTATGAACACCCGTAATCTTCCTTTTTACGCCGGAACTTTTGCTGCTTACGGACTGGACAAAGAGAAAGCCGTACAGATCATCACGGAAAACAATGCCAGAATACTGGGCATCGATGACTTTGCCGGAACCCTGGAAACCGGAAAGGATGCCACGTTATTTATCTCCGAAGGAGACGCGCTGGATATGCGTACCAACATCCTTCCCCATGCCTTTATCCAGGGCAGGGAAATAAGCCTGGAATCACACCAAACCAAATTGTGGAAACGCTATATGGGCAAATACGAGGGCGAACGTTAACCTCTGCCAGTATAGATCACCTGCAAGGCCGTCTTATCTCCAAAAGACGGCCTTGTGTTATTTAAGGCCGGTGACTTCGGTACATCCCGAACGTAGTTCGGAACACTCAACCACCTACGCTCTATGCCTAAACCTGAAACTGCAACCTGGAACTTGGAATTTATCCCCTGAAACCCGCAATCTACCTTTCGACCGCTCAGGACAGGTACCTGGGTATTTAATCCCGATATTATCGGGACACTTAGTGAGTAATCAGAAGATTCGTATTTTTGCGGCAAAACGTCCAGATTGAAAACAATAAGCAGTGTTCAGAACCCGATCGTAAAACAGGTACTCCAACTCAAGGAAAAATCCAGGGCACGGAAAACTTCCGGTTTATTCGTCCTGGAAGGAAAGCGGGAACTGTCGCTGGCTTTAAAAGGAAATTACGGGATAGATTCTGTTTTGATCTATGAAGACCTCTTCCGGGCAGCTGAAACAGAAGCACTTTTTGAAAGTATTCCCCGGAAACCGGAAATCATAAGTATCTCCAGGGAAGTATACCAGAAACTGGCCTACCGGGAGACAACCGAAGGTATACTGGCCATTGCCGAAAGCAAAGAACACACGCTGAACACGATTTCATTTACAAAAGCAAACCCGCTTATCCTTGTTGCCGAAGCCCCGGAAAAACCCGGGAACATAGGCGCGCTTCTCCGTACCGCAGATGCGGCTGACATAGATGCCGTGATCATTGCCAATCCGAAAACCGACCTCTATAACCCAAACATTATTCGCTCCAGTGTCGGATGTGTGTTTACCAGAACAATTGCCACGGGAAGTACGACAGAAGTCCTGGCTTTTCTGAAGAAAAACAACATACGGACCTATTGTGCCGCGCTGACGGCCTCCGTCCATTACCACACGGTAGATTTTACCGGGGCGACCGCCCTGGTGGTCGGTACCGAAGCTACGGGGCTGAGCGACGAATGGCTCCGGAATTCAGACCGGAATATTATCATTCCCATGCAGGGAGAAATAGATTCTATGAATGTTTCCGTCAGTGCGGCAATTCTGATTTTCGAAGCAAAGAGACAGAGAGGGTTCCTGTAAACGTCCCTATATTTCAAATCCACAGGATTCGGGTAACAGTGGTGAATCTATAATTCAAAAAATCGTATCTTAGCGTTATGGAAACTACATCGGACAGAAAAATAAATATTACCAAAAAAATACTGGAGGTTCAGGATGATTCTGTATTGGACCAGATCGAACAACTTCTTTCGGAAACCGAAATTGTAGCTTATACTTCCAATGGGGAACCTTTGACCAAAGTAAAGTATATCGCCCATATTGAAAAAATCAGTACAGGCATTCAAAAAGGGGACAAAACCTATACATCCGAAGAGGTTAAAAACTATATTCTGAATCGCAAATAATGGAAGTAATCTGGTCGGAAAAAGCTAAGGAATCTCTTGCCGGCATCTACGATTATATCTATCCATTTAGTCCGCAAAACGCAGAAAGAGTAATCGACACTTTACTGGAAATCGGAGATTCTCTCGCAGACAAACGGTTCGAATATGCCAAAGAGCCAATTATTCAAAAGGAAAAATACAGATTTATACCCAAATGGAGTTACAAGGTCGTTTATGAAAGAAAAGAAACTTCAGTAATTATCTTAGACATTTTTCACACTAAACAAAATCCTGATAAGATCGTATTTTAACGAAAGAGAAATTCATGACTCCAACCGTACTTTTTTACATTATCATCGGCATATTATTATTGGATTTCATTGTAGACCAGGTACTGGACTACCTGAATGCAAAGCATTTCGGCGATGCCGTTCCCGAAGAATTAAGTGACGTTTATGACGATGCGGAATACGTCAAATCCCAGGCTTATAAAAAGACAAATTATAACTTTTCAAAGATTTCTTCGGCTTTTTCCCTCGTACTTACACTGGCTTTCTTTTTTCTCGGCGGTTTTGAGTATGTAGACCAGATAGCACGTGGCATTTCGGATAACGAAATTGTAATAGCCCTTATTTTTTTCGGTATTATACTTTTTGCCAGCGATATGCTCACTACGCCGTTCTCTTACTATCACACTTTTGTCATCGAAGAAAAATTCGGGTTCAACAAAACCACGAAAAGGACATTTTTCCTGGATAAGCTAAAAGGCTGGATCATGGGTGCGGTTATCGGTGGCGGTATCCTGGCACTTATTATCTGGTTTTATCAAACAACCGGAAAGAACTTCTGGCTCTATGCCTGGGGTGTAGTTGCGGTATTTACCGTTTTTATGAACATGTTCTACAGCAAACTCATTGTTCCGCTGTTTAACAAACAGACCCCGCTGGAAGATGGCGAACTGAAAACGGCCATAGAAAAATACGCTTCTACCGCAGACTTTACCCTGGACAAAATATTTATCATTGACGGCTCCAAAAGGTCTACCAAAGCAAATGCTTACTTCTCCGGTTTCGGCCGGCAGAAAAGGATCACCCTCTACGACACCCTGGTCCGGGACCTGGACACCGAAGAGATCGTTGCTGTCCTGGCTCATGAAGTGGGGCATTACAAAAGAAAACACATTTTGTTTAATATACTGGCATCCGTATTGCTTACGGGTTTTACTCTCTATATTCTTTCCCTCTGCATCCGCATCCCGGAATTGTCTTATGCCCTGGGCGTAACGCAGCAAAGCTTCCACACCGGACTTATAGCCTTCGGCATACTCTACAGTCCCGTTTCGGAAATAACAGGATTTATCATGAATTATATTTCCCGGAAATTCGAATACCAGGCAGACGATTATGCCAGAAATACTTTCAGCGCCAAGCCGCTGGTAACCGCACTGAAGAAACTGAACAAAAATAACCTGAGTAACCTCACCCCGCATCCGGCCTATGTAAAAATGCACTATTCCCACCCCACATTATTGCAGCGCATACGAAACCTCGGAAAGCATTAAACCCTGTCCTTTTTAAATTGACAAAAACCATCCCGGAAGATTTTTATTCGGGAGATAAAAAGAAATATAATCGCTACACGAAAGACCTGATAACAACCTGTATGGCTAAAAATAAAACGGATATTTTAAGGCACGGAATTTGATGTTTATTTGTAAAAGTTTTATTAACTTTATGTAAAGCCACAGTTCCGGGTAAATTCCGGGAACGCGGGCCGGACACAAACCTTGTAACTGACAAAAGAAAGTGCTTTTATGGCAGTAGTGATTGATACGGAAAAAGAGAACAAAGAGATTGCCAAGCAATATAAAGAGCTGCTTCGCATCAGTTATCAGACGCTAAGCGATGAAGATAAAAAACTCATCCGGAAAGCGTTTGATACGGCTGTTGATGCCCATAAAGATCAGCGGCGTAAGAGCGGGGAAGCCTATATCTTCCACCCTATTGCCGTAGCCAAGATAGTTGCTTCCGAAATAGGACTGGACGCTACTTCCATAGCTGCGGCACTGCTTCACGATGTCGTGGAAGACACGGAATATTCGCTAGGTGATATCGAGAAAATGTTCGGGAAGACCATTGCCCTTATTGTGGACGGACTTACCAAGATATCACACCTTAGCAAGGAAAAAGATATATCCCTGCAAGCGGAAAACTTCCGTAAAATGCTGCTTACGCTCAACGATGACGTAAGGGTAATCATCATCAAAATTGCGGACCGGCTGCACAACATGCAGACCATGGAGTCCATGCCGGAACACAAACAACTGAAAATAGCTTCCGAAACACTGTATATCTATGCCCCCCTGGCCCACCGGATCGGCCTGTACAACATCAAGACCGACCTGGAAGACTTGGGGTTGAAATATACGGAGCCGGAAGTATATAACGACATCCTCAGCAAAGTAGAAGAAAGCAAAGAAGGCCAGAAAGCCTATATTACGGCCTTTTCCGATGTTATACGGGAAAGCCTGGATAAAGAAGGGCTGAACTACCAGATCAAGGGACGACCGAAATCCATATTCTCTATCCGGAGAAAAATGAATGTCCAGAATGTGAGCTATGATGAGGTTTACGATAAATTTGCCATTCGTATTATCTACAAATCCGATTCGGCAAACGAAAAATTCCTCGCCTGGAAAATATACTCTATAGTGACGGATCACTTTCGTCCCAACCCCGTCCGGTTACGCGACTGGATATCCTCTCCCAAATCCACAGGGTATGAAGCCCTTCACATTACGGTGATGGGACCGAAAGGGCGTTGGGTGGAAGTACAGATACGGAGTGAACGGATGCATGAGATCGCCGAGAAAGGTTATGCCGCACACTTTAAATACAAACACGGAGACCAGAAGGAACAGGGTATAGAAGTATGGCTGAACCGTCTCCAGGAAGCATTGGAAAACCCAAATTCCAACGCTGTGGATTTTGTTGAGGAATTCAAACTCAACCTGTATTCCAAGGAGATCTTTGTCTTTACTCCCAAGGGGGAACTCAAATCTCTGCCCAAAGGCGCCACGGCACTCGACTTTGCCTTTAACATCCACACCGAGGTGGGTATGCATACCCGCGGGGCCCGGGTAAACGGTAAACTGGTGCCGCTCAGCTACGAACTGAAAAGCGGTGACCAGGTAGAGATCATAACCTCCGAACAGTCCAAACCCAATGCCAACTGGCTCGATTATTCCACAACGGCCAGGGCACGCTCCAAAATAAAAACTTCCCTGAAGGAAGACAAGAAACAGATAGGCGAAGAAGGAAAAGAACTATTACGCCGAAAGCTGAAACATCTGAAAATAACACTTAACGAAAAAGTGGTCAACGACCTGGTGACTTATTTCAAGCTGAAAACCAGCCTGGACCTGTTTTTTCGTGTGGGCATAGGTACCATAGACAACCAGATGCTGAAAAACTTTGCAGCTTCCCGTACCAATACCTTTATCAACTTTTTCAAGAACCGGATCCGGAAAGCCCCTTCCGCCCCACCGCAGGAAGACCTGGATAGAGAAGAAGTAACGGCCAAATACGACATGCTGGTCTTTGGCAAAGAAGAAGAAAAACTCAGTTACAAACTGGCCAATTGCTGTAATCCTATTCCGGGAGATGATGTTTTCGGGTTTATTACGGTAAACGAAGGGATCAAAGTACATAAAAAGGATTGTCCGAATGCCATAGCCATGCAATCCAACTATGCCTACCGGATCATTCCCGCCAAATGGGTCGATTCCACCCAGCAGGAATTCGTGGTTATGCTCAGCCTTTCCGGAATAGATAATATGGGCCTGGTGAACAATGTTACCAAAGTGATCTCCAACAATATGCACGTAAACATGAGAAATATTAATTTCGATACCAATGACGGTATTTTTTCGGGCAAGATCACTGTGGTTGTAAAGAACAATACCATTCTTAAAAAACTCATCGAAAACCTGAAAAAAGTAAATGGTATTGACAAGGTATCCAGGTTGTAAACTAACCACGTCACAACACCACATATCCGCCTTTTGTGATCAGAAAGGAATAGTACCAAACCAAAATCTTTACGTATCTTTGTACAGGCAATAATCCGGAGATGTGTTATTCCGGATTATTCCCATGATGAAAATATGGTACTAACGTATATTAATACTACATTTTCACATAAAAACGTTAAAAACAGGCTGCTTTGGCCCGTTATACATTTTGTATTAGAACCTTACATATTTTCCGGAATCGCGAAAATGTTGCAGGAACGAAAAAAAAATATGTAAGTTTGTGTGTTAATTTTTTTGATGTCCTTCGTTATGATAAATGAGACGACCAATAAGAAGAATCAGGAGATAGTAAAAAATGTCTTCACCCGTTTTCTGGAAGACAACGGTCACAGGAAAACCCCGGAGCGTTATGCTATTCTCCAGGAAATATATGACAATGAGGAGCACTTTGATATAGAGTCGCTGTACATTAAAATGAAAAACAAGAACTACCGGGTCAGCAGGGCTACCCTGTACAATACCATAGAACTGCTTCTGGAATGCGGGCTGGCAAGAAAACACCAGTTTGGACAGAACCAGGCACACTACGAAAAATCGTATTTCGACAGGCAGCACGACCACGTCATACTTACGGATACCGGTGAAGTTATGGAGTTTTGCGATCCGCGTATCCAGTCCATAAAACAAACCATAGAAGAAGTTTTCAACATCAAAATACACAATCATTCCCTGTATTTTTACGCTACCAAGGAAGAAGAAAAATCATAAACCCGTAACGACATAAACCAGGAAACAGATTCTCTGTCAGGACAAGCGGTTTTTCCGTGACCATATTACTATTTCACCTGATAGAAGTCGGTAATTGTATTAACGAAAAGATAAGATAAACACGAACAAGACAATGGCAGTAGATTTACTACTCGGACTCCAGTGGGGAGACGAAGGAAAAGGCAAGATCGTAGATGTTCTCACCAAAGATTACGACATTATAGCCCGTTTTCAGGGCGGCCCGAATGCAGGGCATACATTGGAATTTGACGGAATCAAACACGTATTGCGCACTATCCCCTCCGGTATTTTTCACCCCAAGGCCATCAATGTTATAGGAAACGGAGTCGTGATAGACCCCGTAGTACTGGTTAGTGAGTTGGAAGGATTGAAAAAATTCGATATCGATTACAAAAGTAAACTCATACTTTCGCGTAAGGCACATCTTATATTACCTACACACCGTCTCCTGGATGCCGCTTCCGAAGCTGCCAAAGGAAAAGCAAAAATAGGTTCTACACTAAAAGGTATAGGGCCTACGTATATGGACAAGACCGGACGAAACGGTCTGCGCATAGGAGACCTGGAACTGGACACCTTCGAAGCCCGGTACCGTGCATTAGCGAAAAAACACGAAACCATGATCGGCCATTACGAAGTAGATCTCCAATACGACCTTCCGGAAATGGAAGCGGAGTTTTTCGAAGCCGTAAAAACACTCAAAGAACTTACTTTTATCGACAGCGAAGAATACCTGAACAGATCGCTGAAAGAAAACAAAAAGATACTGGCCGAAGGCGCACAGGGTTCCCTGCTGGATATAGACTTCGGCACCTATCCTTTTGTCACTTCCTCCAATACCACGGCTGCCGGTGCATGTACCGGACTGGGAATAGGACCAAACCGCATAGGCGAGGTCTACGGGATCTTTAAAGCCTATACCACCCGTGTAGGGAGCGGCCCCTTCCCTACCGAACTTTTTGATGCGGACGGAGAGCGAATGGCAAAAATAGGAAACGAATTCGGTGCGGTGACCGGGCGTCCCCGCCGTTGCGGATGGCTGGACCTGGTAGCCTTGAAATATGCCGTCCAGGTAAATGGTGTTACACAGCTTATGATGATGAAAGCCGATGTACTTTCCAAATTCGAAACCCTGAAAGTGTGTACCGCATATGAATATAAAGGAAAAACCATAGAACACATGCCTTTCTCCATGGAAAAGGAAAATGTGACCCCGGTGTATACCGAATTGAAAGGATGGGATCAGGACCTTACCGGGATGACTTCGGCAGATCAGCTGCCAAAAGAACTCCGGGATTATATCACCTTCCTGGAAGAAAACCTGGAAGTGCCTGTGAAAATCGTTTCTGTAGGCCCGGACAGGACCCAGACTATTTACAGGTAGTTTTTGGGTTACAAGTTACAGGTTGCAAGTTGGCCTTATAACTTGCAGCCTGTAACCTGCAACCTTGGAATTTATTACCCGCCACAACTATTAAATTCCTCTTAAATCCGCTATTTCCTTGTTCAAAAAAACTATTTTTGAAACAAATTTCACAACGTGCCGGTATCTTTTAAGAAAATAACTTTCTGTCTCCTGGCTTTTCTTTCCCTGTCCGTTCACGCCCAGGAAAAGAAGAAGATCAATATCATATATAGTGGCGAATACAACCAGAACGAACAGAAATACCCCGGGGCTTCTATCTTCAGCAGGGATGACCGGCAGGTACAGTTTGAACATGAAGGCATTGATCTCTGGTGCGACCTTGCCGTATTTTACCAGAAGGAAAATCTCCTCAAAGCCTTTGGCAACGTGTTTCTGCAACAGGGAGATACGGTACAGCTAAACAGCGGGTATATAGAATACGACGGTAATACCAAACTGGCACTGGCCAAAGAAGACGTATTGCTTCAGAATACAGACATGACCCTTACTACCGACACTCTGTATTTTAACCGGAACTCCCAGGAAGCATATTACAATTCTTTCGGTACGGTAAAAGATTCGACCAATGTACTCACCAGCCAGGAAGGGCGCTATTACCTGACTCCAAAAAAGTACAAGTTTGTCACCGATGTAAAAATCGACAATCCGGAATACGAAGTGCATTCGTTACGGCTGGATTACTACACCACTACTAAACATGCGTATATGTTCGGTCCGTCCACTATTATCGGGGATGACTACACCATATACTGCGAAAGGGGTTTTTATAAAACCGAGGAAGAAGAAGGCTATTTCGTAAAGAATTCCCGTGTCGATTACAACAACCGGATCATCAACGGGGACAGTCTCTATTTCAACCAAAAACAAAATTTCGCTTCCGCTACCAAAAATATAAAGATTACCGACACCATCAACAAAGGTATCGTCAAGGGGCATTATGCCGAAGTTTTCAAGGAAAAAGATTCCGTATTCATTACCAAAAGGGCCGTAGCCGTAAACCTGGTAGAACAGGATTCCATATACATACACGGGGACACCCTGATGGTAACCGGCAAACCGGAACACCGTATCATCCGTGCTTTCCGCGAGGCAAGGTTTTACAAAACGGACCTTAGCGGCAAGTGCGACTCCATACATTCCGACCAGAAGACAGGGATCACCCAGCTTATCACCCGCCCCATACTATGGTCCGGCGAAACACAGATGACGGGAGACAGCATCAATCTCCTTTCCAATCCGGAAACGGAAAAACTCGATTCGCTTCATGTCTGGGACAATGCCTTTGTCGTACAAAAAGATACCCTGGAGAAAAACGGGTATAACCAGATCAAAGGGAAAGAACTGCTCGGTTACTTCGAGGAGAACGAATTGCGGGTGGTGGATATGATCAAGAATGCGGAATCCATCTACTACACCCGGAACGATAAAAACGAACTGATAGGTATTGACAAGCACGTCAGCGGAAATATACAGTTTACCATAGAGAATAACGAAATACAGGACATCTCCTATTTTATTAATCCCGATGCCATTCTCTACCCGGAAAACCAACTTCCCGAAAACACGAGAAAGCTCCGCGGTTTTGTCTGGTACGGCGACGAAATGATACGGAGCAAAGACGATATTTTCGATGAAGACGACAACAATATCGAACTCGTAAAAATACGGGGAATTGACAACCCCATAGATATCGAAGCCGAGGAAGAAGAATACCGCAGGGCGATGGATACGGAGCCGGGAACACTTCCTCCCAGGAAAGAGCCTTCGCCTCCCGCCGAGGTCACAGACAGTATTCCGCCGGAAGCCGAAGATACGACTGCCGTGGTACCGCCTATGGAACAAGACAGTACAGCCACAGAAAGCAAAGAAACCGATTCCCTGCAAGTCCGAAAACCGGTAACACAGGCAATGGACAGCCTTTCCGAAAAGAGAGATGGTGTTGTTTCGGAAAAAAAGGAAGCCGGTTCTCTCAAACTTCAAATACCTGGCGCTCCCGTAACGGACAGCATCCCGGTAAAAAAGGAACAGGACAGTATTATTCCAACAAAGAGGAACGATTCCATTCCCGAAAACAAAAAGGAGAACGCAACATCCCCGCCATCCGAACAACAAGGTACAGGAGAGGAAAATGAAGAAGGTTTATAGGAATATGTCAATGATGAAACAGGATTTTTTTAACTACCAGGCGCAGACATCGCCCCACCCGCTTGCCCTGGAAGTCTCTCATGCCAGGGGCAGTTATATTTACGACACTACGGGCAAAGCCTACCTGGATTTTATTGCAGGGGTTTCTGCCAATACACTGGGACACAGTTATCCTAAAGTAGTGCAGGCGGTACAAGAGCAGGCCGAAAAGTACATGCACGTTATGGTCTACGGGGAATTCATCCAACAACCCGCAGTAGAACTGGCCCGGTTACTGGCATCACTTCTACCCGCCCCCCTGGAAACCACATATCTTGTAAACTCCGGTACCGAGGCCATAGAAGGCGCCCTGAAACTGGCTAAAAAAGTTACCGGACGAAGTGAGATCATCGCTGCACGAAATGCCTATCACGGCAACACCCAGGGATCCATGAGTGTTATGGGGCATGAAGAACGCAGGCAGGCCTTTCGTCCCCTTATCCCGGGGAGCAGGTTCATCACCTTCAATAACGAAGAAGACCTGGAGAACATCACAGACAAAACAGCAGCAGTACTGTTGGAAACCATACAGGGAGGAGCCGGATTTATTCTTCCCGCCGATAATTACCTGCAGAAAGTCCGGAAACGATGCGACGAAACCGGGACCGTGCTCATCCTGGACGAAATACAACCCGGATATGGCAGAACGGGAAAGCTTTTCGGTTTTGAACACTTTGACATTGTTCCCGATATCCTTGTCATGGGCAAAGGCATGGGCGGAGGTATGCCCGTCGGCGCTTTCACTTCTTCCAAAGCCATGATGGCCCAACTGAAGGACAATCCGAAACTGGGGCATGTCACCACTTTTGGCGGAAACCCGGTAATAGCGGCGGCCTGCCTCGCCACACTGCGCGAAGTCACCGGGACTTCCCTGATCAAAGATACCCTGGAAAAGGAAAAACTGTTTCGCGAGCTGCTCATTCATCCGCACATAAAAGAAGTGCGCGGAAAAGGACTGATGCTTGCCATAATGACAGACAGTGCGGAAATAACCAATTATGTCATCCTGGAATCCCTTAAACGCGGGGTACTGATGTTCTGGTTACTTTTTGAGCCCAACGCAGTACGCATAACCCCTCCCCTCACTATTTCCGGGAAGGAAATACGTGAAGGGTGCTCCGTTATCCTGGATATCCTGGATCAATGGCACGATTAATGTTAACTACTTTGTTGATAACAAATACCGGGAAATGCTGGAAATAAAAGCTGCAAACCCTAATTTTATTAACGTAGAATCCTAAAAAAGCATGCTTATGCCATTTAGTTCTAACGAAGACCGAAAATTTCCCATTTCGAAATTCGAATCCATGCTCAAGACCAATGACGTGTATTTTTTTGATGCGGATGATTTTGAAGACATTATCCACCACTATCTCGATTTAGGGAAAGTGGCCCTGGCTAAAAAAGCGATAAAGATAGGTTTGGAACAACACACCGGTTCCACTACCTTAAAATTGCTGTTGATTGAAGTACTCATTTTCGAAAATCGCTTTGATGTAGCGGAAAAGATGCTGGATGAGCTCGCCTCCTTTGAGACCTCCAATGAAGAGATTTACATCCAACGGGCCAATATATACTCCAAGAAAGACAACCATGTCATGGCTATTGAGCTCCTCAAAGAAGCCCTTGCTTATACGGAAGACAGCGCAGATGTCTATTCCCTCATAGGAATGGAATACCTCTTTCTGGACAAATATGCCGAAGCCAAAGACTGCTTTATAAAATGCCTGGAAGAAGACCCGGAAGACTATTCGGCTCTTTACAACATTATCTACTGTTTTGACTTTCTCGAAGACCACGACGGGGCCATAACCTACCTGAATACTTACCTGGAGGTGAACCCTTACAGCGAAGTGGGCTGGCACCAGATGGGAAAACAGTTCTTCCACAAAAAGATGCTCAAAGAAGCGCTTGCCGCCTTTGATTTTGCGATCATTTCCGACGATACCTTTATAGGCGCCTATCTCGAAAAGGGCAAAGTACTGGAAAAACTAGGGAGATATAACGAGGCCATAGAAAACTATGAGTTGACCCTTACCCTGGACGACCCTACCTCGTTTGCTTACCTCCGGATAGGAAAATGCCATGAAAAACTCGGGAATGACAATGTAGCCAAACAGTACTATTACAAAACCGTCCACGAAGATCCGTTACTGGACAAGGGATGGATAGCCATCACCGATTTTTACCTGAAACAATACAATTTTCAGAAAGCCAAGTATTACATCAATAAAGCGCTTAATATTGACAGCGAGAACATAGCTTACTGGAAACGTTGTGCCGAAATAAATAAAGAACTGCACCTTTACGAAGAAGCCGACATCTCGTACCAGAAAACCATTGAACTGGGCAATTACGAACTGGAAACATGGACTTCATGGTGCGATATTCTCGTAAAAATAGGTGAGTTTGATAACGCCATACACGTATTGCTCCAGGCCCTTGAATTCTATCCGAAGGAGGCTTGCCTGGAATACCGTATCGCCGGACTCTATTTTACCCTGTCAGACAATAGCAAAGGACGTTTTCACCTCAGGAATGCGCTGACGGACAATTACGATGAACAAAACATTATGGAAGAGCTGTTTCCTTCCGTTTTCCGCAGTAAAACTGTTAAGAATTTTATAACAGATTTTAAAAAGGCTTCTATTTAAAATTGCCTATTTTTGTTCGTCAAAGAACAGAATATGCAAAGAAGGCTATTGGATTACTTGATAATCACTTTAAAAGGGATGGCAATGGGAGCCGCCGATGTTGTTCCCGGAGTATCCGGAGGTACCATAGCATTTATTTCCGGTATCTACGAAGAGCTCATCGGTTCCATTAACAGGATTAACCTGTCCTCATTGAAGACCTGGAAACAAAGTGGTTTCAGGGCCATGTGGAGAGGCATCAACGGTAATTTTTTACTGGCCCTGGTTATTGGTATCGCCATTAGCATATTTTCCCTGGCCCGTTTTATAAGTTGGTTACTCAACACCCATCCCATAGCCGTGTGGTCTTTTTTCTTCGGGCTTGTTGTAGCCAGTATTTTTTTTATCGGCAAACAGATTTCCCGGTGGTCCGCACGGGTTATAATTGCGGCTTTGCTCGGCGGGATAATTTCCTATTATATAACCATTGCAAACCCCGTAAGTTCGCCAGACGGGTATACCTACCTGTTCCTGTCCGGTTTTGTAGCCATCATAGCCATGATACTTCCGGGTATTTCCGGGGCTTTTATCCTGCTGCTTATGGGCTCGTACGAAATTGTGATCCACACTATAAATCAACTCCGTGAAGGTATTTTCCGTGCAGACATACAACTGCTGGGGCAGGCCTTTTCCAAACTGGCCGTTTTTGGCATAGGCGCCATATTGGGACTCAAAGTATTTTCGGGAATACTGAACTGGATGTTCAAATACCACAAAAATACCACTCTGGCTCTTCTGACCGGATTTATGATAGGATCTCTCAACAAAATATGGCCCTGGAAAGAAACCCTTTCCTGGAGAATGAATTCGCATAATGAACAAGTCCCTGTACTGCAAAGAAGCATATCACCTTTTAAATTCGAAGGGGACAGCCAGGTAATGCTGGCCTGTTTTATTGCCGTTGCAGGGTTCCTCACCATATACCTTCTGGAGAAAATAGCCGTAAAAGCACAAAATGCAAATGAATAGTTCCAGAACACTCCGGGACAGGATCTTTTTAGTAATAAAAGGACTTGCCATGGGGGCCGCTAACAAGGTTCCCGGGGTATCCGGTGGTATTGTGGCTTTTGTAGCCGGCTTTTACGAGGAATTCATCTATTCTCTTCAAAAGATCAACCTCAAAGCATTAAAGCTGCTTATCAACGGTAGATTCAACTCCTTTTACCGTTATATTAACGGCAGGTTTTTAGGACTCCTTATTTTAGGGATGCTCATAAGCTATTTCAGTGTATCCAGAATACTCGATTATTTTATAGCCAGCAAAGAGCTCTATGTCTGGGCTGCTTTTTTCGGTATGATCATAGGTTCCATTTACTATATTTCCAAAGGATTTAACTGGAACCGGAAAACCGTTATATCGGCAATCACAGGACTTCTGGTAGGAATTTCTATCAGTTTCCTGAGTCCCGCGCGGGAAAACACCAACCTGTTTTTTGTCTTTCTCTGCGGCATTATAAGTGTTTCCGGAATGACTCTTCCGGGGCTGTCGGGTTCTTTTATCCTTATTCTTCTCGGAAATTACGTACTTCTGCTGGTAGATTCGGTCAACGCTCTTTACGACACCTTTTCCGAAATTTTTAAGGGCGATTTTTCCTTTGTACAAAACCAGGAACGCATCAAAACACTGACCATCCTGGGAGTCTTTACCCTCGGATCCGCAACCGGACTGGTAACGCTCTCCCATCTGCTCAATTATGTGCTAAAACACTATCGCAATATAACCACTGCCATCATTATCGGTTTTATAACCGGGTCCCTCGGGGTGGTATGGCCCTGGAAAAGAACAATATTCCGGGTAGATGAGGCCGGAAAATTTATCCTGGACAGCGAAGGGGACCAGATCATACAAAACTACCAGCGTTATATTCCCGATTTTTCACTTCCGGAGACCTGGGGAGCCATCGGTTTTGCTATATTTGGGGTGTTGATAGTCCTTGCCCTGGACTGGTACGGAAGACGCACAAGAAGGATCAAATAACGATTCCCCGGCATTAACATTCCGCTACAGTATGTAAAATACCAACAGGGCTCCCGAACAAAAAACAGAAAACTATGCCACTATTCGGACTCATTGGAAAAAACATATCCTATTCTTTCTCCCAGGTATACTTCCGGGAAAAATTTGAAAAACTACATCTTACAGACCATTCCTACGTAAACTTTGATCTCCAGGACATCAAAGAATTCCCGAACCTCCTTTCCGAACATCCGGACCTCCGGGGCTGTAATGTAACCATCCCCTATAAAGAAGCCGTCATGCCCTATCTCTCGGGACTCAGCAACAAAGCGGAGCAAATAGGCGCCGTGAACGTCATAAAAGTAGAAAAAAGACGCCTTACCGGCTATAATACCGATTATTACGGTTTCCAGGCTTCCCTGCAGCCCCTGTTGCGAAAAGAACACCGGAGAGCCCTTATTCTGGGTACGGGAGGCGCTTCCAAAGCGATAGCCTTTAGCCTAAAAGAGCTGGGAATTGCTTATACTTTTGTTTCCCGAAGTCCGGAAGAAGGACAGTTATCTTACGAAGACCTGGACGAAAAAATAATGCAGGCCAGCCCGGTAATTGTAAACTGTACTCCTTTGGGCACTTACCCCGATGTGGAGAAAAAACCACCTATTCCCTACAATTTCATCACTCCGGGGCACCTGCTATATGACCTTATTTACAATCCGGCCGAGACCTCTTTTTTAAAAGAAGGCAGGCTAAAGGGGGCAACTACCAGTAGCGGGCTTCGCATGCTGCAGTTACAGGCGGAAAAAGCCTGGGAAATATGGAATTCCAATATGATGTAAAACAGGACAACATGCTCTTCGGATTCACCTTTTCAAAACAGAGTATATTTCACCATTTTGGCCGGAGCCATAAAAAACAGGATTTTCTTCGTTTTTAAAAAAATTCCCCTTCCTATTTCGTAAAACAACCTTTCTAAAAGCATCAAAAGTTTTGCTATTTTAAGAGTAGTTAGTATCTTTCACGTTCTAAAGTGATGATGAACCATAAACATTTTTAAGATGTTAGACCAAAAAGACAACAACCTGCACCAGGCAGAGGAAAATGCTACTACCGGCCGGACCGAAGGCGAAGAAAAAGAGATTGCGGTAGACAATGCGGCTGCTTCCGGGGAAGAGACCGGAGCCGAAGAGCATAAGTCCGAAGAGGTGGAAGACAAAGATGCAGGTCAGGCAACCCCAGCCGTTATGGAAGCGAAAGATGCAGAGGTCCTGAACGAAATAGACGAATCCAATGCCGAAGACGAAGGCGAAGAAAAAGAGATTGCGGTAGACAATACGGCTGCTTCCGGGGAAGAAACCGGAGCCGAAGAGCATATGGCCGAAGAGGTGGAAGACAAAGATGCAGGTCAGGCAACCCCAGCCGTTATGGAAGTAAAAGATGCAGAGGTCCTGAACGAAATAGACGAATCCAATGCCGAAGATGCCGAAGACGAAGACAACGTTAAGAGACATTCCATTCCGATACTGGATTACCATGCCATGAGCATGGACAAGCTGGTTGACGAACTGGAAAAACTGGTCAAAAACGAGAAGATCCAGGCCATAAAAGAGCATGTGGATGGTATTAAATACGAGTTCGATCTGAAATATCAGGAACTCCAGGAGGAAAAAAAGGAGGAATTTCTGAATGATGGTGGCAATGAAATAGATTTCCGTTACAATCCCCCTATAAAACAAAGATTCCACAAAGCATACGGAGATTATAAGGACAAAAGGAACCAGTACTATCAAAACCTGGAACAAAACCTTAAAAATAACCTTTCCAAGCGGCTCGAAATCATCGACGAGCTCAAAGGGCTCATCAATGTAGAAGAAAACATAAACACCACCTACAAACACTTTAAGGAACTCCAGGAACGCTGGAAAGTGGCCGGTCCCATCCCCAGGGTCAATTACAACGATGTATGGCGGACTTACCAGCATCATGTAGAGCGTTTTTACGACTTCCTGGATATCAATCGCGACCTTCGCGACCTAGACTTCAAACACAATCTCGAAGAAAAAGAAAAAATCATTGCAAGGGCCGAGCAACTCGCGGAAATCTCCGATATTAATACGGCTTTCAGGGAGCTGCAGTCGCTCCACAAAATATGGAAAGAGGATATCGGCCCCGTAGACAGGGTGCATCGCGAAGCTGTATGGGAACGCTTTAGTGCAGCTACCAAAGTGATCCACGAAAAAAGACAGGAGTACTTTAAGAACATGGACGAGATTCATGAACAGAACCTGGAGAAAAAAGAGGAAATTATTGCGCAAATAAATGCTATTGCCCAAAACAAGGCTTCTTCTCACAACCAATGGCAAAGGCAGATCCGGGAGATCGAGGCTCTGCGGGAAGCTTTTTTCAATGCAGGAAGGGTGCCGAGAAAAGTTAACGAAGACGTATGGGCAGCCTTTAAAGCAGCCGTAAGAATGTTTAACCGGAATAAAAACGAGTTCTACAAACACCTTAAAAAAGATCAGCATGATAATCTGAGCAAGAAACAGGAACTCATAAAAATAGCCCGGGAGAACAAAGACAGTGACGACTGGGAAGTGGTAACCCCGCTGATGAAGAAAATACAGTCCGACTGGAAAAAGATAGGCCACGTACCGCGCAAATATTCCGATAAAATATGGAGCGAGTTCAAGGAGGCCTGTAACCATTATTTCAGCAGGCTTCACAAGCATAAGGACGAAGGAAACAAAGAAGAAACAGAAGCCTATAAAGGCAAAGAAGCCCTTTTGGACGAGCTCAAGGATTTCCAACTCACCGGCAATCACCAGGACGACCTGGAAACGGTTAAGGAATTTATTTCAGAATGGCGTTCTTACGGACGTGTACCCTATTACAAGAGGAACATAGAAGGGAAATTCAATAAGATCATCGATGCCCTCTTTAAAAAGCTGGATGTTGCCAAACGCGATATAGAGCTGATCAAATACGGCAATAAACTGGAACAACTGGCCAATTCCGACCAGGACGGCCTGATTAACAATGAAATGGTATTTATACGCCGCAAAATAGATGAAGTAAAAAGTGAGATCCGCCAGCTGGAAAACAACCTGCAGTTCATCAATGCCGATGATACCAACCCCATTGTAAGAGAAGTAAACAAAAACATCGATAAGCATAAAGAAACGCTTGCCTTGTGGAAAGCTAAACTCAAACAGCTGAGGGAAATGGATTAATAGCCGTTTCCCCCGGTTTTTATATGCTCAATCCGGCCTTTTCCCTTCGGAATGAATACAACCGTTACCGGATTTCTTTCGGGAAGATACGTTTTATACCGGTTTTAAAATTTTCCGGGGCACATATTACACCATTCCTTCCCACACCATCACCGTACCTAATCTAATTTATTATAAACTCACTAATGTGTCAAAAACAATGAAAAAAGCAGCATTTTGCCTTGTCCTGACGGCATCTTTCTTTCTCTCCAGTTCAACATTCGCACAGGTCAATGAAAATGAAACAGGAGCCTGGTATATGTACTTCTGGAACACGACATTAAAAAACAGCAGGTTTGGTTTCCAGGGAGATGTACAATACAGGAACTGGGACATTATGGGCGACCTGGAGCAGCTTCTTCTCCGTGGGGGAGTTACCTACCAACCGGAGAAAGCAAACGTTAAATTTACCCTCGGGTATGGTTATGTACTTTCGGGAGAATACGGAGACGGCAACAGCACCAGTGAAGAAAGCAGAATCTACCAGGAAGCATTGCTTCCGCATAAACTTACAGACCGTTTTTACCTGACCCATCGTTTCCGGTTTGAACAGCGCTGGGTAGAAAGCCAGGACTTCCGTACGCGCTTTCGCTACAATCTTTTTCTGAATATCCCGATAAACCAGCTTAGCCTGGACAAAGGAGCGATTTACATTGCCCTCTATAACGAATTGTTTATCAACGGACAAAAGGAAATCGGCAATGGTAACACCGTGGAGATCTTTGACAGAAACCGCTTTTACACCGCACTCGGATATAGTATTACGGACAATCTCAAAGTACAGGCAGGTTATATGCGCCAGTCTACAGATGCCATCGATAAAGGTCAATTGCAACTAAGCCTGCATCATACACTTTAAAATGATATAAATTTATACATAGGTTTAGTTACTCACTATGTATCCCGATAGGTATCCGGATGCCCCGAGGTAGTTGACTAAGGGAATCTCTTTCAAGGGATGAGTTAATATTATCAGGTTATTCAGGCAACACCGGTATGACTGATAGCAAAAGTCGGGAGGTTTTCTCAGAGAGGTTTCGGTTCCGATCAACTACAAATACCTGATTATCAAATTAAAATGGATCCGTAGAAAACGGGGCCGGCGAATATTCGCCGGCCCCGTTTTTTATGGTTGTATAATCTTGTATTGTTCTCCGAAACCTTCCTTATTTAGCGATATTTACCGACCTGGTCTCCCGGATTACCGTTACTTTTACTTGTCCCGGATAGGTCATATCCGTTTGTATTTTCTGCGAGATCTCAAAAGACAGTTCGGCTGCCTTATCGTCATTCACCTTTTCGCTCTCTACGATAACACGAAGTTCCCTTCCTGCCTGAATAGCATAGGCTTTTTTAACTCCGTGAAAGGCAAAGGCAATATCTTCCAGGTCTTTCAAACGCTGAATATAGGAATCGAGCACCTGGCGTCTTGCTCCCGGCCTCGCACCGCTGATAGCGTCGCATACCTGTACTATAGGCGCTATGAGTGATTTCATTTCCACTTCATCGTGGTGGGCCCCGATAGCATTACACACATCGGGCTTTTCTCCGTATTTTTCCGCCCATTCCATACCGAGTATAGCGTGTGGCATTTCGGTTTCGGATTCGGGGACTTTTCCTATATCGTGAAGCAACCCTGCGCGCTTGGCCAGTTTCGGGTTTATACCCAGTTCTGCCGCCATCACCCCACACAGTTTGGCTACTTCCCTGGAGTGTTGTAACAGGTTTTGTCCGTAAGAAGAACGATACTTCATACGTCCTACCATTTTTATCAGTTCCGGGTGAAGGCCGTGAATACCAAGGTCGATCACGGTTCTCTTTCCTACTTCAATGATTTCCTCTTCTATCTGCTTCGTGGTTTTCTGCACTACTTCCTCAATCCGTGCCGGGTGTATCCTTCCGTCCGTAACCAGCTTATGCAGTGACAAACGGGCTATCTCCCTTCTTACGGAATCAAAGCAGGATAAAATAATTGCTTCCGGCGTATCGTCTACGATAATCTCCACACCGGTAGCGGACTCCAGGGCCCGGATATTCCTGCCTTCTCTACCTATGATCCGGCCTTTAATATCATCGGATTCGAGATTAAAAACGGAAACACAGTTTTCTATAGCTTCCTCTGTACCTATCCGTTGTATCGTACTTACGATTACTTTTTTGGCTTCCTGCTGTGCCGTAAGTTTTGCTTCTTCAAGCGTGTTCTGCACATAGCTCATCGCATCGCTCCTGGCATCGTCTTTTAGCGATTCTATTAACTGGCTTTTGGCCTCTTCTGCCGGTAATCCGGATATAATTTCAAGTTGTTTTACCTGGCTTTTATGCAGTTTTTCTACTTCTGTCTGTTTCTTTTCCAGGATTTCCATCCTGTATTCGTAGTCTTTCAGTTTCGTCTCCAGTTCTTCATTTAGTTTTTTATTCCTGGTCAACTCGCCGGTTACCTGTGCTTCTTTATCCCTGGTTCGTTTCTCTGCCTCGGCAATTTTCTTATCTTTTGCCACGATCACTTTTTCGTGTTCTGCCTTCAATTCCAGAAATTTCTCTTTTGCCTGGAATATTTTATCTTTTTTTATACTCTCCCCTTCGGTAGTGGCTTCTTTTACAATGGACGTTGCTTCTCTTTTGGCATTGACCAATATTTTAGACGCATTTTTCTTTTCCATTACTCTGGCGATGAAAAACCCCAGGGCCACGCCAATTATACCCGCAACAATAATCATAGTTATATCCATCTTGTTTTCTCTTTTAAAAAAAAAGCCTACATCGGTAAAGGGTTATGTATAAACTCCAAAAGACAAGTTTAGGATTAACCGGCTGATCAAGGATCCGTTTATCCGGTGGAAACCGGAAACGGCATGCTTTTACAACCGAGACTCACCCTTTTTAATTTGAATAGCGTTGAGTTTATCAAACAATAATACCAATGTAGGCAGTACCTCTATCTTATTTAAAGAACTTCTTTTTTATGAACTAAGTTTAGTTTGAAGAAGTTCATTCAAAGCCTCCAGGCGTTCTTTGACTTCTTCGTTTCCTTTTTCTTTATCTATACTTTTTTGTTCTACCCGCGAGGCAAACTGCAAGGCACACATGGCCAATACATCCTGTTTATCCCTTACGGCATAATTCTGTTCAAACTGTTTTACAAGCCCTTCTATGCTCTTAGCCGCTTTCCGCAACCCTTCTTCCTGTGAAGGATCGATAGTAAGCGGATACACACGATCTGCAATAGATATCTTAATTCTGAGCTTATCCATACGTCATTTTACAGAACTCTATTCCGAGAGTTGTGCTATACAGCTGTCTATCTCCCGTATTAAAGTATTTATTTTAAGCTTAGTTTCGGTTTTGCTTTCATTACTGCCCAACATCGCATTTGCCAGTTTAAGTGCATTATACTTTTCTTCCCAGTCGGCTATAACAGATTCTTTTTCCTGTATCCGCTTTCCGGAATCTGCTAATTCCTGAGTTAATTTAAGATTAGTCTGCTTTAAAATCTCCATTTTGTGAAGCAGCCTGCTAATCCTATTTTCAAGAGAATCAACAATTTCTGTAATATCACTCATACCTGCAAATAACAATACATCTGACTACAAAGTTAACATACCTGATCATACTTCGCAATAGTTTACTCTTTTTTTCTCGCATTTCATACATATATCCCTGCGTAAATATAAAAATCAAAGGGGATCGGAACCACTAATTCTCCTCATTATCAGAACAGTTTTTGTTGTACATCCGCCAGGGTATGCGGAACAGAAAGGTTGCTCCCCAGCTCTTTATTCAATTTTTTGATGAAATAAGCCGACAATAAAGGGGATGCGTTTTCAAGGTTTTGGTGCACAAAAAAGTGGATGTGTTCCAACCCCTGCTTTACCCATGATTTTAACCTTAGCACCCAGTCATCGAGACGGTCGTAATCACTTTCGTGATTGGCTCCTACATACCTTACAAAAGCTTCATTATTGGTTAGTCTCATATGCATAAGGTCCCTCCTTCCGGCAGTATCTACTATAATATTTGCTATATTGTTTTCTTCGAGCAAGTGATACAACTCTCCGGCCACAGCGGGATCGTTGAACCAATCGGTATGTCGAAATTCTACTGCAAGCGGGATCTCTTTCGGCCAGAATTCGACAAAACTCACTACACGGTCAAAATTTTTCGGGGCAAAATTATTGTGCATCTGCAAAAATACGGTCCCCAGTTTCTCTTTCAGGTGAACTACACCATCCAGGTACTCCTCTACCGGCCCCTGGAAATCCAGCAATCTTTTAAGGTGACTTACCATCTGGTTTACCTTCGGGAAGAAGCGAAAATCTTCCGGCACCTTATCATACCAGGAGGAAAACTGGGACGGGGGAAAATTCCTGTAGAAAGTAGCATTGAGTTCTATGGCATTGAACTGTGTTGCATAATACGCCAGTTCATCTTTGGTACCTCTCGGATAAAAATTCTTCAGATCCTGCCGGTTCCACTTGGCACATCCTATATAAATCTGCGGGGATCTCTTCTCTTTATTTCCGGAAAGAACCGCTGCCGTATCCGGATGGTCCTCAGGAAAAGAAAAATCTACGGTTTCGGGATTATCTACTTTTCCAAATTTCATTCTTACCGTTTTTTTATTGTTTTACAAAGTACGTATAATTCCGTAAATTTGCGAAACGGTTTAGAATTACGTTATTTTTTTCCGGAGGTAACAGACAGTATATTTTGAAGTTAGGGAACAAAGCGATTATTTTCCTTAATTTTTCTTTGCCTGCCTTTTAAAAAAGAATATATTTGCACCCGCAAAATGGCCTCGTAGCTTAACTGAATAGAGCACTTGATTACGGCTCAAGAGGTTGCAGGTTTGAATCCTGCCGAGGTCACTTTTAAAATCCTCCAATAGTATCAAAACCCTGTAAATTCTATGATTTACAGGGTTTTACGATTTTTGGACTATCATTTAATTTGAAATGATTTGGTTTTAAATGTCAACAAATCGTCAACATAATTTTAAACTGTCAACAATGTTGACGATTTGAAAACCAGTGGATTAAGATTTTATGTTTTCTGATTTGGCTTTTCGTCTTAATGAATTTCTAACCTTTAAAGACGAAAGTTATGCGTACATCAACAACTTTTTCCATCCTATTTTGGATCTACACCTCGCGGGCTAAAAACAATGAAACAAGTATCTATGCCCGAATCACCGTTAATGGCAAAAATGCCAATATCAGTTTAAAATACAAGGTGGATATTCGGCTTTGGGATTCCCAAAGGCAGCGCGCCAAAGGGACAGGGCAAGCCTCTAAGCGAATCAATCAGTATATTGACCAAGTCCATGCCCAATTGGTACAGACATATCAAGACCTTAGGCTGAAAGGGCAGCTGATCACCGCTGATCTCATAAAATCAATTTACCTGGGGGAAGATGACAATTCAAAATCGCTCCAGGAACTTATCGGGTATCACCATGAAAAAATAAAAGATACCCATGCTTCCGGTACTATTCGCAACTTCGGGGTCACCACCAATTATATTAATCGTTTTTTAAAAAAGAAAAAGAAAACATCCGATGTCTATTTGAAAGAACTGAACTATGCCTTTATCTCGGATTTTGAACATTACCTGTACAATTACTGGCCTTCCGGGCATCCCAAGGCAATGAGCCATAATACCATAATGAAACACTTACAGCGGCTTCGTAAAATTGCTACCTTGGGGTATCATCTGGAATGGATGGATAGGGACCCATTCATTCAATGGAAACCTTCCTTTGAAAAAAGGGAGAGACCATTTTTAAGTGCCGATGAACTTTCAGATTTGGAGGCTTATACATTTCCCATCGAACGGTTGGACAGGGTCAGGGACCTGTTTGTCTTCAGTTGCTATACAGGAATAAGTTATGCTGATCTTATCAAATTGACCCCGGACCACATCCACAAAGGCATTGATGGCAACAATTGGATAATCACTGAACGTCAAAAAACGAAAATACCGATTAAGATACCCCTATTGGAAAAAGCCCAGGAGTTAATTGAAAAATATGCCGACCATCCCATCACACAGGTCACTGAAACCTTGTTCCCGGTAATCACTAATGAAAAGCTAAACCTTTACCTGAAAGAAGTGGCAGATGCCTGTGGAATAAAAAAGAACCTTACTTTCCACATGGCCCGCCATACTTTTGCCACTACAGTGACATTGAGCAATGGCGTACCCATTGAAACGGTTTCAAAACTGTTGGGCCATACCAAAATTTCCTCCACACAAATTTATGCCCGTGTCATAGAAAATAAGGTCAGTGAAGATATGAACATTTTAAAAGACAAAATTTCCAAATCAAAAAATAAGAACTCTAAGTGCAATGGTATGAACTGAATTTCAACCTATATCTTAGCGAAAACAACATAAAGAGCTCAATATCAATTATTTGTAATGCGTTTATTTTCCTTTACAATTACAATGGTGGCAGGATGACGCCACGCCATTATATTGTATTACATATCAGATATTTACAGAATCCAAAAAAAACTGTTATCCGAATTGTTGACGGTAATGGAAATGAACTGTAAAGGAAGCTGAAATCCTTCCGGTTTCGTAAAGATAATGGCTTTATATTATCAAAACAATTTAAAGGAAAACAAATTGTAGTAAACTAATTCCTTTCTGTCAACCAAGCCTTGGAGATATCCAATAATTCATCCAGATTTGTCCCTTCCGCACTGATGATCTGATTTTCATTATTCACATAATTATAGCCCTGATCCAGTGGGTCAACATTCAAGGGATTATTGGCAAATGGATTTTTATAAAACCAATAACTGGCATTAGGGATATTGGAAGAAAAAACCTTGGTAACCAATACCCCACTAAGATGCCTTAACCTCTTTTCTCCTCCATTGAAAAATATCCCGTCATTTTTTCGGGTCATTCTTCCATTTCTATTCCTAGGATCGGTGGAATAGGTGTATTGTAAGGTTCCCCAAATAACATTTTCCATATCATCCCCCTTGGAAGTCTTCTTTCCCAATGCGTTAATACAAATCAAATAAGGTAAATCAAACTTGCCATATCGTTTGGCCTTTTTCAAAATAGATTCGCGCAGGGACTTTTCACCACCTCCTATAAATGTCTCAAAAGGAAACATCCCTATGGGTCTTTCAATGATTTTCTGCCTTTTTGGTTTGTCCACGGGTATGGGCTGGATAATGATATTGAAATCTTCGTTCCCATACGTTATTTCAGGGCAAGCGCCCAACCCATATTCCATGAGTTGGCCCGTAATGGAACCGGGATCATAACTAGCAATACTACCTTCAATTTTTGTGATCAGCTCCTTGACTTTGGGTTGTTTGTTCGAAATGAAGTTCAATTCCACAATTCTAAGGTAAAATCCCCTGATCCTAACCTTATTGAGTTGGTCATAAAATTGGTTCCTCTTGCGTTCATATGCCCTTTCCGCTTCGGATTGGTCATAACAGACCTTCGCTTCGACATAAATTTTATGGTCCTTTCCGGATATCAGGAAATCCGGTCTTTTATTAGTACCCTCAACTTTAGGGTGAATTTTGATCTCATATCCCAATTTTCTGAACAAGTTGTACAAAAAGAGTTCATAGAATGCGGACTCCCAATCTTTTTTAAAACGTCCCTTTAACTCCTTTTTTTCTACATCTGGATATTGGCCAAACCATTTTTCCAGCTGATTCCTAATGATGCCAATATCCCGACGGCTACTTTTATGAAAGTAGTTATACGTGTTTTCATTATTGTCCGCAGGACCATCTATCCGCTCTGTAGTATCGTCAAATAAAACCATCAAATAATAGGATGTAATTATTCAATATTTGGTGCTAAAAGGAAATATGCAGAAATAATAATTCCAAATATGCCCTTTTCCATCTGGGACCCCTCTAAAATGTCTTTATGACTGTTCTCAATCTTTTAAAACACGAATCAATTCCTTGTTGTCATCAAATTCATACTGAAAATTTCCGACCTGGAATATGTGTTCGCTTATTCTTTTGTACCTGCCTTTGTTCATAAACAAAAAATTATCCTGTCCGCATTTCTGAGTGTAATGGGCAATGACCAGATTGTAAAAATTTATGTTTCCATACTTGTTAGTATGCAATGGCAAAAATTCATTGTTCATAGCCTGTGGAACGTTCATGAGTGCCTTAGTTTGACCATTGACTTCTTCCATGGCCTCTATCTCATTTCTATGGAATTTTTTGGCTTCTGCAATCATATTTCCGACCAATTCCTGGTTGATGTCCTTTAACCATTTTGTAGATGAACTGTCCCACTCCGATGATGTATATGCCTTCAATATTCCATTTTCAAACTGAAGATAAAGTCCGTATTTCTTTGACTGATATAAGTTTCCACCTTCATCGGACAGGTCAAGAATCGACTTTACAAAATCCATGTCAAAATTTTCCGAGTCAATACCATCTTGCAAGATATCTTCAACATTCAGGTCCGAATACTCAAATTCCCAATCAATATTGTTTTTGGCATTCAAAACATCTGAAAAGGAAATTTTGGTCCGTGGATTTTTGGCCAGTACGAATTGAAGATCCCGGGTCAGGGTGATAAACCCCAAACACGATATTTTATCTGAATCGAAGGTACTTATGGTGTAAATATGGTTTGTTGGAAAACCAATGGCCTCGATGCAATCGTTGATAGAGCCGTTGCCGTTTAGTTGGTTTATTTCAATTAACTCATTGTTGTCCACTTTAAAGAACCCGGTCCCACTACTGAATTCCTTTTTTGAAAATAAATTATTAAACATGCTGTTCTATTTAGATTACTTACCATCATATTCCAAAATGCCCATTTGCATGGCCATGATCATTTTTCTTGCAAAGCTCAGGTCTTTTTGTAAAGCCTTGGCCAAAGCTAAGGTCAGCGGTCCGGTCTTTGCAGCTAGTTCCTTCTGTAATAACCCTTTGATCTTATCTCCCAGGTCCCGGTCCAATTTCAGGATACGCTGCATTTTTCGGCCCATGATGCGTGCCGAAACACTGTAGATCTCAAAATCTTCCAACTCAAACAGATCGGCATGTTCAGCATTCTCCCGGTACAGTTCCGGCTCATAGAGTGCCCAGGCAATCCGTAGTATTTCCACCGTGTCCCCAAGGTCCTTCATTCGGATTTCCGGCTTTTCGGACCAGGCAATCAACTTTAATATCACCAAGCCGTGTGCAGGACTAAAGGGTATGCTGAACCCTTCCGGATGTTCAAACATTTCAATGTCTTCTGCCACCTGTTGCATCCCCACTGCTGAAAGCTCTATCTTTTCCTTCAGGAAGGAAACCATCCTGTTTTCCTCAATACCCCCGAACGGTAGCAGATCAAGTACTGTTTTTGACCCTGCGTGAAACATCCGGTAGGGCATATTTCTCCCTACCTTATCGAATCCATGCTTCTTCAGTTCCAGTTTTATGGCATTGTACCGGTCATGGTCCGGGACCATGACGGCAAAATCAATGTCGGCCGTGGCCCTAGCCGGTCTTTCCCCCGCCTGGTACAGGGCAATATCCCTGGCATTGGCACCTATTAGGTAATAGTTGACCCCATGTTCGGCAAAAACTTTTTCCAGAATTTGATAAACCTCCCCGTGTTGAGCGAAGGAATACGCTTTAAAACTGTGGTTCGAGGTACTCATTCAATATGTTTTGTGCCATTTCCAAATTTCTTGGTTCCCCTGAATATACCAACTCAGCATAGATTAGTACTGGGTGCACCACATTTTTATAGTTCATACGGTTAAATAGAGCCTCCATGTTGTTGGTGTCCATCCAGAACGGTGCATATAAGATAACATTTCCATTAGGGTCTGGCACAAGCTTTAACGTCCGAAGGATGTCCCTTTTTTCCTTGAGCGTGGTGAACATGCTGAATTTCTGCGGAAAGAAATCATCGGTCAGCAATGCAGCGGCTGGTTCCCCGCTCCAGAATACCTGGGGCCTTAAGAATTGGTTCTTCCAGTCGCTCTGTAGATCTCCGGAAAAGGAATAGGTCCCCAACAGGAAGTTGGGCAATATCTTTTCATTGACCAAAGGAACCCATCGGTCCAATAGTTCCTTATAACCCAAGAGTTGGTATCTTTTGTTTTCATCTTCACGGAAAATATAACCATGCTCGGACAATCCCTGCATGACCTTACTTACGCTCCCCAGGGAAATCATGCTAATATGGGCCAGATAACGCTGGGTCTCGTTTACTAGGTCGGGGTTTTGTAGAAAATGATAGATCAGTTGTCCCCCTGCCTGCGTAAATACTTTTGAAGAAGGCTTTACATAAGGTGTCGCGTTATGACGTTCCAGATACACCCTTAGTCCAGTAAGATTGAAATACGCATTGCCAAAACTATCCATATAATTGATCCTTTCGGCCCTCAACATATTCTTGGCCGTTGGGGTAATGTACTTGGCGGCCACCAATATCGGATTTTCCTGTTCTTCCTTTAGGATGAACGGAACATTGTGCTGCCTGATCTCGTTCCTGAAATAAACAGAAACCTGTTCACCGTTGAGTTCATACACCGGCAGTCTGGGAGGGTCCGGTGCGCTCAGGTAATGGGTTTCAATATCCATATCCAGGCCTTCGATGAAGTTTTTGAAATATAAGAAATCCATTGTATTGTTCATTTTAACCCTTTGTTCATGAAACATGAACATTCAAATATAATGAACATTATTTAAATTTCACCATCGCTTCAAGATTATTTATTCATTTCATTATTGCAAACAAACAACGAAGACACGTTCCGCTGCTAATCCAAACATATCCTTTTCCTAAGTTTTGGAATTAAACTAAAACTATTGCAAAACTTAGACAGAATTGGGTTATATACAGGAAGAATTTCTATTGTATATCAGTTCAGGGTATTCCATCAGGCATTTTTTTAATTTAGTTTCATAGATAATTTCGTCTTTTTCAGTATGACTAGCCAAGCACAAATAATATTTCTTATTATCCAACTGTTTGAAGATGATCCATTCTCCTTTCAACTCCCTTGTATTTAAAGCATATGATTGCATTGCGATTGCAATGGCAGAAATTCCGTCAACTTCATGTTTCAATAAGATTCTTTTAAAATCCTCTTGCCGCTCCTTTCGTATTACTCCTTTTTTGAACCAAAATTCTCTTATATTCCTCACAAGAGAATAACCAAGACCTGAATATGCACCATGGTGTATTTTTGAGAACCCATTAAGAACCAGACCTGTAAAATCCGTGTACATACTCCTATTGTTTTCAAGTCGCTCAATCATATCTAATATTTCTGATGCGTTATAAAACTCAATTTTACCACTATATTTTTCTCCAATATTCATACGGTGCCTAGCTATTTGTTCGATAATGAATTGGCTACATTTTCCGTTAATTAGTTTCACATCCAACCTCTTTCTTGTATCCAAAATAGCCTCTTCATACTTATCTTTATCAATTTCATTTTCACTATTCTTATTAAATGTAATCAATCTTACCTCCTCTTGATTTACATAATGTTGATATAACACTTTTTGAATCATCTTTCTATTTTCAATTAATAACTTAATTTTATAATCAAACTCCGACTCACAATTTATTCAACTATTGTTTATCATTACAGGAACTTGAGCTCCCTTTTGAATTTAGCTTCCACATCCACTAAATCTCAAAATTCGATCAAACTTCTTTCTTTATCAAAACTTTATACTGGGTCGGCTTCATTAGCAATTGACTTTCTATGTCCCCACTTAATTCATAAAACTCTGCAAAATTATTTTCTACATCAAAATTGAAAACCCGATATATACAGTATTGTTTTTTATGTAAATGCATAAATTCAATTTCATTTTCACTAAGAAAGAATGGCGTATATTCTTTTCCAGTCGTTGTTTTGACTTCTATGAACTTTTCATTCCCAAATTCATCATATGAGAATACATCATAACCTTCACCGTCCTTTACTATCTTAACCCTGTTAGCTTCACTGAACAACTTCTTCCTCTTTAGGAATTCAATTTCACTCAACTTCACCAATTCTTCTCCTTTATTCCCTAATTCCTTTTGCTCTTTGGCCTTGCTATGAAAATCCACATCAATTCCGTTAAATTCCTTTTTACTTTCGGGCATTTTTTCATAGCCATTTTTGGGTTTTTCTCGTTTTAAAAGCTTGTTCTTGAAAATTGTTGGTTGGATTAATCCATTATAAACTGCGTCTATAGCCGCATCATAGTAGGTCAGGTTTTGGTTTATAAAATTCACACAAATGGTGGTGAGTGATTGCCAATTTAGATTTACCAAATCCTCAAAAGCAATAGTATTCCACCTCGATGTGTTAGGAATTAATGAATTGAACAACTCTATTTGAAGCTTCGAAAGATTTTCTCCTCGTATTCTTTGGCAATCAAGTTTATACACGAATGCTTCCGTGTCTGGATGAGCATCAACACCGAATGTGAAAAAAATCTGTTTGCCCCTATTAATGTTTCGTCCAATTTTAACCCACGTATAATGCTTGAACTGTATTGCAGGAACCTTCTTTCCTGCTTCCTCTTTCCTTCCCAATTTGTGCCAGATCTTTTTCACTTCCATGGTAAAGTCTGGCAATTGATTTGTTATTTCTTTTCCTAAGTAGATACTTTTTTTCCAAATCGTATTCATTATAAATTCCTTAGCTTCAGTATGCACCTTATCTTTTGAATTGTAAGGTCTCAATTGCCAACGCCTTAAAAAGTCTAACTCTTCCAGATTGAAGAATTTCATTTCATTCTTTAGTCTACTTTCGTTATACGGAGAAGCAAACTTTATAAAATTGCTTTCCTGTTGCCAAAAGTTGCGACATTTATCAGCTTCTTTAATGCCAAACATATCAGCTTTTAGGTCTTTGTGCTTTCCAATTCCCAATTGCTCTGCAATTCTATAAAAGCCATCACCATGATAGTCCCCTTTTGGAAATTTGTAAATAGCAAGAGCACTCAACAATGGTCTTGGCGGCATCTGCTTGTTTTCGTATTCTGAGACTTTTCCTAGAACTTGACTCAATTGCCTTCTTCCTAATTCGGTACTGATATCTATATCCAAACCGCAATCCTTAACCACATTGCTGTAAAAAACAAACTTTTCTTTCTGCCTTGCTGCTTCAATAAGATATGCCCTTACTTTTTCATTCATTATGTTGCGTTTAAATAAATATCATTTTAAACTTTCAAATTTTTTCACTAGCATGTTAAGGTCCACTTGCCACAACATTTCATCAAAAGCAAATCCCATTCCTTTACGCCGAAAGGATGTACATCCAACAAAGCATTTGAACCGGATCGTACAGCCTTGGGAAAAATACCAGTAAACTCATCAAATGAACGATTGCTACTTAAGACAATTAGAATAATGATGCTTTCTGGCAATTCAATGGCCAAAATCGAATTTGCTATGGTGTTCGAAGGCAAAACCTATTTCTCCAAGTGGTTCAAGCCCCATTCGGGAATCCCCCTCCGAATTCTAAAACAACTACAAATAGCAACCAATCCACCCCATTTCTTTAGATGTACTTTAAATTAAATAAAGTACCTATAGTCATAATCTATTTTTTCTTTGTTTTCAATCAGTTTACCAATTCTTGCAATATCATTTGAAGATGAAATAGTTGCGGGTAACTGAGAATACATATTCAATGAATTCCAATTCATTTTGGTTAAGCCTAAAATTTCATTTGCAATTTGTTCTAAACTTCCTGTACCATGATGCTTTATTATCCTTAGTGGTTTAGGTATATACCGGCCACCTGGATAGAAATTGAACTTAGGATTTTTTACAGAAGGAACAACTCCATGTGCCCAAAGAAGTGCTTCACTTGCATTTAATTGTATGCAGGTTCCCCTAGAAACAGAATAACCATCAATTTCTGTTTTGCCATTTCTAATTTTGCTAGAAACATATTTAATATCATCTTCGAAGTTAATTTCAACCAAATCCACTGAATCAATATTCGTATTATCGTACAAACTATCCAAAATACCTTGTTTCTCTTCTGCTGTAAAGAAGGTTCTTTTATGAATCACAACTCTCTTGGGTAATTCATTCATTGATTCATAAAAAAGGTTTATAACATTTTTACCAAATTCATAGGCATCATCATAACCCAAGTGCGGTTTCTTGTGTCTCCATTGAATCTTCTCGTTACTTATCTTAGATAATTTATATTTTAAACCTTCACCAGTAGAACTATAAATATGACTGCATCCTAGAATTATGTGACCTTTATCATCTCGCTTTGAATCAATACTATAACCAATTCCAGCAAAGGCAGTCGTTTTGTCGGTATTACTTAATATCCAAGGTGTCCTTAAAGATTTAACAAAATATGATAATGATAACCACCAATTAATTTGACAACTCTGTTTCGTATCCTTTATAGTCTTTTCACGAATAAATTGTGACGTAACTCTTTTCTCAACACAGAATGCCTTAATATAATCATGTAAATCATATGATTCTCCGTTTTCATGATAACCAGTGAAGCTTTCCCATCTTTCGGGTATATATATTATCAAAACATTTTGATTGCCAGAAGCATTCAGCTTCGTGATTTTATCACAAATATTTCGTTTTATTTCATGAATGTTTTCCTGAATAATATTACTTTTTGGTTCAGGAATAGTTTCCCAATCATTTGATTCGGGCTCTGGTATATTAAGACTTAAACCATATGTATTATAGAAGCCCTTGAAATCAATAATATAATCTTCCTTTTCACTAAATTTTGGGATCTCTTGATTCTGTTTAGATAGGAATTCAAATACAGTCTTTGAATCTTCGTCTGGGGAAATTACACCTAATTTGATGGTAGTATCCAAGAATGTATTCAAATTTGTTTCAAAAGGTTTATTCTCAATTAACCCGCGCATAGGATGGATATCTGTAGCATGGTTATTCCCATGTTTTGTTGAAAATAACAATGAAGATTCTTTAAATTGTATGCCTCGAAGTTTAATAAAACTTTTAGGGACATTGTGAGGGTTGGTATAACCATTATTTAAGTCACAGATATTAGTGAAGATTGGAGCTTTGCCAATTTTAAAACTAAATCCACTACCAGAATTATCTGGAAATTCATATTTCTCTTTTGTAAACAGTATTTTTCTCCATTTTTCAACATAATCATTGAATTTACTATTCCAAATTTTATGATAAAATGAAATACCTACCTTCTGAATTATATCTTTTGCAATGTCATCCTTTTCCAATTTAAAACTAGGATTAAGAGTGAGATAAAACTCGCCATTTACTTTCTCTATTGACAGCTTTATTGCATTATATACCTTTTGGTTGGCGATATTTTGATATTGGTCCGACCATATTTTATCCTTAAAATTTGTTTTTAAACCTTTAGGTAATGCCAAAAGTTTGCATATTGCTGTTAACATTAGAGAATTTATCCCTGAATGATAAATTCTAGTATCTGCTAATGGCTTTCTAGCGATATCCCCTGAAATAACTGAAGCAAAAGCTACTTTCACGACTTCCAAAGTGCCAAAAGCCCATATTTTATCTTCATATGGTATCGCTGATATATCACTATTTTTGAGAGCGATATCATTAACAATTTCCCATGGTTTTCCTTCCAAATTTGCATTAAAGACAAAGACTTCATCAGGGAATTTTAATGGAAAACAATTACTTTTCAATACCTTATTAATCCTTGGTAGTTTTAAATTAAATGGGGTAAATACGCCATTACTTTTATTTGATTGTTGTATTGTAGTAAGTTCTTTTTTTAATTCAGAATCCCCTTCAACTACTAACTTGGTAATGTTGAGCATGGTATTATCAAAACCATCAGTGGGCACATAAAACGCTTGTCTGTTGTTTTTATTCGCATGTTCGATTAAATCCGAAACATCTTTGCTATAATTATTGTGGTAACCACACCAAAACAATATACCGCCACCTTTTTTAGAATAAGCATCTTTTAAAGCATTCATTAACGACAAATCTCGGCCACTATAACCGAGAACAATTAAATGTTTATCACTTAAATAATCAATAAGCTTTTGTCTAAAGGTTTCATCTTGCCTTTGTAATTCTTCATCTGTATTTTTTAAGTCACCATATTTAAAATCGCCATGTAGTTTTATAATTGGCAACTCCGTTCTATTCTGAGTTCGTTGATTTATTCGGTTTACTGTATCCAGTGATATTTCTATCCCTTGCACACCACCAAGTACACAAGAATTCATAACCAAATCATCTAAATTCGTAGTCCAAACAGAATCCAATATTCCCTGCTTAGCTAATAAAGGAATAGTTCTATACCCAATAGCGGGTTTTACGTTTGAACAAATTTTTTGAAAATATTGGCTTCTATTCTTATCTATTGGGAAACACTTCTTAGCATAAAATGAATACTCATCTTTACTCCCATTCTCTACATAACAACCTTGATTGTCCAACCATGCTTGTATAGTTTTCTGAACTTTAGGATTTCTATAGTTGTCTATCCAGTCATTAGTTGAAGAGTTATTACTTTTATAAATTGCTCCTTTCCAATCCCAAATGCAATCATTTGCTGAAGGAATTCCTGAGCTAATTGAAGTCCCGGCTCCAAATAAAAGAGCATAGGTATCATTCTTACTTATTGCAACAGACCTCAGAAATTCATCAAATTGTAATTGATTCATATATTTTAACTTTTCAAGAGTATAATTGATGGATATTAGAACTTTCTTAGACTAAGCACAATTTCAGCTTTTCTATAGTTCATGACTTATTTACTTTTAGCAGGTTTAAATTATCCATTTTAATACTGGTCTTAATTCCATAAAGATCTTTCCTCATCGTCAAAATCAATTCATTAAATTCTGGTGGGTTTAAGGATTCAAGAAATTTTTTCATAGCTAATAAAACTTTATCTGAAGCATAAAGGGTCATATTAATCCATTCCGCGTTCAATTCATTGAATAATCTTTCCCTTGAATTGATATCCGGTCTCTGAACTATAAGATTTGTTCCTTCTTCATCAAAGTTGACGTATGCATAGCAAAGGAGTATAATGGCCTTATATCTAATCTCTTTAAATTGATGTTTTGTTTCAGATTTTCTTTTTCTTTCAGCAATGAAAAAGTCAAAAAGACCTTTAATAAGTCCTCCTATTCCAATTAGTCCAATTGCTGAAATTATGTCTTGAGTTGTCATTTGTTGCTATTCAAATTGCCGTTAACTTGATTATATGTGGAACCCTTATCGGTTTTTTCCCGCTTTGTGGCGGACTAAAGGAACATTTAATGAGTTTTTATCCTTTTCAATACACTATCGCATATCCAATTTCATTTTAAACCAGGCGAAGGGGGGACTTTTTACTGGCAACATCCAGTAAAACCGGTTTTTACTTTAATAAGAATAAGGCTGTTAAAAACAAACACCCAATATACTAAATATTCCCAAAAAGATCTAAAATGGAAACCGGAGTTTCGTTCCATATAATGGGTCAGGATGAAAAGTCAGCTTTAGCAGTAGTTCAAGGACAAAAACAGTACTATTATATATGCTCATACAATATCCCCGAAAGTTAAGCTCGCAAACTTTTCTCGGACAAGGGACGGCATAAAGCCGTTCCTCCCTCACTTTTTATTCCGTTTCCTTCCCGCTCCAAAAATTTGTCTTCCGCTTGGTGCAATCCTCAAATATTGTTTAACCATAAATTCATGTATCATGGAAACTAAGACAAAACAAAAGGTAACCCGGAAAACCGCAGCGAGGAAAAAAGCCGGCCCGGTCAACTCCAAAACAAATGTGGGGAAGGGCACTCCCCTACAGGTCCAGAACCTGGATCTGGCATCAATTGCCATCGATCCCGACCAACCCAGGAAGACCCTCAACGGCGAGAGTCTCCAACAGCTTGCCCAGAGCATTAAGGAGTATGGCGTACTTCAGCCCATCACCGTCCGGAAGACTGGAAAGAACTTCATCATCGTGATGGGGGAACGCCGGTTTCGGGCCAGTAAGCTGGCGGGACTAAAGACCATTCCGGCCATGGTCAGGGAATATGCCGACAACGATGTTCTGGAGGTACAGATCATCGAGAACCTACAACGCAAGGATGTGGAACCCACCGAAGAAGCGGAGGCCATTGCCTTCCTTACGGATAGGTACGACCCCATGGAAATCGCCAAACGGTTGGGCCGCTCGGAAAACTTCGTTAGGCAACGCCTCAAACTGGCAGGCCTGATCGAAGGGTTCAAGGCATTTGTCAGGACTGGAGAAATGTCCCTGGGCCTCGGTGTGGCCGTCGCGCTTTTTGAACCCGGGGAACAACAGATGATGCTGGAAAGTCTCGAAGGGAAGTTCAACGCCAACCAAGTCAAGCGGATGGTGGACAACCAGACCTTTGACCTGTCCAAGGCACCCTTCGACCTCGCCGACGACAAATTGCTCCCCAAGGCCGGGTCCTGTACCCTCTGTCCTTTTAACGCCGCCAACCAGGGCAATCTCTTCGGGGAAGGCCACATGGTTTGTACCCGCACGGCCTGTTTCGAGAACAAGAAGACCAAAACCTTGATGAATCTCATCGAAAGGGCCAAAAAGGAAGGGTTCCGACTGGTTCCCAAGATCAGGTACTATTGGAAGGACGAGGAACGCAACCAGTTGTTCATCGCCCATTTGGAAGAACACGGGTTCACCGTCCACCTTCCCGACGCTTTGGAAATCATTGAAAAACCCGTAGAACCGACCCTGAAAAGTATCAAGGAGGAAAACCAATACCGTGATCTCAACGACGAGGAACTACAAGACGAACTGGATGAAGCCATGCAGGAACACATGCTGGCACAGGAACGTTTCGATACCGCCGAAGACCATGGATTTGAACATGGGTTCTTTATCCACACCGATTCCTACCACACAGAGGAGATCTATGTAAAGGTCAAAGAAACAGCCGAGGAGGAAGAAGCCCATGCCCTACCCCTGGAAAAACGGAGGATGGACGAGTGTACCCCGGAAGAGCAGATTGCCAAAATCGAGGCACGGGAAGATCGCAAAAAAGAGATCGAGAACAACAAACTCTTCGAGGAAGTGGTACAGATGGTACGCGATACCGAATATATCAATATGGACAAACCCCTGTCCACTGACGAAATGGCCGCCTTTGCCATCTCCCTATACCAGAACAATATCGGATACCACGATCAAAGCCAGTATTTTCAAAACTTCTTCGGGGATACGGGCAATATGTCCAGGGAAGAGATCGTGGCCCATTTCAGGAAGGACTTTAAAGAGGCGACCCTCAACAGGCTCATCCGTTTACTGCTCACCAAACAGGTGCATTTCGGGGAAAGCAACCATACCAATGACTGGACCAATATCAGTTTTTATTCGGCCATGAAGGAGTACCATAAAAAGGATATCGAAGCCATCGAGGTCCGGTACGACAAGGACAGGAAAAAGCGGGAGAAAAGGTTGATGGAGCGGATCAAGGAACTTCAGCAACAGGTCAAGGCCCTGAAAGGTTAGTCCTCAGAATGGGTGATATTAAAAGGGTTCGGGGAAACCGGACTCTTTTTTATTTATTCACACTGGGGTTCTTTTTTTATTATGCAATGGAGATGTATGGAGCTTTAATTCCATCGTCCAGGGAAACCTTTATTTGCCCTTATTTATTTTATGGAACCTTCAGGACAGAGCCTTTTGGCCCTTTCGAATTCCTTCCATGTTTTTTCCCCGGCGTTCTCTATAGTCAGAAACTCTTCTTTGGTCAACATCAAGGGAGATACTTCATCCTCCTCATTGCAAATGCGCCATAGAATATTCTGTAGGCGGGTGCTGACCCCTCCCGGGACCTTTTGGCACCATTCCCTGAGTTTTGCGTAGTTCCAGATGACAGCCCGTTCGAAAGCAGGGTCTGAAAGGACCGTTTCGACCTGTTCACTGAAGAATGGTTTCTCACTGTCCGGATCTTTACTCCTGAAATATAGCATGGTCATGAACTTTGTCGGCGATTCCACCGAGGTGACCTTGATATCGATGATCTCATAAAATTCCCCGTCCACCTTAAAGAACTGGCCTCTGGTAATCTCCGGATATTTCTTCTTTTGCTTTCCCATCAGGGTTTTCTTTCTCAGTACTCAATGGATACTTCCGGGTAGTCCACCTTTTCAATTATTCCCGGATAGTTGGAATCCACACTCCTGCTGTACAGGTCGCGTGTTACCGGGTAAGCTTCCAGTTCCCCTTCCCACAGGTCGTCCTCCATAATGTCCTGTACATCGGATTCCGTGTTACCGGGGTATAGCCAGGATTCCAGATTTTCTTCATCCATGATGACAGGCCTTCTTTTTTTTTCATTGTGAATCTCCCCATACTTCGGACCGGCCTCCTTGGTCAATACAGTAAAGGTCCTGCGGCCATCCGCGGTATTGGTATAGATGCCCGCCAGGTACAAGGGATCCCCGTTCTTCCGTCGGAAATAAAACGGGACCTTAAAATCCTTGCCCTTGACCTTTACATGGGTGTTGTGCGGTTCAAAAAAGCCATCCACGGGAATCAGACAGCGCTGCTGTTCCCAACAATACCGGTAGATAAAATGATCAAAGAGTTTTTCGGACTTGGCGTTCAGTCCCCCAAAGGTCTTGGGATTGCTGAAGTATGCCTTATAATCCCGCTGGTTTTCCCGAGGTGGCATAATGCCCCACATGGTCGGTAACAGGTACCGGGGTTCCTCCTGGGTCACGGCCCACATCACCGGGTGGCTCCATCCGTTGGCATGAAAATAAATGAGTTCCAGGTCGGTGTCAAGGTCACCGTACATGGCCTTGACCGACAACAATTTCTCCAGTTCCTTGCGTTCCCTGGTCTGTCTGGTAGAGTAACACATATCGAGGTGGATTAAACACTAATAAGATAAGTAAAATTGTTAAAGTTTGGAAACAACGTTTCTTCTTTTGTAATTTTGGATATTTTCCATTTACTTGGAATATATCCATATTTTTGATGATGAGCACTACAATTCTCCATATGGACCTGGACACCTTTTTCGTGTCCTGTGAACGACTGCTGGACACCCGTTTGATGAAACGGCCCCTACTTGTCGGTGGCCTGGGCGACCGGGGGGTTGTGGCGGCATGCAGCTATGAGACCCGGCGTTTCGGGGTGCATTCGGGCATGTCCATGAAAGTGGCCCGCAGGCTCTGCCCGGAGGCCACGGTCATCAAGGGCAATGCAGGCACTTATATGAAGTTTTCGGATAATGTCACAGAAATTATCCGGGAAAGTGTGCCCGTTTTTGAAAAGGCCAGCGTGGACGAGTTCTATGCTGACCTTTCGGGCATGGACCGCTTTTTCGGTTGTTATAAGTATGCTTCAGAACTACGGCAGCGGATATTGAAGGAAACCGGGCTGCCCATCTCCTTCGGACTGTCCAAGAACAAGGTGGTCTCCAAAGTGGCCACCGGGGAGGCCAAGCCCAACAACCAGATGAAGATCGACCTGGGCTATGAAAGGGAGTTCCTGGCCCCGCTCTCCATCCGGAAACTGCCCTCCGTCGGGGAAAAGACCTATGGGCTGTTGTCCAATATGGGGGTCACCACCATCCGCACCCTTCAGGAACTGCCCCTGGAAATGATGGAAAGTGGCTTTGGTGCGCACGGGCGTACCATCTGGATGCGGGCCCACGGACTGGATAACCCGCCCCTTGTCCCCTTCCATGAACGAAAATCTATTTCTTCCGAGCGTACCTACGGAAGGGACACCATTGATATGGACAAACTGGAAACCACACTGGTGGCCATGGCCGAGAACCTGGCCTACCAATTGCGGCGTGGCCAGAAAATGACGGGCTGTGTCAGCATTAAAATTCGGTATTCCGATTTCCAGACCTATACCAAACAGAAACGCATACCCTATACCAGTGCCGACCACATCCTTATCCCCCTGGTCCGGGAATTGTTCCATACCCTGTACCAGCGCAGGATGCTCATCCGGTTGGTAGGGGTCAACTACAGCCATATCGTGGGCGGCCATTACCAGATAGACCTGTTCGAGGACAGCGACAAGCGCCTGGACCTCTACCAGGCCATGGACAAGATTCGCAACCGCTTCGGGGAATCCGCCCTGATGCGGGCCTCGGCCCTGGGTGCCCGTACCATCGGAAGGGGCGGGAACCCTTTTGATGGAAAGCCCCCTGTTTTATTGGCCCATAGACAGCAATAATGTACCTGAACTGCCATTCATATTACTCCCTGAACTACGGAACTTTTTCCGAAGCGGAACTGTTGGCCCTGGCCGAAGCCCATGGGGTCCGGGCACTGGCATTGACCGACATCAACAATACCTCTGCGGCCATGAACTTTGTGCGCTTGGCCCGGATACAGGGCATCAAGCCCGTGGTGGGCATTGATTTCAGGAACGGCAATCAGCAGCAGTTTGTCGCACTGGCCCAAAACCATGAAGGCTTCCGGGAACTCAATGCCTTTCTGTCCGGGCACCTGCATTCGGGAAAGCCCATAGCCCCTGATGCCCCTGCCTTTGCTAATGCCTATATCATCCATCCCTTTGAAAAGGTGCTGAAAGAGGAACGGACCCGGTTCCGGGATTGTGAGTTTATAGGGGTATCCCTGGGGGAACTCCGCAAACTGCGCTTTTCCCATTACCGGGATGATCACGATAGACTGGTGCTCTTGCAGCCCGTGACTTTCAGGAACAAAAAGGATTTTAATACCCATCGGTTGCTCAGGGCCATCGGGCTGAATACCCTGCTCAGTAAACTGCCCCAATCGGAACAAGGCAGTCAGGACGATACCATGCGTCCCGTTCCGGAAGTGGAAGAACTGTTGGCCGACTTTCCCCACATCTTGGCCAACACCCGCAAATTGCTGGAGGACTGTACCCTTGATTTCGGGTTTGGCAAGGACAGAATCTCCCAGAACCAATCCCGCTTCCTGGACTCGAAAGAGGCCGATTTCCAAAAATTGCGGGAACTCGCCGAAGCAGGGCTGCCCAGGCGTTATGCCAATCCTTCCGACACCGTCAGGGAACGGATGGAACGGGAACTGGAAACCATCCGGAAACTGGACTTCGTATCCTATTTCCTGATCAACCACGACATTGTTTCCTATGCCCGGTCCAGGGACTATCCCTATGTGGGAAGGGGCAGCGGGGCCAATAGCCTGGTGGCCTATCTCATCTGTATCACCGATGTGGACCCCATCGAACTGGACCTGTATTTCGAACGGTTCATCAACCCCTTTCGGGCCTCGCCCCCCGATTTCGATATTGATTTTTCGACATGGGACCGGGACGATGTCACGGCCTATATCTTTAAACGTTTTGACCATGTGGCCCTGCTGGGAACCTATAACACCTTTAAGTACCGGGCCGCCGTCCGGGAACTGGGCAAGGTGTTCGGACTGCCCAAGGAAGAGATTGACAAACTGGTCTCGAACCGTATCCAACACGACGGCCTGGATGAGCTCTCCAAACTGGTTTTGAAATACGCCACCTATATTCATGGTATGCCCAACTACGTCAGCGTACATTCCTCGGGAATCTTAATCTTGGACCGGTCCGAACACTATTATTCTGCCACTACCCTACCACCCAAAGGGTTTCCGACGGTACAGTTCGATATGATTATTGCCGAGGATGTGGGCATATTCAAGTTCGACATCCTGGGACAACGTGGACTGGCCAAGATCAAGGAGGCCGTCTCGATTATCCGGCAGAACCGGCCCGAAGCGGAACTGTGGGACATCAAGGATGTGGAACGCCTCAAACGGGACCCCAACATCAACCGCCTGCTGAGCGAGGGCCGGGCCATAGGGGCCTATTATGTGGAGTCCCCGGCCATGCGGGGACTGATGAAAAAACTGGGCACCCATGACTACCTCGGGCTGGTGGCCGCCAGTTCCGTCATCCGCCCCGGGGTATCCTCCTCTGGGATGAAGGATGAATATATCCGTAGGGAGCGGGAACCGGAACGCCGGAAGCAGGCTAATTCCATTCTCCTGGAAATCATGCCCGAGACCCATGGCATCATGGTCTATCAGGAGGACGTGCTGAAAGTGGCCCACCTGTTCGCAGGGCTGGACCTGGGTGAGGCCGATGTCCTGCGCAGGGGCATGAGCGGCAAGTTTCGCTCAAGAGAGGAATTCCAGGCCGTAAGGACCAAGTTCTTTGCCAACTGTAAGGAAAGGGGTCACGATGCCGCTTTGACCAACATGGTCTGGGAGCAGATCGAGAGTTTTGCGGGCTATGCCTTTGCCAAGGGACATTCCGCCTCCTATGCCGTGGAAAGCTACCAGAGCCTTTACCTGAAGTGTTATTTTCCGCTGGAGTTCATGGTGGCAGTGCTCAACAATGGCGGTGGCTTTTACGATATGGAGCTCTATGTCCATGAGGCCAAAATGTGGGGGGCTTCCATCCTCCCGCCCTGTATCAACCTGAGCGACCATATCAATGTCATACATGGCCGTAACATCTACCTGGGATTGGGAAACCTGAGGGATCTTGAACGGCCTGTCATCCAGCGCTTGCTGACCGAACGGCAGCTCCATGGCAAGTTCCGGGACTTTGATGATTTTATCGACCGGGTGCCCATCTCCATCGAACAGCTCTCCATATTGGTGCGTATCGATGCCTTCCGATGTTTTGGCATCCCAAAAAAGGAAGTCCTTTGGCATGCGGTGTTCAAGACCCGGGCCTATGGGAAACGCACGCCCCAAACACTGCTGTTCAAGCCCAGGCACCGGAACTTCAAGTTGCCCCAGTTGCCCTCCCACCCCGTTGAGGATGCCTACGACCAACTGGAACTATTGAGTTTCCCCTTGTGCGGGTACTATGCCCTGATGGACGGGGAGCCAAAGAGCCGGCTTGTTTACAAAGATTTTCCGGACCATTTGAACAAAAAGATACTGGTCTATGGAGCCATGGTGCATACCCGCACCAATACCACCTCCAAGGGGGAGGTCATGCGCTTTACCACCATGCTCGACCTGGAGGGGAATTTCTTTGATTGTGTCCACTTTCCGCAGGCCATGGACCAAACACCCATTCATGGTAAGGGTATCTATGCCTGTTATGGAACGGTGACCGAGGAGTTTGGGCATTATAGTTTAGAGGTTATGGCCACCAAAAAACAGCCGCTGAAACCGGACCCCAGGCAAATTTCAGGGGTAATGGTTAAGACCAAATAGTAGAGGGAATAAAAGTATAATTCCCCAAAAAATTAGGACAGTAAGTTAAGTTTACTCAATATGACACGAAGAAAATTTACCCCGAAGTTCAAGACCAAGGTTTATGTAGTACCATTGTTTCTATTTTCTTTAAAGCGATATATTATCTACGAATTCGATAATTATCTTGTTTGCTTACTTTCTTAATTTCACCATTTATCCTGTAGTCCTCATAAATTTGAGGTAACCAATACAAAAAATAATCAGATTTATCCATAAAGACTTCGAACCATTCCTTCATATTTTTTAATTCAATTTCACCCTTATTACTAAGGATTTCAAGTGAGTGTTGAAGTCTAGTTGTAATCTCTCCATTTTCCATATTATTATCTTCATTAAGAGTTTCAAAGTGTAATGAATGAGCAAAACCATTCCTTATATTGGCGAGTTGCATTAATCGAGAAAATTCATCTTCATCAATTATTGAGAGGCTACGCAAAAGCTTGACTTTCCCACCAAATCCAATAATACTGCCATTTAATAAAACTTTAACAAAATCATATTCTTTGTCTTTTTTTGGTTCAAAGTATGAAAGTAATATAAGGGAGCAATAATATTCAAATTGATTAATGGTTACAATTATATGAGACCGTATTTCTGAGACATTTAAGTTATTTACATCACTCAGTTTGGTGCTTATTCTATCGTCTATTATTTTCTTGTCATCCATTTTATAAATTCATTTAAAAATTCAATTAGCGGTCTCCTCATATCAATGGTTCCGTGGTTTAGCGGTTAACATTGCAAGTACATACAAAATTGAAAATCCTCACGGATTTTCAGAAGTAGGCGAGAACAAGCAATTACTTATAGCCATCTTTGTTGTAAGGCGTTTTTTTCTTTATATTTTTTATTGGATTTATCAATTTCCCAAAGTTCATATATCCTTTGGATTTCTTCATCACTTATCAAATTCAATCCGCTTTCTTTTTCGGTTTGCAATAATTTATTTAAAATAATCTCTCGTCCTTCTAATGTTATTGGACCTAATCCTTTAACACCGTTTCTTCTAAAATCACAGCGATATTTTTCATTATCCCTAAATTCCGAAATCCAGTTCCGAAATTCATATAATTCTTTTAATTCCGAATAACCATTATCAATTAGATTTCCCATTGATTTGTCTTTTCTGACAACTGTACAAGTCCAACATCCAAACCTTGAGTTACCGCAAGACGAACCTTTTGTTTCTTTGTAAGCTGGACATTCGGATTCAGCATCTTGGTAGATATCTCTAATTTTAGAGAAATCAATACTTTTCGGTAAATCAGAGTATCTCAAAGTCAACCATACATCTTCTAATGTGTGATTAATAATTGGGCTAAAAATAATTTTATTTGATGAGCCATTTTGTTTCAAATAATACTCGTTTGCCGTTTTGTGCTTTTCAATGGTTCTGTCTCTTTGTTCGCTCTCTGTATTTCTTATTCCAAGTAAAATAATAGCCTTGTCATCTTTTTCAATTAATTGTTTTACTGGATTTATTCTCAATTTATCAGTACACCATCGGAAAATATTAGTTGGCGTAGGATATCCACGACCTATTACTTTAACAAAAAACCTATCGTTTAATTTTGGTTTAAGGATTTTAAACTTTAGAGGTATGTTATGTATAGAGCATTCTTTCTTTAAATTCTCAAAAGTCTCAAAAACGTAATCAGTGACTATCGGATTTTCTACTCCAGTATCACAATACATTACAGTAACATCTTTGTGAAATTTATTTACTTTCATTAGAGCATTGAATACTAATGAAAGCATAGAGGAAGAATCTTTGCCACCACTATAGCCTATAAACCAAGGAATATCATTTTTTTGATATTCTTCAATTATCATTTCTATAGCTTTTTTATCTCCTTCAGTCATTAAATCAAATGTTATTTATCATACCATCAATTATTTCATCTACTCTATTAATGTGATGTGTTTCAATATATTCGATTTGTTCATTAGAAAGTTTAATATGTTTTAGAAAAGCTAAAACGTGTGCAACTAATGAAATTAGAGATATTAGTATTAAAATAAAACCGCCCATCAGAAGTGGGTCAGCTACCTCCTTGAAAATCATAATAGAAACTAAAAATACTAATGCGAATAAGAAACTAATCAAAACTAAATCAGCAGTCGATGTCCAAATAAGACCATTGAAATAAACATTAGTTTGTTTTTTCTTTAAAGACTCATCATTATCAATTATATTATAGAATACGCTTTTCAGTCTATTATTTTTATATAAAAATTGCTTTTGTTCATCTGTTAAGCTTTTGGTGTATAGCTTAATCATATGGTTTTTAATATTCAAGTCAATTTTTTTATGTGAGAAATTTGTAATTAAAAACCTTATGTCTGTTAAGTAAAATAATGTCCCAAAAGCAATTGCTATAAGAAGTGGAATTGAATATTCTTTAAATTCTATTTCTTCGAATGATTTGCCTGTTATTATGAAATAATAATAAGTACCAATAATAACTCCAATTATACCTGGAATTAGTAGTCTTAATTTCTTTAAAGTATTTTGCTCCATAGTTTATTTCAAATGCCTTACAACGGTTTCGGCTATGAGTAGTTGCGTGGTTTAGTACTTTACTTTGCAAGTACGCACCAAACTGAAAATCCGCGAGGATTTTCAGAAGTAGGCGAGAACAAGCAATTACTTATAGCCATTTGTTGGCATTAGTATTTATTCTGGTTTTCTTTTAATTGCTCTCAATCTTGTCATTACAGTATCTCCATATGGCGTTAATGTCCAATACGTAGCAGTATCTCTAACACCTCTTTTTCTAATACTTTCTGTCATTAAGTTTAGTGCTCTCAATTGGATTTTTATTGTTTGATAATCAGTGTCTTTAATGCTAAATTCGGTAGGTACTCTTTCATCTTTTTTGACTTTTTCAGATAACTCTTTAAAAGTTTTATTCCTAATTAGCTCATTGAGCTTAACCCTTATTGGTCTTTCAGAAGTTTCGTCAATCATTAGCGGACTAATTTCTCCAAAAATTTCATCCCAACTTATTTGAGTACTCACTGAATAGCTTTCATTTCCAGTTCGCCAATCTCCTTGTGCCTTAAAGGTGAAGTTAACTTCTATTTTATCGTCTCCCTGACTTAGAAACTCTGTTCCTTCAGGTGCTTTGGTTTTAGATTTTTCTAATTCTAATTTTAAATTTTCAACTTGTTTAGTTAATTCTAATATCTCTTTTGTACTATCCTCTGTCGGAAGGTATGTGGCTTTAACCCAACCAGGTTGTGGTTTATCTTTAATTAATCTGACCAAACTTCGACTCACGATAGAACCTAATTCAATTGGGCTCTCGTAGTATTTACACATTTTTTGTTGAACTATTTTTTTGAAATCTTCCAACTTCTTTTTTAATGCTTTTTCGCTTTCTGATTTGCCAACTGCAATATTTTCAGGATTTTTATGTAAAAAAGAAATTACTGGAATTCCCTTTTCCATTGCATATTCATATTCCATTTGAGTATAACTTATACCCTCTGGATTTACTGAACCATATCTTCCACCAACAATTAGAATGTAGTAATCACAATCATCAATCAATCCTTTTATTAGAGTCCATTGGTCATCGTCAGCCGCAGGAAATAATTCCATACCAACAGGTATACAATCCAATTCCAATAGAGCTTGCATAACCTCTTGTCTTTCCTCTACTAAATCTTTATAAGTCGAACTTACGAATACTTGGTATTTTACTTCCATTCAGTTTTTAATATTAATGCCAACTTGTTTATATACTGAACTTTTCTAAGCATATACTTCCATTTTGGTTGGCTATGCCCGAGTTTTGCAAATTTCTCTTCAGTACAATTTCCATGGGACGTGTTATTTTATTATTGGACAATTAATCTCAATTGATGTAAAATAAATGGAGTGATTGTTCCATCTTTCCTTAATCAAAACGATATTGTAAATCTAATTCCTTTTCCAAACCGGTCGAAGAGGGGACTTTTGCTTTAACACAAGGCAAAGCCGGTTTTACATTTAATAAGAATATGGCTGTTAAAAAAACAGTTCCCAAGTTAATAAAAAACTCTTAAAAAAATCTAAATAATTTTACGGTTCCATTACCTATCCAAATAATTTAGAAGTAACCACTTCCTCAGCCCATTCCCCTACTTTCCGTTGACTCCAATTCGAGAAATGCGCATCGTCAAAATAGTCTTGGACACAACCCCTTCCTTTTTGCTCCCGTTCTGCTGCCTATTCCGGAATGGCCTGGAATAGGACACTACACTTCCCGGTCAGCATCGTGCCACAAAAAGGAAGGGGTTAAGTCCGCTTTGCCCCTGCTTCCAATGGAACAATAGTATTTAAAAAGTATCCCACCATTATTTCCACAAGATAAACCCGGAAAATATTTCTCGGACAAGGGACGGCATAAAGCCACTCCCCTCCCACCACCTGCCTATCGGCAGGCCAATTTATTCCGTTTCCTTGCCCCGCCAAAATTTTCGCTTCCGTTTGGTTGGTCCTGAAAATAATGTTGAACCTAAAAGTAATCATCATGGAACATCCGGAAATTCACCAACTCGATTTCGGCTTTGATTTAGAGCCCTTGGCACAACCCAGACCCAAACAAAGCCCCCCTAAACAGGCCCAGTCTGATTTTGTCTTCGATTTCATGGATTGCCTGACCAGTCCCATCATCGTCTATCCGAACTCCTGGCAGGATGCCGTGCCCAAACACCTGCTCAACAACATCACCCTGGCCCGCCTGTTGACCCAGATGCAGGGACAGCCAATGGCTTCGCTGACCGAGGTAGTGGCCTATATGATGCCCCGTACCTTGGAGGCCCCAATGCCCGGGGAATGGGTTAACATCTATACCTGGTGTGGACTGCAATACGCCAAGACCTTTAAGAATGCGGGGCAATTGGAGGCCATGGTCGAAATAGCCCCGGAGAAGCTTTCTTCCTATGAGGAGACATTGCTGAAACGGCTCAGGGTTTGGATTTACGACAAACGCCGTCAGGCCCTGAAAGAGCGCATGAAGTCCGATACCCCAAAATCATTTGGCAAGGTTAACACAACCCAAAAAAAGCTGTCCCTTTGACGGACAGCTTTTCAATGGTAAGAACGGAATTTGACCATGGACTTTATCAGGTCAGATCCTCCACGGTTGCACCCGGGGCATTGTTCTTGACCGAGGCAATGCCATTCTCCATGGCACTGAATGAGGAGTACATCTCACTGGTACCGATAACCTGACCATTGGTAGCCCTTAGATTGAAATACGGACTCCCGTTTGAAGATTCCAAACGTTCGTACCTATCATCGTCCTGGGAGTTCTTTCGGACGGACTCAATACCATTGGTACATCCCGATTTGGCTTTGTAACCCTCGCTGGCAAGGATGTTCTGCCCATTGCCAGCCTTTAATCGAAACCTGAATTCTCCGCCCCTGTCTTTGTAAATCTCAAATTTTGACATAGTTAAATGGTTTTGTGTTCGGCACCCATAAGATAGTAAAAAATGCCTTTGCACACATCATTCAACCAATCATTTGCATCAAGTTAAACGTCGCAGCCCGTCATCGGACAAGGGACGGCATAAAGCCGTTCCTTCCTCTCTTTTTATTCCGTTTCCTTGCCGCTCCACGGCCTGCCTTCCGTTTGGGTGTCCTGCAAATATTGTTTAACCTTAAATCCATGTATTATGTATTTAGACAAATTGCAACAGGACGAGGTCTTTGTACCGTCCGCGGTAAGGCCCCTCAGGGAACTCACCGAAATGGAACCCCGTAAAGGGCTTGAAAATGTCATTGTATCCAATGGCAAGATTGTGAACATCCTGTCCAAAAGCTATGGGCACATCCCCAATGAGCTGTTCTTCGCCAAAGCGGAACAGATGCTCATTGATGCCGGACTGACCTACCACCGCCAGACCATCAACCGCTCGGACCGCAGCTTCAGTATGGACTTTATCCTTTCCGACAGTACCCAGTTCTCCGTGGGCAATAAGACGGACACTATTCTGCCATTGCTCCGGTTCACCAATTCCTATGATGGTAGTGAGCGTACCTCGGGCCACTTCGGCTTCTATCGTATGGTATGTTCCAACGGCCTGCACGTCGTACAGTCGGAGATTGCCTTTTCCATCAAGCACAGTACCAATGGCGTGCACCTTATCATGCCGGAACTGGAAGGGCTCTTCCGCAGGTTCCTCGACAACGAATTCTACACCATTTCCGGTAGCTTTGGCCGGATGATGGCCGTGGAACTCATGGATACCCATGAATTCGTCAGGGAAGTGCTGGAGCGTACCAAACTGTTCCGCTTTGAGTGCAGCGATAAGAACGATGCCCCGTCCAAAAAGGCCCGTGAGGTAATCGACATCCTGCACAACGAAGCCATGTCCCTGGGGGTCACCCCGAACCTTTGGCTGGGTTACAACGCCTTCAATGCCGTGCTGCACCGTACCCTGAAGCGTAGCTTTTCGCGACAGGAACGCCTGGACAGACAACTCTTCCAGGAAATCCATGAGATGGCCTAAAGGCCCAGGGCCGCTCAGGTACCCTACACTCCGTGGTGGCCCTATCCTACCCCTTCCTTCCATTCCTTAACAATTGTACCATGAACGGAATTTGAAAGACCACTTGTAGGTTTCATAGCAAACCTACGGCCCGCACCGATACACCATTTCGCCAGACTCATGGCTTTATCGGCCTTTGCGGCCCGTCTTAACGGTTGCATGAAACCTCCAAGTTATGTAACCTTTTAAATCCTTTATATCATGGCAAATTCATGTTACAATTCCATCACCATAACCGGAAACGAAGCAGAGCTCGACACGCTCCATCGGCTCCTGACCAAAGAGGACGGCTATATCGATTTTGAGCACGTCCTCGACAGGGAGATTCCCTTTGAACACATCTATGAGGTAGTCGGCACCAAGTGGTTCACCCCTGACATTTCATTTCAGGACAAAGTGCTGAAACTTACCGGGGACAGTGCCTGGTCACCCCCGGTACCCCTGTTCGAGACCTTGGCCAAGACCTATCCCTCACTGCACATCACCATGGACTTTGAGGAACTCGGGATGTGCTTCGGCGGAAGGTTGGAAATCGACCAAAAGGGAACCAACATTGTTTTCCAGGGAAACTATTGGCAGTATATGGCCTTTCTCGATTACGAAAGCTTCCTTCACGAGGCTACCTTGGAACTGCAATGCCGTATCGAGACCAGCGAAATGACCACGGTATCCCAATTGGGACAAATGCGCCTGTACCAATGTGTCGCCGAACCCGACCGTCCCAAATTGCTCAAACAACTTTTGGAACTCACGGGCATGGGACTGTACGCGGTCACCTTTGAACAGAACCCGCATATCGAGGAACGCATTTTTGCTACAAGCCCCGAGGACATCAAAGAACAGGCTCCCAAGGCCCTGGTAAAACGGGTGGAGCTCATATAGGATGATAAACACAATAATGGCTCCCGGAACTTCGGTTTCGGGAGTTTTTTTGTGGCATGGCATGGCCGTCCCATTAAAAAGGGTATCAAAAATCCAATAAGGAAGTCCAAGGGCAGGGTTTCTTTACGCCATCCCTCTGGCAAGCCCTTCTTGGGGCCTTGCCGGGGCTGTCTGAAACCCGGACCTTGGCCCGACGATTTTAAGGGGTTCATAATAAAAGAAGCCCTGGTAGTTTTTCGGGGCCTCGAAAAACAGGGCAGTGCCCAAGGACTTCCAATCAGGACGCCATTTGCTTTCCTCGTTTAACTTCCCGTACACTCGGACACAAATGGGTCAGAAGGAATTCCTAAGGCCCTTATGGAACCCGTCAAGGCCAGGCCCTGTTTTGCTCACAAATAAGGTTTCTACTTCCTTGTTTTTTGCCCTTCGGTAAAAACTACGTCGCAGACACTCCTGATTTCCTCCCAAAAGCCTTGACTGAACCCACTTATTTTATGGTGCTCTGCACGTAAGAAGCAAACAAACACCCCCTTAAAATCTGGACACAATTGCACAGAGATACGGGGGACATTATTAACCTGTCTGCCATGAGTGCAGACCTTTAAAACCTTTTATTATGAGTACGTTGAGAAACAAAGTACAGTTGATTGGAAACGTGGGGCAGGTACCCACCATTACCAACCTTGAGAACGACAGGAAAGTGGCACGGCTTTCGTTGGCGACCAATGAAACCTACAAGAATGCCAAGGGCGAGAAAGTGACCAGTACCGAATGGCACACCATCGTGGCATGGGGCAAGACTGCGGACATTATCGAAAAGTACGTGGACAAGGGCAAGGAGATTGCCATCGAGGGCAAACTCACCTCCCGTTCCTATGACGACAAGGAGGGCGTAAAACGTTACGTCACCGAAGTGGTGGCCAATGAAATCCTCCTATTGGGCGGTAACGACTAGATAGCAAAGAGGGCGCAACGGGGGAACGGGGCGCCCTCTCTTCATGTTTAACTTCTAAATACGAAATCAATATGAACACTAAAGGTAACCAAATCAAAGCAGGTTTGCAACAGTTTTGCGGTACACAGACCCTTTACAGTATCCCCTTACTTCAGACCCGTTTTACGGACGGGCTCAAATTCCTTGCGGACAAGGCGGAATGTTATTGGCTCATCACCGATGTTTCGGTGATCGCCAAGAGCCTGATGGACAAAAGCTATTTTGTCACCGTGGATTTTAAACGGCTTTCCCAAGAGGAACGGGAAGCGCAACAATGTGAGGCCACCATCACCTACGGGGATGGGAACGGCAACATATTGGAGACCCACCGTTATACCGTAACCGATTTTCCACTGGATGAATTGCGCCTGTATTTCACGGACGATACGCTGATGCTGCCCACGGAATACTAAGCCCGAAAAGGGGAGCTTCTCCCCTTTTCTTTTTTCAATGTAAAATTTTGACATCATGGATGACAATACCGAAATGACGGAATTTGAAATCTGGTTGGAGGAGCAACAAGAACCCCGGGACTACCCCGAGGGTTTTGACCCTGACCTGTACGACCTGTAGAACACCTTAATCCTTAAAAAATGGTCTATCTCAATTTTAGCAATCTCGATGCCGAGACCCAAAACCATTTGCTTTCCATTTCCAGAGAGGAAGTGGAGAGCCGTTACGGGGAGCAATTGCGCAACTATGCCGAATGCCATTATCTCGATTATGACGAACTCGTGGAACAGGAAGCCATCCGCAACCTGTACACCTACGATTACGTGTTCAATATGTGAACACGACGGACCACCTAAGACCCTTGCCATCCCAAGGGTCTTTTTTTGTTCCTATTTGATTTTTGGGAGGATCGAACACCCAAAAATCAACCGGGGTCACGCCTGCCTGCCAAGACCGTGAACGTCCGCAGGAACCCCTATCCCTTATTTGACCGCAAAATAGCCCTTCAAAAATATTCCCATCAAAAGACTACGGCATAATGGCTTTGCTCGTTCCTCACAAACCCACCCTTCGGGACTTATTCCGTTTCCTTTTGAGTTGAAATTTTTGGGAAGGACTGGGACACCGGCAAATAATCGATAATTTAAATTCATGTCCTATGAAAGCAACAGTTAAAAAGTCGCTGGAAATCCCGGCCAAGAAACACCCAAAGGAAAGTGTCATCAAAAAAGTACCGGATACCACGGTGGACAAAACCTTCTCCCTGGTGGTCAACCTCTGGATATTCCGGTATGAATATTATCGGGAACAGTCGGGTACCGCAACGAAGGAACAGTAACCGAAAAAGGCCTTTTTCCGAGGGCCTTTTTTTGGTCGTTGCCCCGAACATCTGACGTTTTCGGATGGCCAAAACGAAACTTCCATACCATTTCCCTGTAATTGCACCCAATTGCAACGAATCCGTATTTTTTCCTCACGGGGATTGTGCCTATCTTTAAAACAGGGCATCACAGCCCCAGTGTACGGCAAAACCCTTTTGGTTTGACTTTCCTTTTTGCCGTACCATCCCAAGACAATCGGACTGTACAGTTCGGGGCGATACATTTTTGTCCCTGCGGGACAAAATGGAAGAGCAAGAGGACAACACGCGTTGCGGTGTTGACTTCATTCATTTAATATTAAATAACTGATTATCAGTTATTTAAATAACAATTCAAATACCGGGTATTCAGGGGTTTACAGTAAAAACCGCCGGAACACCCATAAACAGGGAAATTTTTACAGTAAATCATGGAGGATGCCTATCGAAAATATCGGTTTTCGGCCATCAGCATCAAGAAGGAAGTGGCCGTTCGCTTCCGGGCCTTTTCCCGCCTGGTGTCGGATTCCCATACCCGGACCCTGGAGGCCATCATGAACTTCTTTGAATGGAACGACCTCCACCCGCACGATGACCTCGGCCTGAAGAACAACCGCACCAACAAGCGCATCAATGCCGTGATCGCCATCCTGAAGAACATCGAAAAATACCAGACCCTGCCCACCAAGGCCATGCTCGATACCCTCTTCCACGAAATGTCCCAAGTAGAGGAAAGGGAAATGGAAGAAGAGGTGGACTTCGGGCCGCCAGAAACCTTCACCCGGGACCGGGAACTGGAACAGTACCAGAATCGCTACGAGGATATGCAACAACAGCTGGGCCGTCAGAACAAACAGGTCCGGCAGCTCCTGGCCCAACTGACCTATGTAAAGGGCACCTTCGGCAAGGGGCACTACAAACTGGATATGGACAAAAACGAACTGGAAAAATTTAAAAAGCAATTACACGATGTACATCACGATCACCGCACAGAAGGTTGAGGGCAATTACGCCCAAAGCGCCGTCGATTTTGTGGACTACCTGGAAAAAGAGAACCAGGGAAAGCCCCTGCCGGAACTGGAACATTTCTTTGACCAAAACGGGGACGAGATCTCCGCCAAGGAAGTCATAACCGAAATCGACGGGAACACGGCCAAGCTCAAAAAGAAGGAACCCAAGTTCTATTCCATTACCCTCAACCCCAGCCAAAGGGAACTCAGGGCCATCAGGGATTCCCCGGAAGCCCTCAAGCGCTACACCCGGGAAGCCATGAAGGAATATGCCAAGGCCTTCCACCGGGAGATCGACGGACGCCCCGTGACCGTGGAGGATATTAAATATTACGCCAAGGTGGAACGCCAGCGCACTTTTAAGGGCACGGACCGGCAGATCAGGGAGAACCAGCCCTATGCCACCGAGATCCTGGAACTCAGACAGCAGGTCCGCAGCATCGAAACCGGGGAACGATCCGGGGACCTCAAAAAACTGCAACAGGAGATCCGGCGGCTGGAACGGGAAGCCCCCCACCAGCTGGACGGTCAACGAATCGTCCGGGGGATGGCAAAACCGGGCCCGCAGAGCCATATCCATATCATCGTCAGCCGCAAGGATACCTCCAACCGCTACAGTCTGTCCCCCGGGAGCAGATACAAGGCCTCCACGGTGGAAATGCAGGGCAAGACCGTCAAGCGCGGCTTTGACCGGGATGCCTTTGTCAAGAATTCGGAAAAGACCTTTGATGTCCTGTTCCAATACAAGCGCAATTACGTGGAAACCTATAAGGCACGAAAGACCTTTTTGAAGGACCCCAAACTGTATTTTGCCACCATTACCCAACTCCCGACCAATGAAAAGGCCCTGGCCTTTAAATTACTGCAACAGTCCGGGGCGGACACCACCCTGCTGCGCATCCCGACCAACAAGGTCCAGCTCACCCTCAAGGCCATCAATGCCCTGAAAAGGGGCATCGGCAGGGCCATCGAATCCGGATCCATCGGCATATGAACTGGCCCATCGAACATATCATCCTCTATGGGCTACTGCCCCTGCTCTTTGTGGGGACCCTGCTCTATGGATTGCTGGGCGGGGAAAAGAAGGGCCACATCGATAAAAAATACAGGCTGCGCTTTACCCTGGACAATGGCAGCTTCAAGGCCGAGAACATCCGCAGGGGAACCTCGGTGATCGGTTCGGCAGGTAGCGGAAAAACCGAAAGCGTCATCTATAACTATTTGCAGCATTTCAGCCAATATGGCTTTTGTGGGGTCATCCACGACTACAAGGATTTTGAACTCACCGAGATCGCCGCTCCCCTCTTCAGGGAGCAGCACACCAAATTCTACACCATTGCCTTTGATGAGATCCATTACCGGGTGAATCCCATCGCCCCCAAATATCTGCCCAACGAGGAAAGCGTCAACGCACTTTCCCGGGTGCTCATGGAAAACCTGCTGGAACAGAACTTTTCCGAACATAGCGGGAGCAACAAGTTCTTCTCCGATGCCGTGGAAGGCCTGCTGAGCGGGCTGATCTGGAAAATGAGGACCGCCCGGCCGGACTACTGTACCCTGCCCCATATCATGGCCCTGTTCCAGGCCATGAGCACCAAAAGGCTGGTGGCCTTCCTCAAATCGGACCTGACCGCCATGGGACTGGCCAGCGCCTTTATCAACGGGATCGAATCGGAAAAACAGACCGCGGGGGTGAAAAGCTCCATGGCAAATGCCTTCAAAAAGATCGGTTCCCGCAAACTGTGCTATGTCCTTTCCAAGGACGAAGTGCCCCTGGACATCAACCACCCGGAGCATCCGGCCGTGGTCTCCCTGGTCAACAATCCCAAATACGATTCGGCCTATTCCCCGGTCATTGCCATGGTGATGCACACCCTGATCAAACAGATGAGCGTGCGGGGCAGGAACTCCTCCTTTCTCCTCATGGAGGAGGCCCCTACCCTGAAACTTCCAAACATGCCCAGGGTTCCCGCCACCCTCAGAAGCTATGACATCAGTACGGTCTATGTGATGCAGGACAAGGTACAGAACGACCTGCTCTACGGGGACAAGGCCAGCAAGGCCATCCTGAGTAACCTCTCCTATCAGTTCTTCGGAAAGGCCAACGATCCGGATACGGCCAAATATTACGAACGCTTTTTTGAGATCATCACCAAGCCCACCCGGAGCATCAGCAAGAGCAGTGGGATGAGTTTTGAGAGTCGGGTCACCAAGGGGGAAAAGGAAGTGGCCAAACGAAGGGCCGACCAGTTCTTCCGGTTGCGCACCGGGGAATTCATCGCCTTTGCGGACGGCAGGGACAAAAAGGTACGGTTCACCCTCCAGCCCATGGAAAAGGAAAGACCGGAACCCAAGGCCCCCGTGACAGCCGCCGACCTGCAAGTGAACTTTGAGCGCATCCACCGGGAAGCAAAAACGCTATTTCAGTAATCTGTTCAACAATAACAACCAATTTAAAGGATTACAAGAATAATAAAACATAAGGTTTTAGTTTACAGATCTACTTATGGTCCATCCCCTTTTTTTCGTCTGAAAGTATGCTTTCTTTCCAGTATCTGCATCAAAAGTTTTAATCCACGACTTCTATTCTCGTAGGAGTGCTCCCAGATTTCTTTGATATCCGTAGCATATGAAATCAGCGTCAAGGTCTCATGTATAAGCATCCCCAAGTGTAAGAGCACACAGGCATTTTCCTTGAAAAGCTTTTTCTCCAGTTCTTCACCTGTCCGAAGGCCAAACTCTGAATCAAAAACTCCCACACCATAGGTGCAACCATAAAGGGATCCGTGAAGTGCTTCAGAAGCATCGGCATAATATTGGATCTTATTGATAGTGAAAAAAAAGTCCATGAATCGGTTCCAGTCTTGCAAAACCTGGATTCGCTCGTTTAAACTGGTATTGGTCCATTTCAAATTGTGCTTGGTCTCTGAAAAGAAAGCTAGGGCTTCTTGCACGATGGGAATCTGCTTCAATGCTTCCTGCTTTTCTTTTTTTTGGTCGAAGTAGCCTTGTAGATCTTCGAAATCTACATCTTCAATACTTGGTGCCAGTATATTATGATAATTTTTGTAAATCGGGTGCAGGAGAAAACCCCTATATTCCTTATCATCACAAACGCTTACATAACAGAAGTTGGTCATCTTTTCCATGAATGCTCTGGCCAGCATGACAGATTCATTGGAAAATGTTTCCGTCTGCACGGCCAATTGAAGTAATGCCGCTCCGGTTTGTCCACTACTTATCAAAAGTACACTTGCCATTTTTTGCCTTTCATCCGTGATCTTGGGAACAGCTTCTTTGAGCATGCTCAACTGCGCGGCAAAAAATTGTGATGATAGCCCGTGATACCCTTTAAGATCTTCAAGTGAATATCTGGATATACTCCTATGTGTATTGTTCTTTTTCAGAAGATTGAGATTATTTGTTAGATCATGCCAGGACCAAACATTTCATATGGTCCTAAGGTTGTTCCCCAATGCCGCTGGATGTGAAAACACAAACAATTATACCTGGTGTTGCTCCGTATATTCCTCCGTCAGTTCATTCAACTCCCGGATCAACAAGTGGACCTTGGTACAGGGGTTATGATTCGCATAACTATGATCTACATAAAGAGCTTCCAGTCGTTCGGAATTTTTAATGGCCGTTTGCTGGCTCCCATACCGATTGAGGATAGAGAACATCTGTTCAGAGTTCTTCTCATATTTATAATCCGTTCGACCTGATGCCCTGTTGACCTCCTGCTCCAACTTTTCCTGGTATTGATGTCTGGAAATTCCCGTATGATAATAATTAAAATGCAACAGATACCAGAGTTCGAAAGCTTCATTGGTCCATGCGCAGTGTATTTTGGGTTTGGCGTTTTCCCCCTTTATAATGGCATTATTAAAGTTTCGGGCCGGAAAACTATCCTTGTCGAATACCGCCCAGACCTTGTCTATTGTTCGCAGATACAAGTCTTCATACCGCTTTCGCAAATTCTTGGCCTCCTCAATAATGGAAACCGTATTTTTCCCGGTTCCATCAATATCAATGTTCGTGAGCTCCAGTACCCCTTTGGGCAATGAGGCCTTTAAGGATTCAAAATAATTGGGTTCGGTTTTTTCGCCTTCACAGACAATGAGATAGAATTTCCGTTTCGTTTTGAACTCAATCCTTCTTTTTTCTTCTTTTCGTGCACGTCTTTTAAGTACGGCATTGTCTATTTTAATAATATTAGCCATTTCCCAAAAGTTCTTCAAAGTTACCGATGAAAGGAATGGCCCCATACCTGCCATGGATGTAATCCTTTTCAAAGGACCTGTCCTTGCGTACTTTGGCCGAGGAACCCTCTTCCTTATATTCAATCAGGGAATAGAGATCGGTAGCTTCCATCCTATCCTTTTCAAGAAAATATATCTGGTCCCTTCTGAACCTTCCGTAATGCAATAGGTTGGTGTCGTGGGTGGCAAAAATCAATTGTGCATTCTTGGGATTGAATTCGGGGGAATTGAACAGGTTCGTAATGGCAGCTGTCATCAAAGGATGTAATTTGGCATCCAATTCATCAATGACCAGTACACCACCGTCCAATAGGGTATCAAAAATAGGTCCCGAAATATCGATGACCTTATTCGTGCCGGAAGATTCTTGGTGACGCAATTCGAAATCCCGCAATCCCACCTGTTTCCCTTCGGCATCGTATATTTTGTGGACCGTGGTGATCCGTGCCAAGGTCTTTCCTTGGAGGTCATTAATAATATCATTGTGTCGTTCAATTGGAATGTCCTTATCCAGCAAACCTTCATGAAACTTTTCCTTTCTGAATATAAGTTGGTCGAAACCAAGATCAAGGTCCTTGAAAAAATCCAAAAGCTTGTCCTTAGAGGTCTGTTGATCCAAAAGCGAGAAGGTAACTCTTCTATAATTTTCATGGCTCAAACCGGAAATAGTTGCCCATTTGTTGAACCACTTGACCACTGCTCCTGCAATCGCACCATTAAATTGATCTACTACGGATAGAAAAAGGGCATTATCACGGGTCTTGGCTTCCAATCCCTTGCCCTCATCAAATTCCTCCGAGACACCAATGCCCTCAAGCTCCCTAATGAACAAGGGTTGCTCTTCATTGTCCTCACATTGAAAAAGCCATTCCCCGTGTACAGCATGATTATCGATCTCAAAACCATATCTGTATCGAATTCCATGCCACAGGAACACTACTTCAAAAAATGAAGGCTTTTCTTCTGTCTCCGTATTGAGAAGAAAGGGAATGACCGGAAATGTTGATGCGGAGGATTTTTCAGCCGAGGTCAGTACAATCCTCCTCATAGTGGACATCGCCTTGATCAAATTTGACTTACCACTTGAATTTGCGCCATAGAGAACCACACTCTTTAACAGTTCATAGCTACCTACCTTGAACACAGAGGCTCTCTTATGCTCCGTGATCTTGGTAGCTTCCAGCGACAACGTTTTTTTATCCTTGAAGGACAAAAAATTTCCTACTGTAAATTCGACTATCATAGATTTCTTTTATGAGAATTTTTCTCATTACTTTGCAAACATACGAATTTTATGAGAAAATATCTCACAATCACAAACATATTAATGTTGAAATGAGCAAACTGGAATGTTCCAAAACTACTAACCCCATTTAACAGGTCCAGGAAATCCAACCAAGGAGCCATTCAAGACACTTGGCTATCCTGGAGAACCAACGGACAGCCTGTCCAGCACTGCTTCCCAACAGGTCTAGGTTTCCGGGGGGCTTTCCTCCCGCTTGACTTCCCCGGGGTTCATGCCAAACTTGCGCTTAAAAGCCCTGTAAAAACCGGAGCGGCTATGGTAACCTACGGATTCACAGACCCCATCGATCCCCAGGTTGGTCGTGCGTAACAGGTTCATGGCCCGTTCCAGTTTGCAATCCATATAATAGGCGTACGGGGTCCGCCCTACCAGTTTCTTGAACTTCTTGTTCAGCTTTTTTTCATTGATGTTGAACCGGTGTGCCAATTCCTTGATGCCGGGCAAGGGTTGGGAGGCATGGTCCTCGATATACCGGACGATCTTGTTCATGCGTATCTTTTCCATGGACTCCTTATGCCCCGATTCCTCCAGTTCGGGGAACATGGACCGGATGCTTTCCGAATGCAGGGAAATCCCCATCTCCCGCATCAGCAAATGGGCCTCTTGGGAGTGGTCCTTTTCGAAACTCCTGATCCGAATGGTACCATCGGCCAACTGGGCCACATAACAAAAACAACTGTAATACAACCAACCATTGACCTTGTATTCCAATGCCGTGCCCAATTCGAACGGGGCACGCCGCAGAAAGTTCCTGCGCAATTCCTCCCAGGTCTCCACGGACCTTTTGGTCAACAACTCACCTAAGGTAAGCCCCTTGAAATAGGCCCGGTCCTTGTGCAGCAGGTCAGGGACCTTCTCACCCACGCTTTTGATCAGCAGGGACTTGGACAGGTGAATCTCCAAAAGGGGGGGTAGGGACGGATCGAAATCCCTGGGCTTCCGCTTGCTAAGTCTCGCTCTGTGCAGCTCCCCTTCCAGGTTCAAATACTTCGCCACAAGATTATAGTAGTCGTGACGCTTGGAAAGCCGTAAACGGTAGCCCCAAATTCCCTCCGTCCTAGCCTGGAGCAAATGGCAAATGTTCTCTATGTGTTTCTTTTTGAAGACAAGCATTGGTAACAGCAAATTGGTGAAGCCCCTTTCTCAATAGTACAATGGTCCGTATCCGTTTCGCCACATATAGGGAGGTCCCGGGCATTTTAAGGAATCCTTTCCACAAGGGTATCAGTTGGGTCGCTGATCCAATAGGTGTTCGTCAGGGAACCGATTGGGTATCCCCTATTGGTATATCAAACCTGCCATTACTTGGTAACCGTAGTTTTGATCGGGCTCGTTTCCTGTCAATGGACGGCGTCCCACGGCCATGTCCACAGGTCTATCTCAAGTGCACGACCGGGCTCGAAGAATTGGGTTGCCCCGGTCGGGGGGAGCCGCACGAAATTTAATAGGGCCATTAAACCTGTTCAGAGATGCCCTACCCGCTAAAAATAAATCAAATAATCCAAAAACTGACTTTCTCCATCCAATAATTAATAGGTATATTCTGTATTTTAACATTTATCTATAGTACGTACTTTAAGGAATATTCCTAACCGATTCCGTATTTTACCTGAATTTGCACAACCAGAGAGTGCCTGGAGCTCCACCGGAAAGAAAACATTTAAAGGTCCCGACAACTGCTATTGCTTCCATGAAACCGTCCAGTGATGACGGTACTTTCAGGGCTAGTCAAAGCCAATAAAAATGACCTTCCTAAAATACATGATTTGTGTATTTAACAGTTGATTTGTGTACAGGTTAAATTTAATTTCTAATTTAACCCCCTGTTAACCATTGATTAACAATCTTTTATTAAACAACTATTTTGGCTTTTTCCCTCAGGCGAAAATCATCCGCACCAGATAGGGAGCCCCGAGAAATTCCCGGGAACGGGGAATCCATAGGTCAAAATCAAACCGATGTCGAGCTCTGGCAGGCATTCCGGGAAGGCAGTGAATCTGCCTTTGCCTCCATCTATGATCGCAATTTCAATGTCCTGTTCAAATATGGCCTCAAACAGGTCAGGGACCGGGAACTGGTGGGCGATGCCATACAGGACCTTTTTGTGGAACTTTGGGAGACAAGGGACCGCCTTGGGGAGGTCCGTATCATTACCCATTACCTCCTGACCTGTATCCGGAGAAAAGTGGTGGCCCGTGCCATAAAGGCCGGAAAAAGAAGCCTGGTCCCGGTGGATGAATTGCTGGAGGATGAACCCGTTCCGTCCCTGGAACACCTCTTGGTGGAGCGACAGGCGTTTGACCAGCGCCGCAAGGAGGTCAGCCATGCGGTATCCCAACTCAATACCAACCAGCAGGAAATCATTTTTCTGAAATACCATTGCCATATCGACTACCCCGAAATCGCCGAGATCATGGATACCGATACGAAATCCGTGTACAACCTCATGGCCCGGACCATGAAACGTTTACGGGACCATTTTGGGTCATAGCCCTCCCCTCTTTCTTGCACAGCTAACCCTCATAGACGAAATCGCTGCAAAAACATTACGGAAGCGGGTGTCCCTTGCCCTTTGACTGCTCTTGATACATGCTTGACAAATTTTTTATTCAATTTTTTCATTTTTTTTGAAGTGATCCGGAAAAAAATCCACTCCACTCTATAAAGGGGCTTGTTTCCTTCCCCTCAAAAAAAACAACAGTGACCTACAAGGATTACAGTTCGGAAGATTTCGCAAGAGACCATTATTTCCAGAAATGGGTATTGGAAAAGGACGCCGTTACCGCCAGTTTCTGGAATAACTGGTTGGCACAGAACCCGGAGAAAAAGGAGGTGGTGGAAACAGCCAGGGATATGGTCCGCTTGCTTGCCCGTGATGAGGACGACCCGGCTCCGCATGAAAAGGACCGGGTTTGGATGAAGATCATCGAAAAGCGCAACATCCGGGAAAGGGGCAGGATGAACAGCCCGAAATCCATCTTCGGTAAGACGGGAAAAAGATTTTTGAAAGTGGCCGCTGTAATTATTCCCCTGGTGGCATTGGCCTATGGCGCCTACCGATTGGACTTTTTGGGAAGCAAAGGGTCAATGACCCTTGATCCCAACCAGATTACCCTGGAATTACATGACGGCACCATCAAGGTGATGGACGAGGAAGCTTCCGGACTGATCATTACCGATAAAGGCAAGGCACTGGGGAAACAGGACAAGAAAATATTGACCTACCAAAGGTCAAAGGACAACGTAACGGAGCTGGTATACAATGAGCTGACAGTACCCTATGGTAAAAATTTTGAATTAGTCTTATCCGATGGTTCTCATATTTATCTCAATGCCGGCTCCAAGTTGCGTTATCCCGTACAGTTCCCCCATGGTAAACCCCGGAACGTTTTCCTGGATGGCGAAGCGTTCTTTGACGTGGCACGGGACTCCACACGCTCCTTCACTGTAGTGACTGACATGCTGAATACCCAGGTGTACGGTACCAGGTTCAATGTTTCGAGTTACAGGGACGAGAACAACACCTTTACCGTACTGGAAGAAGGGAGCGTGGGGGTTTACCACCCCAACAGTCCAAAAAAGGAAGAACCCGTGAAGATCGTGCCTGGACAACGGGCGGTCTTTGAGGACGGCTATATCCATGTCGAGACAGTGGACATCCGCAAGTACACCGCCTGGATAGACGGCGAGCTCTATTTTCTGGATGACCGTTTTGAACTCATCCTGAAGGAACTGGAAAGGCGTTTTGACGTGAAGATAGAGAACCGTTATCCGGAACTCGCAGAGGTAAGGTTTACCGGGACTTTTAGCCGGGAACCGCTGGACCAGATCTTAAAGTTGTTCCAGTATCAGACTCCTTTTGATTACGACATGAAAAAGAAAACCATAACCATCCAAAAGCCACAGCCTATGACAGAATGAAACTCAGATAAGATCAAAAAATCGAAGGGTGCTCGCAACACCCTCCGATACGATTGATTACAAGCCAAACAAAATAACTAATAATCAACTCAAAAGTATGAAAATTATCAGGAATGCCGTAAGGCACCGGGACAGTTCCCGCCTTAAAATCACCCTACGGATGAAACTGCTGCTCTCTCTTTTCTTTGCCACCTTGTTACAGATCAATGCCGGTCTGGAAGGAAACCGCAGTCAAAATATTACCCTCGACCTCAAATCGGCCACGGTCCTGGATGTCATCCGTGAAATAGAGACCACAACCGATTACCGCTTCCTTTACCGCAAGGACCAACTCGATACCTCCCGAAAAATGGACATCCGCGCCAAGAACGAGAAACTGGAACGGGTACTGCAAAAGGTATTCGGAAACAGTGGTATCGCTTATAAAATTGAACAAAAGCAAATTGTGTTGACCCCGAACAATGACATTCCTTCGGGATCTGATGTCAACTTAACCAATCCGGTACAGGAACAGCATACTGTTACTGGGACTGTTTCCGATGCACAGGGCCCTATGCCCGGAGTAAGCATCTATATTAAGGACAGCGATAGGGGCACCTTATCAAACCGGGATGGAAGGTACCAGATCATGGCATCGCCTATGGATATTTTGGTCTTTAGCTATATTGGATACGGGACCATTGAACGTACAGTGGGAAACCAAACAATTCTAAATATAGAATTGCTGGAAAATGTTACGGAATTGAACGAAGTGGTGTTAAATGCGGGGTATTACACCACGACTGAAAAGGAGCGAACCGGGAATATAGCCAAAGTTACGTCCAAGGAGGTCGAGTTACAACCCTTGGTCAGCCCACTTCAGGCACTTCAGGGACGTGTAGCAGGAATGGAAGTCACTCCTGGCGGTGACTTGCCCGGAACTGCACCTACGATCCGGATCCGTGGGCAGAACAGCTTACGCGATGAGGGAAACTACCCTTTATACATCATTGATGGCATGCCCATCAATGCCACTCCCGTAGAAAGTAACAATAGTAATTTGACATTAAAAGGTATTGATCCTTTAAGTACCCTTAACCTTTCTAATATTGAAAGCATCGAAGTGTTAAAGGATGCTGATGCCACCGCTATTTATGGTTCCAGGGGAGCAAATGGCGTGATTTTGATTACGACTAAGAAAGGGTTTGAGGGCAAAACAGCATTTCAGGCACGAATTTACAGTGGCGTATCCACGGTTCCCAACCGACTGGATCTGCTCAATACAAAGCAATACTTACAAATCCGCAATAGGGCATTTGAAAATGATGGCGTAGAACCAACAACAAGAAATGCATATGATTTACTCTTATGGGACCAAAACCGTGAAACGGATTGGCAGGACGTATTTTGGGGTGGCAATGCCTGGGTGACCAACGCCAATCTATCAGTTTCCGGTGGTAATGCTAATACCCAGTTCCAAATGAACGGTGGATATCAGGAACAGGGCACTGTCTATCCCGGAGATTCCAAATATCAGAAAGCCACGGTTGGTCTTTCCCTTGATCATAGTTCCAAGGATCAAAAATTTTCTCTGGGGTTAAGATTAAATTATGGTGTGGACATTAATTTTTTGATGGGAGTATCTGGCAACCTAATTTCTGGCCTTTCCCCAAATGCACCCCCAATATTTAACGAAGATGGAAGCCTACATTGGGAGGAATGGACAGAAGCTAGTTTAAATAACCCTATTCAGGGATATTTCAATACCAGCAAAACAAAATCCAATAATCTCATATCTAATATAAACTTCAATTATAGAATCATAAACGACCTAACGTTTAAGACAAGCATTGGCTATACTAGCTTCCAGAGTACAGAAATCGTAAAAATTCCCAAAAGATCTTACAATCCCGCAACCTGGCAAACCAGAGATCACAGATCAACGCATTTAGAAGGAAAGCGGGATTCTTGGATCATTGAACCCCAATTGGTATATAGCCCTAATATTGGAAGTGTTCACTTCGATGTTTTGGTTGGTACCACATTTCAACAAAGCCAAAATAACCAAATGCAGGTTACAGGATCCGGATACGTTTCGGAATCAATTATTGGTAATTTGGCTGCGGCAGAGACATTGACCCAGGGAATCAATCAAACTACTGATTATCGGTATCATGCTGTTTTTGGGCGTTTGGGGCTTAACTGGAACCAGAAGTATTATCTGAACCTTACAGGAAGAAGGGATGGTTCCTCCCGTTTTGGCCCGGGAAAACGATGGGCCAATTTTGGGGCCATCGGGGCAGCCTGGATTTTCTCCGAGGAAAAATGGGTACGAAAACATCTGGAATTTTTAAGTTTTGGAAAATTGCGCGGTAGTTATGGTACCACTGGGAATGACCAGATTGGGGATTATGGTTACTTGAATGCCTATGAGGCCACAGTGGCTCCTGGTGGACTATTCCCGACTAGCTTGGCCAATCCGGATTACTCCTGGGAAGTGAATAAAAAACTGGAAACAGGGATTCAATTAGGTTTTTTAAAAGATATGGTTAACATTGGGGTAAGTTGGTACCGTAATCGTTCATCTGACCAATTGGTAGGTTATCCCTTGCCAGGGTTAACCGGATTTAATACCGTTCAAGCAAATCTTCCGGCTACGGTACAGAATACCGGATGGGAAGTGGAGTTTTCTTCATTCAATTTACGGAGAAAACATTTTAGTTGGCAAACCACTTTCAATGTGAGCCTTCCTAGTAATAAATTGGTAAGCTACCCTGGATTGGAGGATTCATCCTATGCCAATACGTATCGGGTGGGCCATCCCTTGAATATTAACCTATTATATCAATACGAAGGCGTTGACCCAGAATCTGGTTTATATACTTTTACGGACATCAATGATGATGGTAGATATGATTACCAAGATCGAGTACTTATCAAGGACCAGACCAGACAACTCTTCGGAGGCATCAACAATACCTTAACCTATAAAAATTTTTCTCTTCAATTTCTTTGGCAGTTTGTCAAGCAAGAGGGTAAATTATCCTTATTTGATGCTGGTCGATATGGTGCTAAAAGGGCAGCTGTGGTTTCTGCCTTGGAAGAGGAAAGTCCTTTTCAGGATATTTCTCAATCCTCAAGTTCCTTTCAGGCATATTTGAACGCTCAGAACACAGATCTGGCTTATACAGATGCCTCATTTATACGACTAAAAACCCTCTCTCTAAGCTACTCTTTGCCACCAAGCACCCTGCGAACTATAGGTATTAATGGATGTAAAATATTTGTCAATGGACAAAACCTATTTACTCTTACCGGTTATGAAGGACTAGACCCGGAGTTTGCTTTAAGTGGAATGAGCTTTGGCAACTTGCGCACCATTACCGCAGGGCTTCAACTTAATTTCTAAAAATTTAATAATGAAAAAAAGTATTCATAAAACAACAATTGTACTAAGCCTCATAACGCTCCTAATTATCTCATGTGAAGACTTTGTGGAAGTGGATGCTCCAGTCGATAAACTGACTGTGACAAGTGTTTTTGGCAATGATGAAACAGCACGAAGCGCCATGCAGGGCATCTATAACGAACTGTTCCGAACGGCTACATTTTGCGGAGGAAACAATAGTGTAACCGCTTTAGCGGGCTTAAGTGCCAAAGAAATTTTTACTTTGAATGAAGCTTCAGACCAGGTTTCTCTGGAATATCAGGAAAATGAAATTCAGCCCAATAATACGGCCAACCTCTCTCTATGGAGCAGTGCTTATAATGTTATCTATATGTGCAATTCTTTATTGGAAGGGGTATTGGCATCGGAACAAATATCAGAAGAGGTCGGGGATCAACTGGAAGGAGAAGCCAAGTTTATTCGGGCCTTTACCTATTTCCAATTGGTCAATCTGTATGGGGAAGTCCCTTTAATTTTAAGTACAGATTACAGGATCAATGCGCAGATGAGCAGGACAGCTATTGAAGAGGTTTATACCCAGATAGTATCCGATCTTGAAAAGGCTGTTGGTTTGTTAACCGATGAATATTTTGATAGCGAACGTACGAATGTAAACCGATTTGTGGCAGAGGCACTTTTGGCAAGGGTATATTTATTCCAGCAGGAATGGTCTTTAGCGGAGATACATAGTTCAAATGTGATTAATCAATCAGCACATTATGAACTATTAATGCAATTGGACCAGGTATTTCTGATGAATAGTAGAGAGTCCATCTGGCAAATTTCCCCTGCGGGAAGGGGCAATATTTTTACTAATACGTATGATGGTTGGCTATTTGTTTCTCCAGTACCGAGACTAGCTCTAACTAATGAGTATGCAAATTCTTTTGAAGACATCGACAAAAGGAAAAATTACTGGATTGGATATAGCCAGGATAGAGAAGCCTACTATCCCTTTAAATATAAAGATGGCCAAAGTTTTAACAATATCACCGAATACTCCATGGTGCTCCGGTTGGCCGAACAGTATCTGATCCGGGCGGAAGCACGTGCCCGACAAGGTAATCTATCAGGTGGAATCTCAGATATAGATAAAATCAAAGAAAGAGCTGGTTTGGATTTGTTGTCGGAGACCAATCCGGAAATCGATCAGGCTAGTTTGATTGAAGAAATCCTTGACGAACGTAAAAAAGAGTTGTTCACAGAATGGGGACACCGTTGGTTTGATCTCAAAAGGACCGGTGAAGCTTCCGAAATCCTGGGACGCAATAATCCATTATGGCAAGATACGGATGTACTCTACCCTATCCCGGAACAGGAACGCATGAAAAATACCAATCTCGGGCAAAACAACGGCTACTAACTGACACAACTTAGGAATAAGAGAAAGCCCTTTAATTAAATTATTCAATCAATTTCCCCAACATTTTCTGGGTTGGGGAAGTTTTTCCATGACTTAATGTTTCAAAAATTCAAACAACTCATGAAATTCAATCATATTTATTTTATTCTAATATTGATAGGTACAGCATTTTCAATGCAATGCCAAAAACAACCAAATAATGACACCGTACCACTAGATCAAAGCATCCGTTATGGGAAACTTCCTAATGGTTTTACCTATTATATTAAACCTACTTCCTCCCCGTCCGATAAGATAAACATGAGCTTGATTCTAAAAGGAGGCTCAAGTATACAGGACATGGATCAGATTGACATAGCCCATTTTATGGAACATATGGCTTTCAAGTCCAGTGAGAATTTCCCATTGGGAATTAAGGCTCCAAACCAATTGGACAGTCTAGAAATGGAGTTTCGCGATATTACTGCTTTTACCTCAAAATATTATACACAATATGTTTTTGAAATTTCTGAAAAGAATCTATATGCCCTTAAAAAAGGGATATTATGGTTCAAAGACATTGTTGGTGGAGGCCTTAAACTTACCACCAAAGAGATTGATGCGGAAAGAGGAGTCTTGATACAGGAACGAATTGGAAAGAACTCCAACGGCGCCGACCTTAGGGAGATATCAAGAATTGAACTGCAATCAAAAATAGATCCCGGGGCAAGAAACTGGCAAAATGATTTGAATTATCACTTGGAATATTACAGAACTTTTGAGCCAGACATTTTAAGACGTTACTATAACGACTGGTACCGTCCGGACCTGGGTGCACTAATGATAGTGGGTAATATAAAGGATGTGGATGGTTTGGAAGCTATGGTGAAAAAAAGATTCTCAAAAATCCCCACGCCAAGAAATCCAAGGAGATGGAAGAATACGGATTCGATATACTTTAATCAAGAACCTCAGTTTGCAAAGGTAGCTTGCACCCCGGAGAATCAGGATAACATTGACAAGCAACAAGTAATACTTCATTTAGGGTATAGGGATCCCTATACCAAGGCTAAGCTCCATACCGAAGTAGGGTTGAAACGAGAATTGCTCTGGAACATCTTATCCGAAGCCCTTCTGATTCGTACCCGCCTTGAAGAAGAACAATATAATATGGATTTCAGTACATTCAACAAGTATCTGACTTATAACAAGGCTTTTGGCATATTCCAAGCACGAAATATGTTCACTATTTTTATAGATAACAAGAACAATAGTGCAAAAAAAGGAACTGAAAATGCCACCAGGCTTTTACGTCAGCTCTATCAATACGGATTGTTGGAAGAGGAATGGAAGATGCTGAAGAAAGAAGAGCTTCAGCAAATGGATAATGGCAAAAGTAAAAGTGGGTCCTCTTGGATTAAAGAAATGAGCTCTCATTTTATTTATGGCGAAGCACTGCCAGAAGATAAGAGTACATATTTAAAAGACTGGTTCCAAGGGTTGTCCTTAGCTCAGGTAAACGAGGAAATAAAAGCCTTGATCCCTGCTATGCCCGATGATATTGGTATTGCTGCCTACGAGGGCAACAGCGTTTTATCCTTGAATGAAAACGATATACGTTCCTGGATAAAAAATGCCTGGAATGCTCCGGTTGAAGCATATCGACCACCGGAAATACCTGAAAATATCATGCAGGAAAATAAAGTATTGTCGTTGACCAAACGAAATTTTACTGATAAAGGAATAAACCAGGATACCGGTGCTCATGAATTGGTTCTGGATAATGGAATTAAGGTTGTCCTACTGCCACTAAATGAAGACTCTAGAAAAGTCAAAATACACGGTTTCAATCCACATGGGGCCCAATGTTTTGAAGGAAGAGATTATTTTTCAGCAATACACGCCGCAGACATTGTACTTAACGCAGGAATTAGTGACAAGAACAAGTTTGAAATCAACCGGTATTTATCATCAATAAAAAACAAGGTAAAAGTACGTCCATACATCGATGTAGCTGAAACGGGTATAAATGGTGAGGCTATGGCCGAAAATATGGAAGCAATGTTTCAGCTAATATATTTATATATCCGTGAACCTCGGAAGGATCCTGATGCATTTTCTGATTGGAAGCAAAGTAGCATTGAGAATTATGTAAAATGGCATATGCCTCGCAATGATATGGCCAACGCAATGAAATCATTGACCGGGGATTATAACATTAATTATAACAATACGACAGCGATGGTGGATGGACTACCCGAGGTTACTATAGACAAAAGCTACGAGCACTACAAAGATCTCTTCGGTAGGACCAGGGATTTTACCTTTACAATAACCGGAGACTATGATAAGGATGTCGTTATAAATATGGTCCAGCAATATTTGGGCAATTTACCAGACAGAGCATCTAAAAAAGAAAGTAAATCAGATTATCAAAAGAGGATAAAACTGGACAATGGACCAATATTATATAGGATTCCTGTACCGGATTATGCCGAGGGGAACGAAGGTATGGTATATGCAGAAAAATATATTGTCACTGCAAATTTTGGCTGGAAAGAGAGAATAAAAGTGGATGCCTTAATTACAATGATCAGAAATCGTCTTCTTACTGTATTGCGAAATCATGATCTTTCAGTGTACACTCCTGCGGCTTCAGGGGGATATAATTTTGAGTGTGCCAGGTACGAAATTAGTTTAAGGATAGATTTCAATGCCATGGGAACTGAAAAGGAAAAAGACAAAAAATTCCGATTGTTGCAGGAGACGATTCACCAATTGTTGGAAGAAATAAAGAATGGCACAATTAATAAGAATGAGGTTGAACGGGTCTTTAAAGAAATCGATGGTAAATATTCCACTGGCTTCTTTAATAATTCAAGAATTGACGAGAGATTATATGAATATTATAAGTATGATGCTACGTGGTTAGACAAAACAGAAGTGGAAAATTACCTTAGATCACTAGATATTGAAGATGTAATGGAGACGGCAAAAAAATATCTGAACAAGAACCACCGTTATGAATTCATAATGGGTAAGTGATAAGATGATAAGGAGGTGCCTCGATTTGGGCACCTCCTATAAGAATTGAATTTTCAAGGTAATTCAGCCTCCACTTCTCCATTTCCACTTTTTGGATCTAATTCATTTGGTGAATCAAACACCTGATAAATTAATCCATCCGATTGTGATTCTCCTAAACAAGGTTGAGCATCGGGGGTACATGTGGTAACTTCAGGAATCATTTCCCAACCGTTCCTTTGAATATAATCAAAATTCGGATCGGCATTCAGATTCGCGGTCGCAAACGACATACCTGTGGCAAATATCAGTGCCAGTACAGGCAATAAAAATTTAGTTTTCATATCAAATTGTTTTAAGTTAATAATTAAGTGCCTACTCTATTACAGGTTTTCAGCTTACTCCTGGCTTTGCTGCGCAACAAAACGGGTTTTATATGTAGAAGTTCTCTTCGTCTTTGTCTGGTATAAGATTATGGCCAGAACAGTGATCACCAGGCACCCCAGGGTCAGGTACAAATGTCCCTGCCAATCCAATGCGGAGAAAAACGTGCGGCAGGTACAGGGTATGGTTTCACTGAAATACACATTGGCCACAATATAGGTGGTTATAATCAATAGCAGGCCCAGGGCCATGAATAGGCCCAGTTGTCTGGTTTTGGGCCATAACAGGGCCATTGCCGTCAATATTTCCAGGAATGGAAAGAGCCAGGAAACTACAAGGGCCGTGGTCTCCCCGCCAAATATGGGCGAATCAATAATGTTGTGGTAAAAAAGATCACCTTCCCAGATTTTGGTAAGGCCCGTGTACATTAACAACATGGAAAGCAAAAGTGCAATAGTATATATGACCGAAGTACGGTATTTGGTCAGCCATTTCATGGGGTAGCTTTTAATGGTAAAATGCGGGTATAAATCAAGGCATCGGGAACCGGTGGTTCCTTGAAGAGGGTCGGTTGTCTGTAATTACGAAAGCTAAATTATAGGATTGTAATGGACTGGTTGTTACCTAAATCCGGCCAAACAACGTCCTAAATCCGAACTACCCATTTTTTATTGTTCCAAATACATTTTTTTGGTTTGAAATGTCACAGGATGTTGGTTTTTGAAACCATTTTTGGCAGATTACCTCATTTTCCTTCAAATTATTTTTCAATCAAAAACAGCCCAGTGTATAAAAGGTTTAATTTGATCGGATTTTGGATATAAAACAGTTGATTTTGTTCTTTTTTGGGTTGCATCGTACACAATCCAAAGAGATTTTAGGTCACATTTTTCCAGAAATGAGGACAGAAATGGCTGGATTTTAGGGCAAAATGGCCCGATTTTAATGAAAAACAGTCGTTTTTGAGTACAAAATACTCTCTATAGGTCATATATTCTTCCAATTGATTTACAGAATTTTACCAACACACGAACAGAAAACCCTATTACACTGGATGACAACATGAGGATATAACGAACAAAAAACGAACTGATGAAACCGATCCTAACAGCTTTGCCCAACTTCTTTAGACGACACAAGGGTATCGTTATCGAGGTCATCTGTTTTCTTTTTATCCTATTGTTTGTGTATGCTGCCGTTAGTAAACTCACCGACGTACAAAAATTCACGGTGCAAATAGGACAGTCTCCATTATTGACCAACATAGCGGGCTTTACGGCCTGGTTTATCCCTATCATAGAAATTTTGATTGCGCTTTTGTTGGCATGGCCAAGGCTCCGACTCTATGGGTTGTACGGGGCCTTTGCCCTTATGGTGATGTTCACTGCCTATATTATAGCCATTCTCAGTTTTAGTGAGCACATCCCCTGCTCTTGCGGCGGGGTACTGGAAAAGCTGGGATGGACAGAACATTTAATATTCAATATTGTATTTATAGCCCTTGCGGCCATAGGCATACTATTACTGACCCCTCCCCGCTACCAACGGGAAGACCTGGCACCCCTCGGAGAACAGGGATATTCGCATTGAGCTCCCTTCCGTCCGGAAGGGCATTGGCTATTGTTTTTTGAACGGCCAAAGATCCTTGCACAACTTGTAACATGCAATCTTACACCCCATGAAACGCCCATCCATCTTAATGCTAATTACTTTCCTCTTTGGGATTTTTATCGTCCTGGCACTTCATATCGCTGCACCTATAAAGGAAAACCACAAGCATACGGGGTTTGAACGGGTGTTTGCTCCAGAGGGAGTGTTGCAGCCCATAGACACCTTGAACCTCGGTAAGCATGGCTACTATTTTGCTGGGACAGACGCGGACAGGGTATTCCTGGGTAACTGGAAGTCCATAGGGTATGTATTGGAATTAAACTCAAAAAACCTGAAGGATAGTGCGTATCATATTATAAAAGCTGACAACCTAAAATACAGATCTTTGGAGGTTAAAGTGGACATTCCTTATTTCTATTTAATTGATGGCAATATGCCTTTTATATATCGAGGGAATATCAGCAATTGGGTAGCTTCACCCTATTTAGAGAACATTAACTCAACTTTTACCCATGCGCAACCTATATCGGATAGTTCTTTTGCCTTAATAAGGGTCAATAACAATTTTAAAGGCACTTTCTGCAAAATTACCAAGGGAAAAAATGGGCCTGAAGTTTACCCCGGCCTGTTGGAAACACAGGAAGAAGATAACATATTTAATACAGACGGTATGCTACATTTTGATAAAAAAATGGAGCAATTGATATACGTATATTTTTATCGTAACCAGTACTTGTGTATAGACACAAATCTTCAATTAAAACATACCAGTAAAACCATAGATACAATTAACAAAGTCAAGATAAGTGTAGACAAAATAAGCTCAGAAAACAGTATGACAATGTCCTCACCTCCGTTGAGGGTCAATAAAAAAAACAGTATCAGTAATGGCCTTCTCTTCAACAACTCCAATATTCTGGCAGGAAATGAAAATGTGAAAAATTTTGAAAGTGCTTCGGTAATCGATGTGTATCGTCTTAAGGATGGCTCATATCAATTTAGCTTTTATATCCAACCCTATGAGAAAAAAAAAGCTGAAGCATTTATGGTCCTAGAAAACAATACCATATTGGTTTTATACGGCCACGATATGGTTAGTTATAGCTATTATCCAATTTAAATTAAAACAGAAACCTTACGGTAATTAAAAATATCATTGCGCGATGACCAGGGGTAAAGACCGAAAACCTGTAGAAAAGAGTAGGCGTCTTTCATTAATTTTTAAAATACAATATTATGAAAAAATTTAAAATTATTATGCCCGTTTTAGTATTTGTTATGGCAATTACCCTAGCATTTGCTATACCAGTTGAGTCTGAGAATTCTTCAGTAGCCGAAATCTCTGAATTCATGCAAGCTGAACCAACAGCAGATGTCCCAGGTCAAGGATGTAAGGCATGTACCTTTGTAGAAAATTGTTCCGGAGGTTCAGAAGTATGTAGATGTGATGTAATTGACTTCGGAGAATTTGATGCCCGGGAAGATAACTGTGGCATGGTTATTAAAAAGAGGAGTGTTTCTCATTAATCTAATCTTTTAAAGATAGATAGGGAATTCATTATCAGAATCCAAAAAAAGGAGGCCATCTTTCTAAAAAGAAAAGACGGCCTCTTTTTTCTTGGACACCTCCGACTCATATAGAATCAACACATCCACATCTCTTTCTTCTAAGGTTAACCGCATACCATATTTCTTAGATAATGCTTTATCCAATTCTTTGTGATTAAACACATCGGCCTCCACTTCGATAGAAACCGGCCCTTTTATTCCGGTTTCATCTATAATAGGCCACTTTTTATTATTATAATCATAAGCAGAAACATAATAAGCAGTAACCGATACCTCCATCCAATCTATAATCTCCGACATAAAACTACGACCTGATGGACCGCTGACTTTAAAGTCAACGTCATTGATCTCAAATAATGATTTTCCCAATCCATTATAGCTTATTCTCGTAGTATCTTTTACAGAAAACACTAAACATTGCCGCTTGCGCTTTTCCCATCTTGCTTTCAATCCAAAATACTTTTCAAGGTCCAATCGCATCATTTTCTGTAACTCTCCTAATGAAGTCGGCTGGTTTATCGTTAGTTGATAACTATAGTAATTGTTGTATTTTGTGGTATCTTTTACCTTAAATACTACTCGATTTCCCGGTCTATTTTCTAAAAGTGTTCTACTATGACCAGATATCATATTTTTTGCTCTCTGTTCATAAGCAAATGCAAATAGCCCTTTTACTGAAGCTCGTTCAGCAACAAGCCCCCTAAGATTTTCAATGTCATAAATAAACCTGCTATTATTCTTACGCTTTTCAACTTTTACACGTGGAAAAAAGCTGAAAAAACCGAAAAAATCATAATCTGCTTCGGTAAGTACCGATTGTGTAATTAGTTTTTTGGCCAAATCTTCCTGTCCATTTCCATTGACAAAAAATGGTTCTCGTAAATTATATCCTCTTTTTGTTTTCATTCCCGAGCTACCATTTTGAGTTATCATAATAGCATTTCCATCAAAGAATGCCTGAATATTTTCTTTTTTTAATTCACTTCCTACTGTAATGGAACGAACTTCTCTATTCTGGTCAATCCACACTATATGTGGAACCCCATTATGTGGAAATAGCTGTTTAGGAACGGAATCCCCACAAGCTATCGGGAATAGAGACATATTAATGCCTAAAACTCGCTCTCTTTTTTCTACCAATGGCTTAACAATAGAATCTCCTTGAAAAGAATTTACAAGGACAATTTGTATTTTGTCTTTAAACATTTCCTGCAAGGAAACTAACTTGGGCCATGATTCAATACATGAAATACAACCTGTGCTCCAAAAATCCAAAATAAGTAGTTTACCTTTAAAATCCGATAATTTTGCTGTTTCCGTGGGATAATTAATCAAGTTGGATAAAGTAATATCAGGAACTGTGTCCCCGATTTCCATAGGTTCATATCCAGCGTCCATTTGTTGTGCAAAAGAAAAGTTGAATATCCATATCAAGAAAACGACTTTTAAATTCGATTGTCTCATAATTGTTTTGTTTTTTTTTATCAGTATCCTGTGTTTTGAATGAGGTTGGGGTTATTATCTATTTCTGTTTGGGGAATGGGCCATAATACATCAGTATTCTCCCAACCGGATTTTATTGGACCAAGTACTTCCCCGGAGTTCTCTGTCCGTTTTAGATCCAGCCAACGATGGCCCCATTCTGTAAAGAGCTCGACATGTCTTTCTTGTAGAATAGCATCCAGTAGTTCTGCTTGTGTACCTGCCGTAGTATTTTCCAAGCCTGCACGGTTTCGAATGCTATTTAGGTCTTCTTGAGCTCCGCTAATTTTCCCTTGTTGAACCCTCGCTTCCGCACGGATAAAGTATTGCTCAGCTAAACGTAATATCATGGAATATTCTGTAACATTGTCGGGGTTAGGCTCCGAACTTATTTTATATTTAAAAGGGTAATTCCATGTTCCTGTATCGTTTGTAAAATTTCCCGTCCAATTGATTTTCCGCTCATCTTCTAATTCAAAAGCATCCATCACATGGTCAGATAAAGCTGCAAAACCTGCACCAGTGGTAAGAATAAAAATCCCGCCTTCATTGGTATTTCCGCTTGATGGTTTTAATTGCCATATGGCTTCATTACTATTTTTTAGAAATACATTATTTAAATCATCCTCCAGAAAATAGTTAGAGTTCTCAATAACTTCTGTTGCGTGGATTTCAGCATTGTCCCATTCTCCAAGATAGAGATAACACCTTGCCAATAATGCGAAAGCTACACTTTTATTAACCCTTGTACGTTCACCTCCAGCATGTGCATAGTTCTCCGGAAGCAATTCTTCAGCATCCTTTAGGTCTTTGACTATCAATTCATAAACCTCAGAAATTGAAGTACGGAGAGCAAATCGATTTTCTTCAAGATTTGTACTGGTTATCAAAGGCACATCATGCCATAGATTTGCCAAATAGAAGTAACAAAATGCCCTTAGAAATTTTGCTTCGCCTTCTAACCGCATACTTACTTCTGTACTGATAGCTGTTGAATTATCCAGGCCTTCCAATACAGCATTTGTTTGATAAATGATATTATAAAAAGACCCCCAAATACTATTTACTCTTCCATTCTCGGGAGTTAGTTCATTGGTATAAAAACCTAAGAGATCAGCTGTTTGCGAGAACTCATCCAATTCATCCGCCGATACTCCTCCTAAAAAAGTAATGCTTGAAAGACCTCCACTGGCAAATCCTGTAAGTAACCCGCTGTAAATACCTCTTATAGCAGCCTCAGCATTTTCATCATTTGTATATACCGTTTCACTAACCAATTCGCTTATCGGTGGGTCAATTTCAACAAAATCTTCACAAGAAGGGACTGTGCAAAGAACTAAAATGGATAGAAAAGAAATCCATAAAAATCTGAAATTAAAACGTCCTGTCTGCCTTTTATATTTAATATTGACTTTCATTGTTCAAAGATTTATTATATTCTAAAAAGTTATCTGTAAACCGGTTGTGAGCATACGTAAAGGTGGTAGCCGCTCAGATACAGCGGATTCCGGATCTAAGCCCTTATAATTGGTTATGGTCCATAGGTTTTGTCCCTGGAAAGTTATTCGGACCTGCTGTAACTTTAACTTTTGTAAGAAATCTGTTGGAAAATCCCAGGAAAGAGAAATATTCTTTAACCGGATAAAGGAAGCATCTACAAACGATTGATCACTTACTCTCCAATTGTTAAGATGTGAATAGTAATATGAAACATCAGTTGCCGAAAACTTTGGAACATCTGTACCATCCCCAGACTGCTGCCAACGATCCATTACATCTACCGGTTGATTTCCCACTCTTGAATCAAAACCAGGAGCTACAAAAGGAAAGCCCCGGTGACTTTTTCCAATCTGTTTTACAAATTGAAAAAAGAAATTCAGTTGCAGGCCTTTATAACTAAAAGAATTATTGATTCCCCCATAATACCGCTGCCCGGCTTCGACAACCGTTTGGGCATCATTTGGAAAGGAAATAAGCCCATCCCCATCTACATCCTGAAATTGGTACCCTCCTGTCTCCACCTCTGCCCCAAGATACTGATATGTCTTTGCTATACTTAAGGGTTTTCCTACAACATATCTATTTGCATATGGAGAACCTTCCAAACTGGGAAACGCTATCAATTTATTCTGAGGAATAGTCAAATTTACAGAAGTGGTCCAACTAAAATCTTTGGATTGCATGTTTCTCGTAGTCAATTCCAATTCCCAACCCATATTCTGTAGTGTAGCGGGTAAATTGGCCTGTACCGAGGTAAAGCCTGTAATTGCAGGAAGTGATAACCCTACCAATTGATTGGAAGAGCGATTTCGGTAATAACTTGTGGATAAAGACAACCTGTCCTTAAATAGACCCAATTCCAATCCCACCTCAAACTTTTTGTTCACTTCCCAACTATAATTAGGATTTGCTACGCGGGCAGGGGTCAATGTGGTTCCTCCTAGGTAAGATTGTATAGAACTATAAGCATCTAAATATCCATAGTCCGGTATTTGATCATTCCCCGTAGTACCATAACTGGCACGTAACTTTCCAAAACTTAAAAAATTATTTTCTTTTAAAAATTTTTCATTGGAAAATACCCAGGCACCTCCTATGGCCGAAAAGTTGCCAAAACGGTTGCCCGGACCAAAACGGGATGAACCATCCCGACGACCGGTCAGGTTGATCATATACCTATTATCCCAATTATAATGGATACGTCCAAAAATGGCATGATATCGGTATTCAGAAAAATTATTGGAAGTTATAACTGTTGTTGCAGCACTTAAATTCTTCAACAGAGCATCACTCCCTATTCCTCGTGCAATTATCTCTTGTGATTCCCTGATATTTTCCTGAAAAGTTGTTCCTACTAATATGCTTAACTGCCCCTTACCTATTTCTCGATGGAAATCTATTTGTGGCTCTGCAATCCAAGTACGGCTATTACTATCTGCAAATCGTGCTTCTCCAGTAGTTATAGATCCAGTGGGATTTCTTGTACTTATTGGTGTCAATACACTTTCCTTATACCGGGTCGTCGTATACCCCACACTAGTTTTTAAATTTAACCCCGGTAACAATGTATAATTAAACAACCCATTGGTTATTAGATTTTCTGTATTATTATCATAAGGTGTTTTTAATTCTAAAAAGGGAGAACCTGCAAAACCCCAAGTACCATCTGCCCAATTGATATTACCATTTTCATCAAAAGGTTCTGGAGCATTAGGAGCTAATGATATAGCTCTATATGTGAAATCTTGATTTGGTAAATTATTTTTGTCCTTTGTAAAACCTACTGTTATGTTTACCTTCAATTTCCTGTTTTCTGACCTATGATTTACATCAAGAAGTCCAGATCCCCTTTCATAAGAAAAGTCTCCGGGAAATACTGTAGATTCACGGTAGTAGCCCCCATTAAATCGATATTGAGTGTTCTCATTTCCCCCTGATATAGATAGTTGGGCATTTGTAGTTTCCGCCGTCCCCCCTAGCAACCGTTTCTGCCAATCGACATCCCGGTTCGTATCCCAGATACCGTTCACGTCATAATCCCTTGCCCTAGGTTCTATTCCATCATTAGAAAAGGCCTCTCGCCTCATCTCCAAATATTGCTGCGTGTTTAATAAATCCATAAAATGGGACACCTTACCAATACCGTGTTGAAAGTTCACATCGACTTGGGTCCTGCCTACACTTCCTCTTTTGGTGGTGATCAATACGACACCATTTGCGCCTCTAGAACCATAAATAGCCGTGGCATCCGCATCTTTTAAAATTTCAATACTTTCAATATCATTTGGATTGATTGCATTTAATGGACTTACCGCATTCGAATTTCTAAAGGCAACGGCCGATAAACCTGTCGCTAAAGAAGTAGACGAAAAAGGTACCCCATCAATAATATATAAAGGTTCGTTGGCATCAGACCTCAAACTATTTTGTCCCCTAATCCTTATAGTGAAATTTCCGCCTGGGAGACCGGTGTTTTGTTGAATATTCACCCCGGGCATCCGTCCTATGGCCGCTGCCATCACATTGGGAACAGGTTGGTTGGCAATTTCATCCGAGGTTAGACGGCTTATGTTTCCGGTGCGTTCTCGGTCCTTTACCTTCCAGTATCCTGCGTTCAATTCCACGCCTTCCAGGGACGTCACATCCTCTTCCATTTGTATGTCTATATTATCAGGTCCTTTTACAGGAAGCTCAACCTTTTTAAACCCTACATAGGAAAAGGTAAGGATGTCATCAACACTGACTCGAATAGTATATTTCCCGTCCGGGTCTGACATGGTGCCCTGCTTCGTACCCTTTATGATAATATTCACCCCGGGCAAAGGGTTTCCTTCGGGGTCGGTAATCGTTCCATTCACTTCAAATTGTTGTTGGTTTTCCCTTGAATTTTCATTGGGTTTCGGGTCAGTGCTATTGTTTGGGACACTCCCACTTTTGGTCAGGATAATGAGTTTATCACTGATGTTATAGCTTACCGGACTATCCTTAAATAAGGTTCCAAGGATGTCCTCAATTCCCTTTTTCCTTGCTTTGACACTAACCTTCCACTCCAGGTCCAAATCCTTTTCGCTGTAAAGGAAACCAAAGTCGGAAATCGCTTCGATTTCTTCAATGACTTCCAATACGGATACCCCCTGCATGTTGAGGGTAATCTTTGTTTTCTGGGCATAGCTTGCGGCTGCACGCAGCTGGAACAACGAAATGACCAAAAGGAGTACAGTGAGTTTCATCTTCAAGTCTGGTTTGGGGACAAGAAAAGGCCCGTCCCAGGGTTTGGTAAAAAATTTCATAAATTTGTTTGGTTTTGGTTAACGCTAAAATCTTAATCAACAACTTCGGGGAGTGTGAGCGCACTTCCCGTTGTGCTTTCCGTTACTTTCCACTTGGGGCTGGGTTCACAGCCTTTCTTTAATATATCCTTGTATTCGAGGTTGAATTTTGGAATCCAACCTCCTTATTCACCCTTGTTTGTGGTCCGGGTCAAGGGTCACTTTAAATTTTCTTTCCTGTGGGGTCAGGCATTGTTCGTCGGAACAGGCCATAAACAAGACCGTGCCTTTCACGATTACTGGAGTTTTGGTACCCGTTTTTACTTTTACGGTCTGTACAAAATGGACCACGCCCTCATAATAGCGGGTATCCAGCATAAAGACATCTTCGTACTTTTCTATGGGAATACCGTCTTCTTTGGCTTCCCCTATCAATTGGATGGCAGGGTTCTCGGTAAAGGTGATGGTTGTGGGGACAGGACCTCCGTCTTCCATATACTGGGAATAGATATGCCATGGATGCTCCATGTTGGCGGTCATATATACCTCATAGGTATCCTTGTCCACTGCTTTGGTAGAAAACTCCCATTCCACAGGGTCTCCACTTTGCGCTTCCATACGAAGCGATAACAGCAAAACCATGACCAGTATGTACCTGATATTTTTCATACAATCGAATTACTATTGAACAATCGTTTACAATACCATAGCGGTTTGTTTGTAATTGACAGGTTCGTTTTGGGGTGGGTTTGCCCTGCCCTACCTTTGGATAGGGCTGTTTTGAGGCATTCCGATATGGGGGTAGTGGGTTTTTGCTCGTTGTCTAATGCGGCGGGGTAATGGTTATGGTGTTGCCTTCCTTGACATAGTTGAATGGGGTGTGTTTCCGGTAAACGTCCAGAACTTCTCCTACTTCTACGGTCTTGTCCTTAAAGGTGGCGGTAAATTCCAAGGGGTTCAGTTTGGGATATCGGTTTTCGATTTCCACATTATAGTGCCGTTCTAGTTTCTTTAGAATCAAGGCAAAGGAATCATTCTTAAAGTAGAGCTCGCCCCGTGTCCAGGCCACATACTTTTCCACCCGCACTTCTTCCACGGCTATGCTGCCGTTTTCCATCACCGCCCGTTGGCCTGGAACAATTTTTACAGGTTCGGATTCTTCTGCTTCGGGCGGGTACACCCCCACGCTCCCCTCTTCCAGTACGGTATAAGTATTGCCTTCGTTCTTATAACTGGTGACATTGAACCTGGTGCCATACACCCTGGTGTTCATTTTGTTGGTAACTACCCTAAAGGGTCTTTCCTTATCCGTAGTCACCTCAAAAAAGGCTTCCCCGTCCAGGTACACGTCCCTGGGTTGGTCCGGCAGGAACTGTACAGGAAAACGCAACGTAGAGCCGGCATTCAAATATATGTGAGAACTGTCAGATAACACTAATTCAAAATTTTTCCCATAAGGCACCTTAAGCTCATTATATGCCAGCTCTTTTGTTGCGTCCTGTTGTGTATTGTTGTATTTCAGTATGTTCTTATCCTGGTTGCCCAGTGTCTGACCTTCCTTGGTGGTAATGGTCCGGGTATCACTTTCATTGATCAGCTGTTGGCTACCGTCCTGCAATTGCAGGGTAATTTGGGGAGGGCCCGCCACCTTATGGTCTGTAAATACCCCAAAAGTGTACATCCCCAGTATGGCGAGGCCCATTACAACTATTAACCCTGATACCATATACAAAGGCCGGAACCCTGTATCCTTCTTTAGTCTGCGCACACCGTGTTGTGCTTCCGTCTCCACCGTCTGTTCCCGTATGGTGTCCCATATCCTGCCCTTGGCCTGTCGCACCTGGGGCTCGTTTTTCCTTTTGGTCAGCAACAGGACCATTTCCCTGGCCCTGTCCATAACCGCTCGTTGTTCCGGGTATTTTTCCTGAAAATCCATCCAGTAGGAGGTACTATCCTCATCGGGTTCCCGGACCCATTGTAAAAAGTAGTCGTCCCGGATAAAATCCTCTTCGTTATAATGCTGATATTCCATAACCATATTACTTCTGATAAAAAGAACGCCTCTTTAACTATATAGAGGGGAAATCGCTAAATGTTTAGAAAAAAAATGACAGTATTTTTAGAAATATTTCCTAAATCACTTTTTATCAATGATTTACACAACTTGATTTTGTATCTTCCAAAGTCCTCTGGAGCATGTGTAGTTACTTTGCCCAGGTTGGTCTCACGGCTGAAATCGCTTTAAATTGCCGTAAAGCTGCTCTATAGCGGTTTTCAGATGGTAGCAAACCTGGCTGTACGGTATTTTGGTGATACGGGCGATTTCCCTGTTGTTCATTTGACCGTGGTACTTAAGGTGGAGAAGCTCCTGTTGTTTATGGCTCAGGGTTTGCATTGCGGACTCTAAGGCTCTGGACAGTTCTTCGCTTTCCTCCTGCCCCATCGGTTCCTCGGGTGCGGTCTCCTTTGTCAATTGACGCTCATTGCCATCCACCAGGGAAAGCATCTTGCCCCGCTTCCGGGCTTCCTCGAAGATGTTCCGGCGCAATACAGTATAGAGATAGCCACGGATGGTCTTGGCCTTGCCCAATCGTTCCCTTTTGTCCCACAACAGGATAAAAAGCTCCTGGATACAGTCTTCCACAAGGGCCACGTCGGGCACCAGTTTCAGGCCATAGTAATACAACGCCTCAAAGTTTTGGGAATAAATGGTCTCGAAGGCTCTGGCACTTCCGGACAGGAATGCCGCCCAGAGTTCCGCATCGCTGTCCGATTGGTGCTCCCGGGGTTTCCCGGTTCCGGACATACTGTTGTTCCATACAATATCTTCCATGGCTCTCCTATTAATGGGTGAAACAAGCATTGTTCCCTGCGCCTTTCAACGCAGGAATGACCAGGTGTGCCGTGGTACAGAGCGGTAGGTGGAATAAGATGGAAGCGAAACGGTGTTGATCAATGTTGGCACATCTTGGCACGGCAGTGCTGCTGCCGGTTCACATTTTTTGCAAAGGGAAAGGATTTGGGTAGGTACCAATAGGACATACTCCGGTTCCTCACATTGCAAAAACAAGAAGCGTCTTTATATAGATACATGGTCCCATGACTGTATCCACTGTTCGCGGATTTCCCTTTGGGGAAGGGCCTCTTCCCCGTTCCAATGATGGACCGGAAAAACAATTTGGTCATGGACTCCGATGGATTTCAACCCTTGGGGCCCAAAATCATTAATATGGTATGGAATAGTTCAAAGTTATGAATATTAATCAAAATTAATGGCATATTGTATGACAATAGGGACAAAATCCAAGGGGGTAGTGCGAATTCCAAAAACCTTACACACTGTAAAACAAAAGGTTATCCCATTCTCACAATACCCAAGAATGTTGTAGCGACCTGGTTGCCAGTTTCACCACTTTTGTGGAATGCCTTTGAAATTTGTTTTTTCTTACGTAGCAGGGAAAGATAATACATAATCTGATATTGGTATTTTCAACCTTTTGACGGGTGGACTTCCTTAATAGTTCCTCGAACCCACCTAAACCACGATTAAGCATTGCTCAGGGCCTCACTGCCCCCTTCCTGGTATGCTTCCTGCTCATCCAAGACCCTGCAAAAATAGGCCGGGGAACTGCCGGTACGGTGTTTAAAGGCCCGTACAAAACGCTGGACACTACTGAACCCGACTTCTTTTGCCATGGCATTATAGTTGTATTTCCGGTATATCTTTTGGTGCGTGAACAGGTCGATGATGTGTTCTATCTTCAGGTCATTGATGTACTCCACGATTCCCTTGCCCTTATAATGGGTAATGATCTTGGATAGGTATTTGTTGTTGGCATTGAAAGAGGCGGCCAGTTTGACCAGGTTCAGGTCTTCCTTCAAAAAACCTTTGCCCTCTTCAAACTTCTGGAGCTGTTTCAATATGTCCTTTGCAACTACTGGGTTGATGTCAAGGGCTTCCGGTCTGGCATCCTCTACCTTCGGTCTGGGGCCGCCTTCCTTGATCTCCTGCATCAATTTTTTGAATTTCCGTTTGTCCATGAGACGGCGATAGGCCAAAATGAAGGCGGCAATAACCAACAAGCCGGTGGCCATGCCCCAACGCAGGTCGCTGGTCTTATTGTCGGCCAGGAGTGCTTCTATTTCACTTTCTTTTTGCAGGAGTTCCCGCTCGGTATATTCCTTATGGATCTGCCCGGATAGGTAACGGTAGGTCTTGCCCAGGGACTTATCGGCCCTTAGGAGCTGCTTGATATAGTACAATTGGGTTTCGTTGTTGCCCAGTTCCCCATAATGGTCAATGAGGAGTTCATAGTTTTCCCGGAGGTCCGGCCGCAGATAGTCCCGTTCGTTATAGATCTGGTCCACCTTTTTGAAATACGGTATTGCCCGATCCGGTTGTTTCAGGGCCCAATAGCTCCGGCCTATATAAAAGTACCCTACCGATTCGTTGGCAAAGTCGCCCTTGTCCGCTATTTGGGGCACGACTTCTTCCAGGGTCTCAACGGCCAGTTTGTAATTTTCCCTGAAATAGTGGTTGACCCCTTCGGAATGTTTGAAATAGACATCCATGCTATGGTTGCCCGAACGGTCGGCCTCCTCCAATCCCCTGGCGTTGGTCTCGGTGGACAGCCCATAATTGCCCATCCGGTTATAGCACAGGCCAAGGGAGTGCAGGCTGTTCAGGTACGGACGGGTATTGTGCTTTTCATAATACGCAATACAGTCCTGGAACAGCCGGATGGCATCGCCATAGTATCCCAGATAGTACTTGATATGGCCTATCATGTACTGCACCTTATGTTTTTGGTAGGCATCCTCGGTATGCTTCAGGTAATCATAGGCCATGATATAATGGTCCAGGGCCCTGGTATGGTCCTTTTCCCCATAATAAACGAAACCTTTGGTGAGGTAGGCGGCCCCGATCAGGGCGGAATCCCTTGATTTCCGGGCCACAGAAATCATGCTGTCCGCATAGGTATGCCGTAATCGCTCTTCGGAATGGTGCAGGTAGTTCTTGTAGCCGTTGACGATCTCCTCAACATTGTTCTCCTTTTGGGCCTTATGTAAAAAAGCCTGGAGATAGCGCTTTTCACGTGCCCGGTCCTTAGTGGTCCTGATGGTGTCAAAAAGCACGTCATAGCTTTTGTCCATTATGGAGTCGGTTCCTTTTTCTGTCCGTTGTAGTGGCAATACCGCAAAAAGGGAAAAAACATATACGGCCACATAGGTTGATACATACATAGCTAGGGGTGTTAGGTTGGTTGCTGGCAATGTAAGGCAGGAAATTTTGATTGCCAGTAAACTAATCCATTGACCGATAGGATCTGAAAACCAGATACATCCATCTTAAGGCTAACCTCAAATTTAGCAAAATCTGTCCAAAATACGTGTTGTTTTAACATAAAAAACCCACACTATTATTTTCGGAAAATGTAGGTATCATTTTCGGAAAACGCACTATCACTGCCTTGCAGCGCCCGTATGCTGCACATAGTTTTGTCCAAGGATTCCAAGAGTCTGGTTCTGCTTACCCGGGTGGAATGAACCGATTGAAACCAAAATCGGACATAACACAATTACACCATGAAAACTTTGGCAATCTTTTGTATAGGTATGGTATGCCTTACCGTATCCTGTAGCCCTGACCATGAAATGAACACCGAACCCCATGCCCTGCGCATGGAACCTTCCCCTACCGATTCCGCCCGTGCTACGAACAGCAACGGACTGGCCGGACAGCTATACCGGGAATTTTTGGCCCATCATGAGACCGAAGATATTTCACTCTGGAGTTTTGACGATATAGACCGGGAAGTACGGTCCTTGTTCATCGACCATGGGCATAAACTATCCGCTTCCGTGGATGTACCTCCCGGGGCGGCCATGCCCACCAGTGATGAACGCATTGAAACCGTTTTGGAAGGTTTTACCCTTTCAGAACCTGCAAGAGAAAGTCTTTTGGCCTTTCTCAATACCCTTACCGGTTTCCCCCCCGACAATTCCGGGGATCGGCAGGACTATGTTCAGGCCTACGGTTTTGAAGTGGCCCAACAGACCACCTGGACCAAGGAAGACCGGAGGGTCATCCTGACCACCATCTCCCTCATAAGCCATATTGACCTAACGCTCTATGCGGATGATGGCGACCGTGAGGACGAGGACTGGGACATAGGGGTCGGAAACAAGTCACCCGTTGTCGCCCAATCTTTGGAAAATACAGTGACCGTAGTTGCCCTGGCCGTCTATTACACCTCGCGCTATGAGCCTTTTTGATCGGTTTTACACCGAACCCTATATAAAATTGGGGAACAGGCTGCTCAACGTCCTAATCGTTTTGCTCATGGCCTTCAATGTGGTACTGGCCCTTCTCGCGTTCAAAGTACACTCCTATCTGATGGTGGTCGCCCATCTGTTCGACGGTGGCACAGAGATCCACGGGACCAGGGGGCCGGCCATCCTGCTCTACCTGATCGCACTGGCCAATATCCTGATGCTATTTATACACCTTATGGCCAGGATATACCGGACGGACAGCTATTAATCCAACATCCCATATCTAACCAAATAACCGCCATGGAACAGGATCTACCCCGTCCCTATTCCGTTGTTCATATAGACCTTAAGGATCCTATCCGGAAGCTGGAAAGCATGCTGGAGGAAAACCGTTTTAACCTTTTGATGGTGGACAACGGCTACCTGGACATCGAAATTGATAGGGACAGGGTCACCCTTAATTCCAAAGATCTCTGCTTGTTGATCGGTATCCCGCCCAAAAAGGTACAAATCAGCAACCACACGGCAGCCCTCTGGGTGTTGTCCCTGGACCCTGCCCACGTTTATGGAAAAGGCTTGTTCCGGAACAACCCGGCTTTGCTCTGCTTTCTGGAAAACCTGGGATTTTCGAAGATTTCCTTGAAGGCCATGGATGCAACCCTGCTGCTACAACGGCTCAGGTTTTTGGAGGCCTTGCATCACAATTCACGGCATTGCAATCAATGGCATCGGGAGATTCGGTCCTTTTTGCAGGAACTGTGGGAAATCCATGTGAAGTACCTTCCGGAAACGGTAAGCGAATGGCAACATCATCAAGTCCTTGCGTTTCGGTTTTTACAATTGCTCGAAACCCATTTCAGAAGACACCATACCGTGCACTTCTATGCGGATGCCCTTTATGTGAGCCCGGATTACCTGACCAAAGTGGTCCGGGACATCACTGGGAAAACGGCAAAACAATGTATTGAGGAACGTTTGGTTGTTGCCTCCTTAAAAATGCTGCGGAAAAAAAGCCCCATTACCAGGATCTGGAATGTATTGGGATTCAAGACATCCTCGCATTTCAGCTTTTTTTTCAAAAAACACACTTCCCTTACACCTTCGGATTTTCGACAACAGGAACTTGGGGAGAAATAGCTATGGGGCCAAAAAATCGTAAAGAGAAATGGACACCCATAAATACATATTGCAAAAACTCAATGAGGACCTGGACCTTTTGGAACAGGAAACGGAAGATGTGCTGGTAAAGGCCGAAAAAGGGATCAAGTATTCCAGGATGGCCATGCGCAACATGCGGAAACAGGTTCTGGAAAACGCATTTGCTTCCGTTCCGGATGAAATTGCCTTTTTCAAGAAGATCAAACCAAGGTTGTGCAGTAAACTCATTTATTACGCCAAACTCTTCAACATTGAGAGCAAACGGCCCAGGGGCAGCAACAAATCCCAGGTCAAATACTTCTATAACCATATCCGCAAATTACAGGACTACTTTAATGACAACCTGGAATTCTATCATTACTACCGCCGTAACAGCACCTATCTGGACCAGCAGTACTTCCTCCGTGGTAAAACGGATGTCCGCCTTGGTCTGGACACCCATTTTTGTTTCTCCGATGAAGAATTCTCCACCAGTCACGATAGTACGGTGGCTACCATCCTGGCATACGATATGCTCATCGTGTACCTGAAGTCCGAAATCGACAAATTGGAAAATTACAATGGCATGGAAACAAACGGCCCTACTTTCGATAAATTCACCAAACTCTTTTGGACGGCCAACAAGGTCGATCTGATAGAACTAATCTATGCCCTCCACAGTATTGGGGCCATCAATCACGGCCTGGCAGACATCAAGGAACTCGCCTATATTTCAGAGCAGCTCTTTAGGATCGATCTGGGCGACTACTACCACACCTTTTTGGAAATCCGTTCCCGGAAGATCAACCCGACTAAATTCCTTGATGGTCTCAAAGTTTCCCTTCTTCAGAAAATGCGTGAACTGGACGAGTAAAAACACCCAACTTGGGTACATCTTGGGTATTTTGGAAAATGAAGGTCCATCCATAAAATCTGTTATGTTTTAGCAAGGTGCCAACCTTTGCCAGGTGCCATAACCCCCCAAACAAATGCAGATAAAATGCGAGGAAAAAAACACCCAAGTTGGGTGCGTCTTGGGAAAAAAATCCATCAAATCCCATCAAGTTTGTACAACGAAAGTCAAATCAGCTGAGGGGCCACTAAAGTAGGTGACAGTACAGCAGTGGTCCCTTATCACAAAACCGTTTTATTATGGGAGCATCAATCGTTACAACAGAAGACCTGATGGAATTCAAACTAGAACTCCTGGACGACATCAAGCAACTATTGCAAAACCACAACGGCCATCCAGTCAAAAAATGGCTCAAATCCCCGGAAGTCATGAAGCTGTTGGGCATTTCGTCCGGAACCCTACAGAATTTGAGGATCAACGGTACCCTTCCCTATACCAAGGTCGGGGGTACGCTCTATTATGATTATGAAGATATAGCGCAATTGATGCAAAACAACAGGGTAGCCAAGTTTTGATGGAGGATGTCAACTATATCAAACATCTGAACGGGGTATTTGAACAGTTTGCCAAGGACGGCCGACTGAACCCCACCCATATCAGTCTCTATGTGGCCCTGTTCCAATTGTGGAATATCAACTTCTTTAAGGACGGGTTCTATATCAACCGGGAGGAAGTCATGGAACTTGCCAAGATCGGTTCCAAGTCCACATACCACCGCTGCATCAAGGAACTGAGCCATTGGGACTATATCCTGTACACGCCCTCACATAATCCCTATAAGGGAAGCCGCATCAAGATGTTCGATTTTGGGACAAGTACTGGACAAGTAGTGGACCAAAGCCGTACCAAAATCGGGACAAGCAATGGACAAGCAGTGGTACCTATAATAAAACATATTCAAACTATAGAAAACAAAACAAACCATAACAAACCACCGTTCTTTAAAAAAAGGCACTTCAATGGCTCGAAAATAAATGGCAAACCGGGCTCCAGTGTCCCATATCCGGACAACCTGGGAACCAATTCCGATAAAACCTACGACGATCCCCTATGAGCAACAAGAACCCACATATCATCATCGAAGGCGCTGTGCAATACCCCCTTGGAACACTTAAAGGGAACTGTATCCAATACGATTTTGACAAGATGCTCATTTACCTGGATGCCAAGGGGAAACTCTTGTTCGGCAGGAACTTCAAGATCCACGAGGAAGACCGGGAGACCCTCTTTAAGCTTTGCTCCTACTTTATCGGGGATCGGGGTGTCTGTGGCAAATTCGGGATTGATACCAACAAAGGGCTCCTGCTCACAGGACCGGTGGGCTGCGGCAAGACTTCCCTGATGCGCTTGCTCCGGCACATGGTGCCCCACAAACGGCCCTATGAGGTCATCCCCACACGGAACATCGTGTTTGGATTCAACAACATCGGATATACCGTCATCGAACATTATGGCGACCGAAGGTTCTATTGTCTGGACGACCTGGGGGTAGAACCCGCCGGGCGGCATTTCGGCAAGGACTGCAATGTCATCGGGGAAATATTACTCTCCCGCTACGATCTCTTTATTAAGCATAAGGTGAGGACACATGCCACTTCCAATCTCAATGCGGAGGAACTGGAAGAACGTTACGGCAACCGGGTACGGAGCAGGATGCGGGAGCTCTTCAACCTGGTGGCCTTTAGTGCAAAGACCAAGGATAAAAGAAAGTGACCATGGACCGAAATGGATTATTGAACATCTACGAACAATATTATCGGAACGGCAAAAAGTATGGCTTTTACCTGCGGGAAAGCACCTGGCTATCCATCGGACAGGTACTCTTTATCGTAGGCGTCCGGGAAGGTGATGACCTAAGGGGAAACCCGCCCTTTTTCAACAATCCCAAAGTCTATGTAAAACTCCATTACGCCAATTCCATCGGGGAAATTGACGACTCCACCAAATACAGGGTCATCAGGATCATGGACGGAGGCACATACAGGTACCAGCCCGTGGATGAGGATTTTAAAATGCCACCAAAACCGTGACACCTTCATTGAGGTTATGTTTTCTAATTCCCTATCAAAAAATCATAAAATCACTTATTGCCGATAAATACCACATATACAAGTTTCAATACCACATATACATTATACTTGTTTATTTATTGAATATTTTTCCTACTTTCAAATAAGTATTAATCGAGTTTTCTACGTACGAATTTAGACACTAAAATTTGAAAATTTTGAGTGATTATCCAGAATTCTTTTTTGCCACCAATATCATAAACCAAAGTGAAAAAACCATTTTTTTTACCGTTAAAAGACATTTTTTCAATTTATTGATTTTTACTTTTCTTCTGGTTCCATTCACATCAACTTCCCAAAAAGACATCAATGTTGGATTAATCGACAACACTGAAATGGAGATCCTGTACAATCTGAAGTGGTTCTCGAAGAAGTATGTTGATTTTGCTCCGACTTATAAATTTACTGACAAAATGGTCAGGGACTTGGAGCATAGTCATTTTTTGGTGTTTATGGGTACCTGGTGCCACGATACCAAAATGTTCCTTCCGAAATTTTTGAAGCTGATGGATAGTCTGGAAATATCCAAAGACCGAACAACCTTGTATAATGTCGATAAAAAAAAACGACATCCCAGGGCTCCCATAAAAAAATACGGGATCAAATATGTACCCACGGTCATTTTTATCAAAGATGGTGAGGAAGTCGGAAGAATTGTGGAGTTTCCTTTCTATTCCATAGAAGAGGATATTTCAAAAATGTATGCAAATTTAGACAAAGACACTAAAGAGTAACTTATTTATTAACCATTAATTTTTTAACTATGAAGAATGCTTTTGTATTATTGGCCGTAGCATTTATGGCCTATCCCATGATGGCCGGTACGGCAATGGAAAACCCGGCACCACCACAGGATTGTCATGCCTATGCCTGTGCAATGGCCGAGCATGGCGCCGCACAAGGTGGGGATGTCAATGAATTTTATGAAATGGCCTACGATCAGTGTATGGAGGACCAGCAGTAAAAAGGGGATTTCTATCAAAGTACGGGACTATCCAGTTTTTGGGCAGTCCCGTATTCTTAATATATTTAGAATTATGATAAAAAATTTAATCACCATCCTAGTTTTCCTAACTGTAGGATTACATACTTATGCCCAGGAAGGGTTGGTTGAGTACCATAGCATTTATTATGATATGCCCAATGTAGAGAAGGATAAGGATTTTAAGAGAAAAACGGCACTTGAGATCAATGACATGAGATATGCACTCCGATACAATGGCCATCAATCCTATTTTGAAGAACTGCCCAGAGTGCCCCATGACGAGTTTATGGGAAAAGCCGCCTCCATAATAGCCTATTCAGATAGGCCCTGGCACCAAGACGCCAAGAAGAACACCCCGTTTAGAAACAAAAAAATAAAGGACTCTATGTACATTGTCTCCCATAAGGACAGGATGGAGGGATGGACCTTACAAAACGAGTCCAAGGACATCGATGGATATACCTGTTACAAGGCCACAAAACACCATGTCCAATACTATACGGAGATTGAATTCATCATTGAAGCTTGGTACACTCCCGAGATTCCGGTACCCTATGGTCCTGCCGGGTTTGGGGGCTTGCCAGGACTTATCCTGCAATTGGAACGTAGCCATGTCATATTTGTAGCGGATAAGGTAACATTGAACCCTAAAGGGGGTATCAAACCGATAAAAGCAATGGCACCGGGACGGGTGATCACCAACGAAGAAAAGGGTAATTTGATGAGAAGAGCACGAAAAGTAACCGAAGATTGATACAGCATTTTAATAGGCAAAACCATTTTATCATACAAATATCAGCACTGTTGGTAGCTGTAGGCAGTTTCGCCCAAATAAAACCCTCTTTTTCCGGAATTGTCAAGGATATTACGGGCCATGGGCTGGAAGGGTCCAATATAGTCCTCTATCCTACCAATAAGGCCATTCCTCCCTCTTTTGCCGTGTCGGGTAAGGACGGGACATTCAAAGTAAACGTGGTAAGGGACGAAGCCTATACCCTGAACATAACCTTTATAGGGTTTGAGCCTGTAAAAGAGAGCATCGTTTTTACGCAGATGGCCACTACCAAAGACTATGTGCTCCAGGAAGCCCTGAATGAACTGGAGGAGGTGGTAATCAATTACACCCCGCCGATAGAGTTCAAAAAAGATACGACTACCTATCAAGTGGACGCCTTTGTCAACGGTAAGGAAAGGAAGCTCGGGGCCGTTCTCAAAAAACTTCCCGGAGTCTCCGTAAACCGGGACGGAGAGGTCTTTTTCAAGGACAAGAAAGTGGAGGCGGTCCTGGTGGAGAACAAGACATTTTTTACGGGACAGCCCAAAATGGCCACCAAGAACATCCCGGCCGATGTGGTAAGTGAGGTTCAAATGATAGAGGACTACAGCGAAACCCCTTTTTTAAAGGAGTTTGAAAACTCGGACAACCTTGTCATGAACATCAAGCTGAAAGAAGGAAAGAAAAACTTTCTTTTTGGCGATATAGAATCCGGTTTGGGACACAAGGACAGGTACCGGTTCCATCCCAGCGTCTTCAAATATTCCCCGACCACAGTACATAATTTTATAGGTGACATGAACAATACCCCGTCCAGGTCCTTTACCCTGTCCGACTATATTTCCATGGAGGGGGACAAAGATGTCCATGGCATCATTGATGCCTACAATTCACCCATTGGCAAATTTTTACAGAACACAGATTATTACAAAAACAACCACTATTTCGGGGGATATAATTTTCAGTATAACCCGGACAAGGTCAATGAATTGAGGATATTTGCCCTGGGTATGTTGGATAGGTCCTCTAATCAGGATGTATATGACTATACGTACCAACCCTCACAGGCAACAGAGCTCAGATCGAACGATCTCACCAACAAGAATAGAATGTTTTACGGAAAAGTAAAGTACAAATACACTCCGGACCTGTACACTGTTGTGAAGCTGGACTTTGCCTATGACAGGACAAACCTTGAGCGTGACGGCCTGAACATATCCAACAACAATGAGGGGCAGCGGGACTATACCACTTCAAATAACCATGATGGGGAGCGTTTTTCGATGAATGCCATGATGGACAAATGGTTCTCGGGAAATAATGTATCCACGGCCAAACTGGGTTTCTCCGGTGCCAAAGAGTCCTATACCAACTCCTGGAACAGTCCTTTTAATATTTTTTCACCTTCCATACCCTTGTCCGAATCGGACACCTATGAAGTAAGCGATTTAGGAGAACGAAAATACTCAAATCTCGACCTGGACCTAAAGCACCATTACCGACCGTTCAGGACAAGCATGATCAGTTTTGGGTTCAATGCCAAAATACAGAAAAGCAGTTTGGAGAATCAGGCCATTCAGGATATTGACCAATCACAGGCCGTCAATCTTGATGGATTTGCCAATGATCTCAGCAGTCTTTTGACCGAGGTGAACACCTCTTTGACACATAAATGGTATATAAGCAGGCCATTTATCGTTGATTTTGGAGTAGTGTTCCAGAATATTTCCTGGAAAGATCGGAATCTCCTGAATGATCATTCGTATACTGACAACAATATCCTTCCGGTTGCCAAAATGGAATGGAACCTTGATGAGAAAAAAAGCCTCGAACTCTCCTACAATATGTCCGTGACCAATCCCCAACCCGACTCCAGACTCGTCGGACGCACCATTTCAGATTTTAACCGGATATTGGAAGGGGACCCTTTATTGACACAGCCTACAACTGAGAGAGTACTGTTGTCCTTTTCAATGGCAAAAACGTATGGCTTTAGTCTGTACACAAAGCTGGGTTATAGAAAACATAACAGGTCCATAGTTCAGAACATTGTATCCGATGGCATCGATGGAGAGATATCACCCTACCAACTGGACCATGGCCTGGACTCTTATGATGTATCTGTACGGGGCAAGTACAACCGTAAATATTGGAGGGTTTCCTTGGAAAACACATACTTTTCCAGGAACAGTATTTCCGTTTTCAATGGGGAGGAGCGGTTCAACAATTCAACAAATCTGAACAACGACCTGAGATTCAGCACGACTTTTGAAGAAGCACCCAATGTGGAGCTCGATATCAACAACTCATTTTATAAATATTCCAACCCCTTTTTTGTGAACAGGACCATTACCACGGATATCGATCTTTCTGGAATATATGATTATAAGGATTGGAAATTCGAGGCATCCTTTTTCCAAAATTTTTATAGCAACAGGAGCCAATCCAACAGTTCATATTTTAATTTGATCGGTGCCAAGGTGTTCTACCACAAGGAAGATTCCCCGTTTGAGATCGGGCTTGAAATTTATAACTTGGGCAACAATGTCAGCCAAATTTCCAACCAATATAATTCGATGTATTTTATGGAACACAGAAGACGTGTATTTCCAAGGACCCTTATGGTCAATTTGAATTATAAGTTATAATGGTTCTTTTCCTGTAGCCTTTCCCTGGAAACTTTTTGCCGGGAGAAAACCTCACCCCCCCCTTCCAAGGCAAATGATTTCCAATGCAATTAATGGGATGTTCATGTTACATGAACATTTCAATACAATGAACATTGTAATTGGAATTCAATTATAGTAGTATGGAAAATGTATGTTGTTGATACACCAATAAGGGTGGTTAAAAGGAAATCATCTGTACTGAAACTGATATTTTACCGCCATGCCGGTAATTAGAAGGTTAAAATTGCTGATTGCACCTTCTTCCGCTCTTCCATCTTTCGTTTTACCGCTATAACAGTAAAAAATTCGATTGTCATAAAAATCCCGATGAAGAAAGTGAGTTGACACTTAAAGAAAAGGAAACCAAAAGTTTAAGACTAAACAGACTTCTAGGCTAAAGAACGATTGCAATTGAACGAAAAAATAATGGCAGTGATTCTGGAGCAGATGCAAGAAGCAGTACCAAAATGGAAGGAGTTGATAGATATCTCTTTCCTTTCAGAGGAAATGAAAGAGAAGTATTTCAACTTGCTGGAAACCAGATTAAAAATGTTTTAATAAAATTGTAGTGTAGTTATCGGTAGCAGCCATTTTAAGCTAACAGAACAATCGGCGTGGACAAATCCATTACAGGGAATCGTCCTCCGCCCTTAACGATACTATCCTTCTTCTTTTTCGAATTTCCTTCCGGTGCTTTTTACAAAGGTCAAGATGCAATATTCTGTAAGTCCCCTCATCAATCTCCATATTGACGTCCCACTGCATTATATCATCCAAATCCCCTTTATTTACGGATTTGAGGTCATAGACCATATAATCCGAACATTCCGATCCGGTCAGTGAATCTATAGAATTCTGATAGAGATCGTTTGCCTTGTCATTAGCACATAGAACATATTTGTTTTCCATGGTTGCCATTGCTTTTACATTTTCCAATGGCAACATAATGAATTATTTACGTAGTTGGGCGGAAAGCTCCACGTCGTTCCCGTTTTCTTGGATAAAGTGTCCAAACCTCCGTAAGTATGCTATCCCAATCGATGATCATCTTTGTCCATCGGCCATAAGCTCAAAAATTTCCTTTCCGATCTTGGTAAGATCCCCCGTATCCGTATTGGCAAGGATCATGACCATGTCCTGAAAGGTTTTGTCCGTTAAGATCAGGGAATTGAACCCATCGATGTTGCCACTTCTACCAAGCAGGCCGTCTGCATTGATAAAGAAACCATAGGTAGGTTTTCCGTCCAACCAGTCCACATAATGGTCCATCTGGGCCCTAATGACCAATTCCTCCCTAGTCTTTTCAGAGATCAATATATTTTGTTGAAGGGCTTTGAGAAGTTTAAAGATATCTTCGGTAGTCGAGTATAGTGCCCCTGCTCCATAATAGTTGGACAAATATCTTCTGTCATTATACAGGGGATCGCTTGCATGCCCTGTTCCGAAAGTATAATTGTGGTATCCATAGGCCAACTGTTCAATGATACCGGACTCTTCCACCATTCCGGTATTTTTCAACCCTAGTGGATCTATTATGTTGGATTGGATATGTTGCGCAAAGGTCTTTCCCGTAACAGTTTCCAAAATCCTCGTCAGGAGGACATAATCCACATTGTTGTAATTGAAGGTTCCCGGCCCTTGGTCCCCTTCGGATAAAAAAGTGCCCAAATAATCATCCAGACCGTACATGGAGATATAGGCCTTGATAGGTTCATTCGCCAGTCCCGATACATGGAGCAAAAGGTCCGATACAGTAATGTTCCGCAAAAAGGAGGGCAGGTCATCCAAGAACCTGGATATGCTATCATTCAGGGCCAGCTTGTTCTCTTCCTGTAACCGTAAAATGGCAAGGGTGGTGAACAGTTTGGTCGAAGAGGCTATCGGAAACCGTGTTTCGGAATCTATGGGCACCTTGAACTGGAAATTGGCTAATCCCTTATAGATCTTATGGGTTACTTTACCATCTTTTACGACCAAAACAGAACCATTAAAATGCCCTTGGGAATGTTCGGAGTCGATTAAACTATCAATTGTGGACTGGCCCAGGCCCGACATCGGGACAATCAAGAGTAAGGTGAGCAACACTATTTTCATAAGTGATTTTCTGAATACAATAGAAAGATGTAGCTACACTTACTTTGTTACACCCTAACCAGACCTTTGCCAGGTTTTGTCATCCTAAACTTGTCTCCAAGAGGAAAAAATTATGGTAGAGGCTGTGGACATTCCACAAAGGATATACGTTAAGCAATATTGCGCGCAACACCTGAATTATTTAGGTTCAATTACATATGGCGCGGCTTTGGTACCATAATAATCCTCGACCCCAATTAAAATGGCCAGAGCCACAGCCCTGATATTTCCATAACCTAACAAATATCCGGCCTCATCCCCTTGGGACAAGAACCCCAGTTCCACCAAGACTGCCGGACAGACGCTCGCAGTTTCCCGCAGTACCTGAAAATCGGCAAACTTTACCCCACGGCTCTTAAAACCCAATTTCCGATTCAGTTCCTTTTGTAACCCATAGCCCAACCAAACCGAAGTATTGGAAAAAGAGGTTTTTCCTTTATAAGCATATACTTCCACCCCACTGGCATTGGGGTTATTGGAATGGTTGCAGTGCAGGGAAATGAACAGATCCGCTTTGAGCTCCTTGGCCAATTTGGCCCTGTCCGAAAGAGAAACCAAGGTATCCCTGTACCGGGTCAGGTAGATATCCACTTTATCATTTAGAAATACCTTGTTCAACCGTACCATCTCACGGGCCACTTGCAGTGCAATGTCCTTTTCCATCATTCCATTTAAACCTATGGCCCCGGAATCCATTCCGCCATGTCCTGGGTCTATGACAACAATTTTTCCTTCGGTCAGATTTTGCCCAAAAACGAAGCTGAATTTCAGGACCAATAGGAGGAAAATGACGTTTTTGGTAGTTTCCATACGTTACGATTTTTAGGTTATCAACAAGGGCCTTCCGGATTTCCATAGGATTTGATACCAATCCGCACCAAAAAAAACCAATCCGTTTCAAATAATATTTTATCCACAAATACCTGATTACCCGCTATTTACATAGATTAATATAGTACTTTTTTCAAAGCAAAAAACCAGTTGAACCTTTAATTGTTTTGACATGAAAAAAGCACTGTTTCTTTCCCTGACATCATTTTTTGTCTCCGGAACCCTTTTGGCCCAGATCGGGGGCATTGAGGATTCGGTCAATGACATTTCCAGTACCATCCGGACCATATTCCCCATCATTTTGGCCGTCATTTTTTTAGTGGGCTTCCTGTTCAATGCCGGTCATTTCTTCGGGGAGAACGCCGACCTTAAAAAAGGGATTACCCGGGTTTTGGTCTTTGTACTGATTGCGGGTGCCGTGGTCGGCATATTCACTTATCTAATGGGCATTGTGGTCTAATGAAAAAGTTCGCACCCTATAAGAACATCCGGAAACAAGCAATGGTCCTGGGACTTCCCCTGCCCTATTTCGCCCTACAGATGATCTCGGTAATAAGCTCCCTTTTGGTCATCATATTTTCCTTTAGCCTTGGGGCCATTGCATCCGTATTGATCTGGAACGGCATATTATATGTTATCCTGTCCAGGCTTAGCCAAGACCCTGGAATGTTCCATCGGCAAAACGTATTTCCGCAGACCATCAGCAACAAAAAAACTAGCTATATGTTTTATGAAGAAGATTAATTTTTCAGCACACCATCCCATTCTGGATATCCAGGGCCATACCGTATTTGCCTCCAATGGCAATATTGTCCAATGTTATAAGGTTTCCCTACCAGAAATCTATTCCCAGTCCGAAACGGACTTTGAGGAATTGCACGGAAGCTGGTTCCAGGCTTTCAAGTCCCTTCCATCCGGAACCGTGGTCCATAAGCAGGACATCTATCGGAAAAACTGTTATACTGCCGATCAGCTGCCCAACGATACCTTTCTCCAGAAGGCCACGCACGACCATTTCAAAGAGAGGCATCATATGCAGCACCAAAGCTATCTGTTCTTTATGCTGCCCTTGGACAAGACCCTGAAAGCCTCCAAGTATGTCAATCCGTTCCGAAGGGTCGAAAACGGTATCCATAGAAAACTGGACCACCGGGTACTCGAATTTGTCGGGGCCGTGAACGATGCCGTTTCCTTTATCAACAACAGCAGAAAAGTGTCCATCGAACCCATTGGGGAGGACGCAATACTGGGATTGACCCATTCTTATTTCAACGGCTTCAACGAGGGTTTTGATACAGATATCCAACTGACCAAAAAAGGGGTGTCCATTGGCGAACACCATTTTGATGTCCTGGCCATCAACAGTGAGCGCTGTTTTGGGGAATCCCTTCAAAGCAGCAAGGTCAATGACAAATTCACCTCGGATGATTTTACTTTCCACCAAGGTTTTATCGACGGACTGGGCCTCGACCTTAACGAAGACCATATTGTAAACCATATCCTGTACCTGGATGACAAGCACAAATGGCGCAAGTTATTGGAGAAGAAGATCGAGGAACTCAGCAAGAGCTCCAACTTCGGAACACAGAACAAAGTAGTGCTGAAAAAAATCCGGCATATCGTGGACCGGATCAATGAAGATGACAGCTCCCGTATCATAAGGGGGCATCTCAATGTGGTCTTTTGGGCCGATGAAGCCGCACAACTGGGCAGGATTGCCTCAAAGATCAAAACAGAGTTCAAGGAACTGGATATGCTCCCCTATTATCCCAAGGGGGAAGAACGCAAACATTATTTCCTCAACTCCTATCCCTGCTTTGCCTCCAACTTTTCGGATGGAGACCTGTATGTGACCGACCTGAAGCACGCCCTCTGCTTGTACATCAACAACACGAATTACCGTTCCGATACAACGGGTATCATCTTCAATGACCGCCAGCACAACGTTCCCGTTCTCAAGGATGTATGGGATGAAAAAAAGAAACGCATCAAGGCCCGGAACTTTGCCATATTTGCCCCCACCGGGGAGGGCAAGTCCTTTTTGGCCAACAACATCCTGCGCCAGTATTTCGAGGCCGGTGTCCGTTTGGTCATCATCGACCTGGGCGGCTCCTATGCCAAGTTTGCCAAACTATATCCCGAGAAACATACCATACTCCGCTACGAACAGGGGAAGAACCTGGGCATCAACCCTTTTTACATTTCAGGGGAAGCCGACCTGACCCCGGAGCGCTTGGAGGACCTGGCTGTATTCCTGTTGGAACTCTTGGCCGAGGGCAAGCAAGTGTCCAAGGGCAAGGAAGTGGCCATGAAAAAAGTGTTGTTGCACTATTACCGGCAGGTCAGGACGTCCCATTCCCTGGCTTCCCTCTATGCCTTCGTGGATGTCAACAAGGAAACCCTTGTCCGGGAACTGGGCATTCAGGAGGCTCATTTTAGTATTTATGACTTTCTACATATCCTATCGGAATATGTGGAGGGCGGACTGTACAGTTTCTTGTTCAATGTGGGCGAAGACCAAACCTATAAGATCGAGGATAAAAGGCTTATCGTCTTTGAACTGGACGAGGTCAGGGACAATAAGGAAATCCTCTCTGTCATGCTCAAATTGATCAAATCGGCCATCCAGCGTACCATATGGCGGAACCGCTCCGAACGGGGCATCATTCTCTTCGACGAGTTTGCCAAACAATTGAAGTTCGGAAATGTCCTTGAATCCGTGGAATTCTATTACCAGGCCATCCGGAAACAGAACGGGGCCATCGGCATCATCCTACAGTCCATCAACCAGCTGCCCCAAAACAGTACCTCGGCCAGTATTCTGGAGAACACCCAGGTTATCTATAGCCTTAAAAATGAAAAGGGCTATGACGAACTGCAAAAAAGGCTCAATCTCTCCAAACACGACCTGAACCAACTGCGCTCCATCCGCAACAACCTGACCGGGGACCGGAAATACACGGAGATCTTCATCAAGATCGGAAAGGAGAGCAACATCTTCCGATTGGAAGTGCCGCCCGAGGTCTATGCTGCCTATCTCACCGATGGTGCCGAAAATGAGGCCATCATGCGGATTTATGAAAAGACCCGGGATATGGAACGGGCCATCCAAGAATTTTTAAATCAAAAAAACACTACAACATGAAAGTCTTAAAAGAGCATACCATTGGTAATTATGCCCTGACCTTGATATTGTCCCTGACCTTGGCTATATACCTGCCCGGCCGTGCCACGGCCCAGGGGATGCCCGTGTATGACAACACCAATTTTGTCAGCCTGGCCAAACAGCTGATCGAATCCGCCAAACAGACCTCCGAACTGCTAAAGACCGTGGAATTCTTGAAACAGCAAAAGGAACGCATCGAACAGGTCAGCAATGTCATCCAACAACTCGATGCGGTGGCCCAACTGATCCGGAACAACCAACAGCTGTTCCAAATGGTACAGGGGGACCTACGGGACATCCTCAACTCCCCCTATATCAGACCGGACGAAGTAGACCGGGTAACGGAATCCTTTGAAGAGATTCTGGAACGGTCTATGGAAAGTGTGGACTACATCGAAAGGATATTGACCAGCGACTACCTGAAAATGACCGATGCGGAACGCGCCATGGTACTTAAGGACCATGAGGCCCGATCGGATGAAATGGTCGCCGAGGTGTCCAGCAGGACACGGCGGTACAAAGAAATCATTTCCTTTCGGAAAATGCAGGACAGGATCAACAACCGCGAAACAGGATTCTGATGAGCATCGGATTGGAATATGTGGACACGGTCTTCCAGACCATCAAGAACAGTGACTTCTCCCAGTATACCATCACGGGGATGAAAGCACTGGCCGTGCTCTTTTTCCTGATCAACATCCTCAAAAAATACAATGAGGGCGTGGCCACCACCGACGGACATACCTGGGGCCTGACCCCAACGGAACTTGCCAAGAACTTTGCCATCGTCCTATTGGTCATTTTTTCCACCCAGGTCCTGGGCGTCTTTGACTCCATTCTGGTGGCCATTGAGGCCCAGTACAGGGACACGGCCCCGGCACTCCTCCCGTTACAGTTACAGGACGTGGACCTGGAACAGGATGTGGGTGCCCTGGAGGCCACCAAAAAGGCCATGGCCATCCTATACGAGGCCCTGGTCACTCCCCTTTATGGGTTGAAGATGCTGGCCTTTATAACAGGGGTCGTCCTTTGGCTCCTGGATCTATACATCTATCCCCTTTTCCTGGCGGAACGGTATTTTTTACTTGGTATCATGCAGGCCTTTTTCCCCTTAGTCATCAGTCTTGCAGTGTTTGAAAAGTTCCGTACCCTGGCCTATACCTTTTTTAAGCTCTATGCCGGGGTATATATGTTGGTCCCGGCATTTTTCCTGGTCAATGTCTTTGTAAATAACCTCTATACGGAGATCAATACCCACTTCTATGAAGACCTATTAGGGACGGATTGGGGCAGCGAGTTCTTTGCCCCCGTCGTCGAATGTGCCTCCATCGGATTTATAGTAATGCTAAAATTCAAGCTCTACCGAAAGGCCAGCACCTTTGTGCTCAGGCTCTTTTCAGGTGGGTAAAACGTGCAAAACCCTTATGAAAATGAAGATTCCCTATAAAAATATCTATGATGTATTAAAGACAAACCGATTTATCGTCCTGTCCGTGGTCATTACTTCGGCACTGACCTGTGTGGTGTCCGTCCTCTTGGTCATCAAACTCCACCGGGAGAGCACCGACAGTGCCTTTGTGGTCAATGGTGATGGTTCCGTGGTGCCCCTCCAACTGGTCTTCCAACGGGAAAACCTCGCCGTGGAGGCCAAGGCACACCTGGAGCTCTTCCACCGCTATTTCTACGGCATCGATGCCAGCAACTATGAAAGGAACCTGGAAAAGGCCCTTTGGCTGGGGGATGTTTCCGTCACCGACCTCTACCGGCAGAAGCAGGCCGAAGGGGTCTATAACCGATTGCTGCAATATTCACTCGTACAGGAAGTGGTCCGGGTGGAAAGCCAGTTGGAAGTTCAAAGGCAGCCGTACCCGTTCAGGTCGGTGACCCTCTTCAAGATCAACCGCGGTTCGGTCACCGATACCTATGAACTGACCACTACCGGAAACCTGGTGCACGTGGACCGGAATTTTCCCCACAACACCCATGGGCTATTGATCACCGATTTTTTTGAGAACTCCTTAAGAAGGATACAGACCGATGACAACCAAAAAAGAAATTAAACATCAATAGGATGAAACTACAGAAAAACAAGCTCATAGCAGTACTGACCATAGTTGGAGTGGTCCTCTTCATCGTGGGGTATTCCATACTGACCTTTAGAAAAAAAGAAGATCCAGAAGTCAAGGACAACCAAGTACCTGTCCCCAAACTGGGCGACGGCCAAAAGCAGTATAAGAGCAAACTGGAGGCTTTGGATGCCCTGAAGGAGGAACGGGAGGTCGATGCCCCCAGTGTCTATGACGAACGCTTGCTGGACTCCACTGGAACCTATGACCCCGATCTTCCCGATAAGGAAAAGATGCGGATCATTGACAGCATTTATGCCCAGGGAAAGATCGACTACACCGAAAAGACCTATCGCCATGCCCCGTCCATATCCGGTACAGCACCAAAACCCATCCCAAAGGACACGGTCCCCAAAAAAGTAAAGAATAAACAGAGCGAGGTTGCTGCCAAGGAAATCGGGCTGGAGCACCAACTCTTCTTTGCTTCTGATCCCACGGAAAATCCAATGGCAATTAGCTTAAACACGGACAGCCAATTATATGTCCGGGTGGATGGTACCCAGACCGTCAAACAACATTATCGCCTCCGGATGCGGTTAAACCGCCCGGCAAAGATCGGTGGAAAGATGGTCCCAAGGAACACCCTTCTTTATGGTTTTGTCAGTTTCAAGCCCAATCGGACCCTGATCACCATTGAACATATCGATAACCGCCCCATATCCTTTGGGGCCTATGACCTGGCCGATGGAAGTGAGGGCATCTATATCGAAAACAGTTTCCGGGAAGAAGTCCAAAGACAAGTGGTGGGTGATGTGGTGGACGATGTCAATGTCCCCGGGGTACCACAGGTCAGCGGCATCAAACAACTTTTTAGAAGGAGCAACCGACAGGTCAAGGTAACCGTTTTGGATGACTATCAAATCTTATTAAAACTAGAACCATGAGAACAATACTTCTACTATTGGCCCTGATGTTTTGTAGGGACCTGCAAGCCCAACAAAAGTTGGACACCCTTTACGCCAATGACAAAAAGAACGTGGCCCTGTTCTTTCCCGAGGCTATCCGTCAGGCTGTTACCGGGGCAACGCATTTTGTATTTACCTATAACCGGGAAAAAGAACAATACTTTGGTTTGTTACAGGCCCAGCCCGGAGTGGAAAGTAATCTCCTGGTGGTCACCGAGGACGGAAGTGTATTCTCCTATATCCTGAAATACTCCGAAAGGCTTCCCAAACTGAACTATTTTATCCCGCAATCAGAGCGTATCGGAAATGAAATGCCGATCAAGGCCACTCCCGAACCCTCCAAAAAAGTGAAGGATAGTACAACCTTGCGTTTGGAATATTTTGAACGGTTTGCCGAACATCTTTTGAAATCAAAGCGGAAACGTCTCAAAACCAAAAACAAAAAGGGCATCAAGCTCCAGTTGCAAGGGTTGGTCTATAACGGTCAGGAAACCTATCTGATCATGGAACTTTCCAATACCTCGGGGATTTCATTTGATATCGATTTTTTAAAAGTGTACAGGGTAAGCGGGAACAAAAAGCGGAAAGCCTCCTTCCAACAGCTGGAAATAGAACCCATCTATACCTATAAAATGCCATCAAGGATACGGAACAGCCAATCTTTTCGGTTTGTCTATGCTTTACCCAAGTTTGTACTGGGGGATAAGGAAAAATTGCAGTTGAAAATACAGGAACGCAAGGGAAGCAGGAAGGTTGTTTTGAAGTACTAAGGTGGTTGTTATAAGACATCCCAATATGTTCTATAAGGATAATAAAACCGCAAAGTAATTTAACGGAATTGACACTGAAGGAAGGTAATTTGAATATGTATCCGCACCGGTCTGATCTATAGGGTTTAATCACTCATCTTCAACACGTTCAATAAAATCCTCAAATACAACTCTTTTATTTTCGTCCAAAAGCAATGGTGAATCATCCGGCACCGGTACTCGATTGTAATCATATTCGGGCTCAATAAGAACTTTCAAAATGCCTTCCTCCTTAAAATGCTTTGAGACCAATTTCCAAGAAATTTCTATAGTGTTTTCTTTGGCCCGCGGCTTAAAGAAGATTGGTGTTGAAAGAAAGAAGTCATCCCCTACCAAAATTTTCTTTCTTGGTTCTATTTCCACTAACAGGCTTTCATTGTCGATCGTCGTATCATAGTTGATGTTTCGGTGTTGTAGAGCACCAAAATTACTTTTTATTTCTTTGTTCTCTTCTGATAACTCCACTATTTCATTTGGAAACTGCATCATAAGTTTCCAGTGTTCCAAAGGTTCGGAACCATTATTTTTTACCAACATTTTAAATTCAACAAAACTTCTATTGAATTCGGCATAATTTGTAATTGAAAATCCTCCAACATCCAATATTCCATGATTCCTCCACATTTTTTCCTGCCATTTTAATTGATTTTTCAAAACGGGTGGTATAAACTTTTCTGCGGTCCTTTGCATTTCTTCGTATCTGCTACTGGCAATATGGGTCTTTTTAAAGAACTTTGGTCGTCCTGTCATTTCAACCTTCCCATTTTCAAATGTTACCCTTACAGAATAATTTTTCTTGAAATTTTCACTATTGAGGTAATAACTATATGTGGATTTATTTTCAAAGATCAGATCCACAATATCCTCCCAGCAATAGATATGTACCTCGAACAAATCGTTATTTAGATGTTCAATATTCTTTTTTCGAATAAAGGCCTCGACCTTACTATCTTTAAGGGCAGTAGTGGCAAAGTACATTTTCTTCAGTTTCGGTTCAAAATGTTTTGCCTTTTCAATTTCCTCAATGATTTCCTTTTCTGTTAATTGATAGTTGCTATACTCACTTATGCCTTTACACTGTATCCCATAATAAAATTTCTCACCGGATGGCATACCATAAATATCAATGCCGGATTGGCTTTGACCGGAACGTCCGTTTTTCTTTATCTCGGGGCAATCCCATATCTCTCCCCATAATTTTTTACAGAGACTTTCAAAATCCTGCCAATTTTCTGGTCGGGGCAATGATTGGGACGCTTTCATAATATTTAAGGTATTATTATTGATCCTTCAGAACATCACTGGAAATCCATGCTCCTCAGACCGAATGGCATTAAGGGTAAGGTTAAAATTAATGTTGGTTTTACCAGTGTTCTTTCTTCAAGTAAGGAATATTGATCCTATTTCTGAAATATATTCCCCTTTCTCAGCAACCGCCTAAATCGCACTAGAAACACCAAACGGTATAAAATTAAAAATTTCTGCTCAAAAAAGACAAAATGTTTTACACGAGTAAAAAATAAGCAAACAACTGGTCCTGATTTTAACTAAAAACGAATATTTGACTTCTCCTTTTCGTGCGGCTGAAAGGTCCCACACCTTGCGGAGTCAGTTCCTGCGTCAAGTGTCTTTATAGATTATGGAATTACATCGCGTCCTTATGTCTAATTGTTCACCCTACTAAACATAACATTATTATTTTTGTATAACCAAATAATCAAAATGTCTTTTTCCATTAAGCAATTTCAAAAAAATTAAAACTCTATCAGAATTTTGTAATTTTGTTTGACACGAAATGCTGGATTAGAACACATCCTATTGATTCCAGTTCACAAATCGTCAACATTAAACATAGAATTTATTGCGACCCCAACAAATATGAGGGTTTCGGTAACGGGTTTGAATCCTGCCGAGGTCACAAATACAAATTTAAGGCGAATAGGTATATCAGTTTAAACACTGGTAACCTATTCGCCTTTAATATTTTATACCTATCATCCAAAATTGAAATTAAAATGAGCCAAGACTTTCGATTTACCGATTTTTTCCCATAGAAAATGAATGGGAAACTACACTCCAAAATTCGTATAAAAACAGACTACAAACGGATCAATCCTAAAGGTTAAGGACTACATAAAAATTGTAGTTAATCTGTATAGGAAGAATTGAATATTTTTCACACCTTCGAGCTGACTTCTAAAGGTTTTTATTTTTGCATTAAAAGATTCTGCTGAAACGTTTGTACTTCTGTTTTTGAAGTAATTCAAGATATATATAGTCACTAACGTTTCGATGTTATTAAACAAATAGTTAAATATTTGTATACGTATAAAATGAATAGGCATTTCAAAAGAACCTGACTTTGTGGGCTTTGTGAAAAACTTTGAGCCCTTTGTGGTTTTCCCTGTCACGGGTCTTATTTTATCACTGAGATTCATAAAGTAGGCACAGACCTGCCTGCCCCATCCTATTTTTTTATCCAGCCCCTGGAAGATTCGGAAATTTTGGAAGTGAACTACCATAAGTGGCTTCAGCTACAAAATAACAACCCTTTTTGGGATAAGTTCCTGATCCATGCCCTTGAAAAAGGTTACTGCACCAAAGAAAAAAGAGAACGGGAGTTCCTTTTATCCGATGTCGAAACCCGGTATCGGGTTTTCCTTTTGGAGTTTCCGGATTTAGAACACCGGGTTCCACAACGGATGATTGCTTCATACCTGGGCATACAGCCCGAATCCCTCAGCCGCATACGAAAAAAAATGGCCGGTTAACATAGGTTGTTTCATCTACACATAAATCATAATCCATTGATTTATATCATTCCGATATCCCTAAAGCTTTCGGGACGGAAGGCATTGGTCTTTGCTTGTTAAACCTGCCGCCATGCAGGTGCCCATTATGAGGTTTTCATATAATCTTTTTATGACGGTCTCCCCAAGCTTCCAGTTCTTTTACAATGGGGTCGAGTTCCCGGGTAATTGGCGTTAGTTCGTACTCTACTTTTGGGGGCACTTCGGCATGGACCATACGTGTTATCAGTTTGTTAGCTTCCATCTTCCGCAATTGATAACTGAGCATTCGTTCCGTAATATCGGGAATACTTTTTTTTAACTCGCTGAAACGCAGCTTTCCATTCTCCAAAGCGCAACAGATCGCCAGCGTCCACTGACCACTAAGAAGCTGAGTGGCATAGATGATGGAACAGCAGGAAGACAGGTTTTGCTTGTTCTCATAGTTGGTAGAGCTTTCTTTTATTTTAGTCATAACTTACATTAATGTTAGTACCATACAATGGGTTGTTAATATACAAAATTGTCGGCGTTTTTTTAGTTTTACAATAAAAATAATCAGTAATCAAAAAACAGGACAAATGAAAACAATTCTCTATGCCGGACTAACGGCAAACGGTAACTATGGTAGTAGCGATTCCGGTCAAATGCCAAAGCAAGAAGAGTTAGATGACCTCTTTTCACACGCAATGGAAGCAGGTAATATCGTTTTGGGCCGCAGATCGTATGAGATATTTGGTGAGGAAGTTAATCAAAACGGTCTCGATGTAGTTGTGGTATCTACAAGTAAGATGTTCGAAGGAATAAAAACAGTCGGATCGCCCCAAGAAATGTTGGATTATTTGAATAAAAAGGGATATCAGCAAGCCTTTGTGGTAGGAGGTGTCAGTTTACACAATTCCCTGCTTACCGACAACTTGGTGGATGAAATGTATATTAACATTAATCCATACATAGCAGAGGGGTTAGATTTAAGGCCAACTGACGGAAAGTACCAAGACCTTGAGTTGCTCGGTCATAAGCACATTGGCGGAAATATTATACAGATTCAGTATAAAATGAACAGTTAACATAGGTCAATGCAGGCCTGCCACAAGCGATCTAATTTTACGCCATAAATGTTTGATAAAAACCATTATGGCAACACAACAATAAATACCATACTTATCACCGGCGGCAGCTCGGGATTCGGGCTTGAAATGGCCAAACGGTATGCCGAACAGGGAAATACGGTAATCCTGATTATTATACGCCCCCGCGTCATGAAGATTATTTAGAGACTAAGTTTTATCCTTTGGTTCTTTTATGCGCCTTTTTTCACAGATATCCCCTAGTTTTCCCTACGGTTTCAAGACTTTATTTACTTTCCGGATTTTTTTACAGCTTACCGAAAATAATGCTGTTCACTTTCCATATTTCCACAACATCTCCGGCGCAGATACTTATTTTATTCCCGGTTCCTTTATTTTGATCGTTTACGACATACAAAGTATCCGGGTTACTATTGTAATGTTCTATCTTACCTACGGAAATTCCGCTTACTTTATTTACAATAATGTAAACGGTATCTTCAATTATATTTCCGATGTCATTTACCAATTCTCCAACGGCAAAGAAATTTCCTTTAAAAGAAGAAAATGAAGTGATATTATCTATCTGAAATATCCTTATTTTACCTCCTCCGGTGTCAAAAGAAAATTTGTGCCGGGGCATCTTATTCAGAAATTCTTTTTTACCGAAACCGGTTACGTACTGGTATTGAAACTCCCGGGGCACAACAATAACATTTTCCTTGCACGGATCTTTCTTTACATTATTCGAGAACAAGCGATTAAGGTCTATTTTAAGCGATTTACCAATAGCTATCAACCGACTATAATCCATGCTATTCCTTTTTTTCCAGGTAGATATGGTATTAGGGCGGACATTGAGGACTTCCGAAAGCTCCACATTTGTTTTAACCCCGAGATCCAGTTTTAAATTCTTTAAGATTTCCTCAACCTCAAGTTCTTTTCCTTTCTTGTCCCTGTCCTCATCCGAACTATTACCAGTATCATTAATATAGTCCGGTTCTACCATTATTTCATAAATACTTTCCATAGTTGGTACTGTTTTAGCGTTTTCAATAAAAATCCTACCAGATGCCGCCCGGGAATTAAAAAAATGCTATTTTCCGGACCGTGAATTCATTACATTTTTAGGATAACAAATTCACTTCTCCTGTTTAACTGATGTTGTTCTGTCGTACATGGTACACCATTACTGCAATTATTTACCAATCGGGTTTCTCCATAACCTTTCCCGTTTATCCTGTCACGCGATATTCCTCCTGTATTCACTATATAATCTACCGTAGCTTTGGCCCTTCTTTCGGACAATTGCAGGTTATAGGAATCACTTCCCCTGCTGTCGGTATGCGAACGTACATCTATGGATATCTCAGGATATTGTTGCATTACGTCTATGACTTTGCCCAGTTCTATTTTTGATACTTCCCGTATCTTGTAACCATCAAAGTCAAAATAAATGGGTTTTAACCCGAGTTTTGCTGTCAGGTCATCCCCTGTAGTCACTATAATATCTTCCCGGTTCAGTTCTATTAATAATTCCCGCTTCTCCCCGTTTTCCAGGCCGGCAATAAACTCCTCATGGATTTGGTATTCTTCTTTCTCAGCCCGGAGGTTGTAATTTTTACGGGGAGGGATTTCCAGGCAAAAGTCACCCGAGTTATCGGTTTGAAACGTTTTAAGTTTCTCGCCGTTTTCATCGTATAGGGTTAGCTGTGTCCCCCCCAGCGGTACCCTGGTAAGACTGTCTCTGACATGCCCGCAAAGTTCTGCAACAAGGGCTATAGGTTCCTTTTCCACAAGGGAATATATATTGTCAAAACCGCTATCCTGGTCGCGATTGGAGGAAAAGAACCCTCTTTTGCTTTCCTCGTTGATGATATACGCAAAATCATCAGCCGTAGAATTGACAGGCTTTCCTATATTGACAACCTGATCATTGCCAAAAGCGTCTTTGCGTACTGTAAATATGTCCAATCCTCCAAGGCCGGGATGCCCGTCGGAAGCAAAGTACAGTTCTCCCGAACTGCTTACATAGGGAAAGGTCTCCCTTCCCGACGTATTTATTTCATCGCCCAGGTTTTGAACCGGACCAAAACTACCGTCAGCCCTGATATCTGCAACAAACAGGTCGGAGTTCCCTCTTGTTCCGTGCCTGTCGGAAACAAAATAAAGCTGTTTCCCATCGGGGCTCAGGGCAGGGTGTGCCGTGGAGTATTCATCGCTGTTAATACTCAGATCTTCTATATTTTCCCATTTCCCGTCCCGGTATGTTGCCCGGTATATTTTCAGGTGATTGGTACCGTTCTTCGCTTTTGTGTATTTCCCTTTCAGAAAATTGTTCCGGGTAAAGTACATGGTCTTACCGTCTTTGGTCACGGCCGGCGTACTTTGATGGTACTTTTTGTTTACCTCCCCCTCCACCTTTACAGGCTCCTCCAGGTTTCCTTCACTGTTTACAGTAGCGGAATACAGTTTTAAAAAAGGATTTTTGTTCCACACGTGGGTACGCCTTACAAATATGCCGGTATCCCTTGCCGTAGCAAAAAGCACTTCACCGTCTCCCATAAAAGCCGTACCGAAATCGGCATATTCTGTATTTATTCCCGCATCGGTTACGTCATATCTCCCGGAAAGAGCTTCTATCTCCGCGATATGATCAGACAATGATTCTGCGGGACCTCCGGGCTGGCCGATAAGGGTATAAAATTCTTCCAGGACTTTTTCGGCTTCCTTATATTTCCCTTCCGATTTCAGGCACTGGGCATACCGGTAATAATATGCCGGTCTTACTTCTCCTGAATAGGACAGCATTTTCTCGTAATGGGGCAGGGCATCCCCGTAACGGGAGTTAAAATAATAAGTGTCGGCAAGTTTTCCATACAGGTCCTGGGATTCATATCCTTTCTCTACCAGTCTTTGGTACAATTCACTCGCTTTGATATAGGCAAATTTGGCATAGCTTTTATCCCCCCGCTCTTTTCTTGCTTCCTGGCCGAAAATAAAACTTCCGGTAAGAACAGATAATATCGTTAAGCATACATATTTTTTCATAATAAGTGGCTTTAGATGGTTACATCAGAAAAATCTTGGTGTTCGCAACCTGTTTCCGGACGAGGATATGAATTCATACCTGATGAATATTTCATGGCTCCCCGAATTATAATTTCCCAAACGGTTGGTATCAAAGTCATAGGCGTAGCCTATTTGCAGGTTCCGGTTGATATTAAACCCTGCCATTCCGCTTACTGCGGCATCCCATCGATAGGCAGCGCCAATAGTAAAATTCTCGTTGAACAGGAAATTGGCAGATATGTCCACCGCCAATGGTGCACCGCTTACTGCTTTTATCAAGGTGGCAGGTTTAAATTGAATGCCGGGGCTCAAATCAAAGACATAGCCGCCGATCAGGTAAAAGTGCATTCTTTCTTTAGCTACGGATTGCTGGATATCGTCGTAAAACCTGGTTTCCAGGAGTGCCGGTACCGAAAGGCCTATGTACCAATTATCCGAATGTAAATAGGCGCCCACGCCCACATTTGGTGAGAATTTGTTCAGTTTTCCGGACAATTGAGGATCTCCCGGGTCATCCACATTCAATTTATCGTAGTCCACTTCCAGGAAACTTCCCCCCGCCATCAGTCCCAGATTCAGCCAGGTATCGTAATCCAGTTGTAACTTATAGGAATAACTCACGTTGATATAGGTATCCCTGGCAGGACCTATTTCATCGTTGATAATGGACAATCCCAGTCCATGTCCCTGGTAACTTATGGGAGAGTGTATGGAAAACTGTGCCGTTTTCGGCGCTCCGTCCAGACCAACCCATTGCGACCTGTATAATCCGAAAATACTTGCCACGCCGCGAGTACCGGCATAACCGGGGTTAACACTTATGGTATTGTACATATACTGGGTGTATTGAGGCTCTTGTTGCCCGTACATCAGCAGCGAAATCAGCAGCGTAAATATTAAAGTAATTTTTTTCATCTGTTCTTTTTTATTTGTTTTTAAGAGGTCAGATGGAAATCGAAGATTCACGAGTTCCAATGACAAAATAACAACTGACTATACGAGTAATGCCCCTAAGAACATTATGATCCCGATAACGATCGGAAGGTTTGTCGTTTTGTTAATGGCATTTCATATGCTTAGTTTTTCTACGTGCAACTCTATGTGATAAAATCTCTTTTCATTTTTTTAAATAACCGGTACCGGGAACCAATCAGCGGGACTATGGGTTTCCGTATCCTGGTAATATGTGTTCCCGGATACCGGTCATTGATCAAACCATAACTAATCAATTGAGATACAGGTACCCCGACCTGTCTACCATAGTCCCGTTTTCTGCCCTGTATTTCAAAATGTAGAAATACGTTCCTGTGGGTAATCGTTTGTTTTTGTTTATTGTGGCACGTCCTTCGGAATATCCCCGGAAAACCCTGTCACTGCTGTTATAGCCCCGGGTTTCAAACACTTTTATTCCCCAACGGTTATATATTTCCACGGTATTCTCCGGGTAGTTTTCTATCCCCTTGATATAAAAGAAATCATTCCTCCCGTCCCCGTCCGGGGAAAGACCGTTATAGATCACCAATCCTTCGTCAGGAGTTTCTTCGGCTACCTTTCCAAAAGTAAAAATGCCATAACCGGATACTGCTGTGGTTACGGTCTTGTTGCTTATATTTACACTTCCACCTTCATCTACCCACATGTTGCTGTTTTCGTCCCAGCGAACAATATGTATAGCCATACCTTCTTCATTACTCAGGATTTCAGAAGGAGTAGTTTCTTCGTTCCAGGTCAGGGTCAGCACAATATCGGATTCTCCTTCGGTGCGCTCTATTTCCCAGTATTCGGTATTGTCTATAAGGCTTATCCCTTCTTCCTTGCTGCTGTGAGTGTGCAGGGGATCGGAGTTTTCCAGAATATACTGCGAGGTGAAATGATCGGTCAGATCGGAAGGGGGCGACATAGAGGCCCGGCGATAATATCCGTCATCTCCTATGGGATAATCGAAAGCTTCATCGCCTATTTTCCGAACCTGGCCGTCCACAAAACTATTATCGGCTACCTGGCTGTGAAATGCCCCGGGATAAAAAGTGACCAGCCCCCCGTAGTCATCTCCGTCTACAATACCATCATTGAATATCGCTTCCCCGTGTATATCTATGTCCCCGGAAAGCGCAAAGGAAGGCTGTGTGGCAGGGTTATCAAACAGTACATCCCAGAAAGCGCTGGGCATACTTCCGGAAATGGACTGCATTCCCGTAAGCCCTTCAAAACGGGTGAAACCTGTATTTTGCCCCGGACTGAATGTCACCAGGCCATCGTTGTGGAAATTTCCGTAAACAAAGAACTCTCCGTCATTGATCACATCCCCGTCCGCAGTGTTATCAAAATCGTACAAGGTGGATACCTGTGTGCCTGGCATAATAATCAACTCACCGGTATTGACGGTTTGGCTATATGCACCGATACAGCAGGCAAATCCTATGACTATCAAAGCTGTTATACGTTTTTTTATGACTGTCTTCATTTTTTTCTATTTTTTAGTGGACTAAAATGCTTTCTTCTATCAACAATTCTATTTGTCTTTTTACATACCTCCTTCTTCGTTTTTCACTTCCCTTATTTGACTATTTAAAAATCCCCCAAATATTTTAAGGTAAGATTTGATAACGCATCCGGATCTGGTCTTATAGTTATTGGAGAATCTGCATCTCTATAGTATCTGTTTACTTTAAACAGCAACCTATCGTTATCATCCAAATGCAAAACCCCGGACATAAACATGACTATGGTAAAATTTCCTGTTGGGAAGCTGTTGGCCGCTTCAATATTCAGATTGCCATTTGTAGCTGAGGCATCGGTTCCGTTCACATAAAGCTTTGCTTCCAGAGCGTCTCTTCTGTTTGCTCCGGTGCTTGCAGAGACATGCCTAACATTTACTACACCATATACATGATACTTTCCTCCTCTTTTAACAACCAATTCTCCATCCGGGTTTATTTCGTAATTATCAACATCTTTTGTTTTTAAACCGTCAAACTCAATGGTTCTGAGATTGGTTGCAGTATTTGCCGTCATATCACCTTCTCTAAAGATATTTTCACAAAAGGCATGGGCAATCGTCAAATCTGCAGTAATCTGAGAAATAGAAATAAAAGGCCACCATGTAACCCCATCCCACCAATAGAAGCCTCTGTCATTATCAGGAGATTCATAAAAAACCAACAAGCCCTCTTCCTTAGGGTCTGTTACGTTTAAGTTTGTAACTCTGGGCACGATAATTCCTTCGTCAAAATTTGGGTTTGTCGGGTCTGTGGTGCTAATATCCATAGTTGTTTTAGGATCTAACTCGTTAATACCAACAGTGCCTTGCGCTAACATTTGCAAGGAAATCAAGAATAAGAATAAGGATATATAATTTTTCATGATTTAGTCTAAATAAGATACGATTAATGTAAAAGGGGAATTGACGGTTAAAGTTCCTGATTGTGTTGCCGAATTCCGGCGTGTTCTTAATGATATTTTATCGCCTGCCTGCAAGGTTACGCTACTCGATATGGCAAAAGTTACAGAGCGGGAATTGTTTAAAACCGAAGGAAAAACGGTATTTGATATCAAATCGGCATTAATCCCGCCATTCACGAATACTGCCGTTGAAATGCCTTCTGCAATATTTTCCCCCGTATTTGGTTTGTTTACGCCTCCGGTAAATGAAAGGTAGTAATCGCCCGTTTGGCCAATGTTCAAATCACCATTGGCATCTATAAAATAGGATGCTTTAGGCGACTCGACCACTTCAAAAGGCACCTTTACATAATTGGTATTCCCGGAAACGATATCGGTTTCAAAAGCAGTGCCATAGGTCGAAGACTTGTTTAGATCAAGCTCTGTAATTTTTTCGGTAACGATATACTCCCAGGTGGTATTTGGATTGTCCCAATAGTAAAAACCCTCAAACCCACTACTCGTTACTTCAGACCGGAACACCAACATGCCATATTGTGCAGCACCGGGGTTAACTGTAGAAAACCGGGTGACAGAAGGAATCAAAATCCCGGCACCTGTTTCCGGGTTTACATTATTTAAAGGCTCTACATGAAGTGAAGCTTTGGGTTCTAAAACGTTTACACCCGTAACCCCAACCTGAGAAAAAACAGGTGTCCATCTGAGAAAAGACACTAACATAAAGGCTAAAATTATTTTTGATATATTTTTCATAAGCAACTAATCAACGTAAAAAAGTTAAAGTCAAGCCATTGATTCCATAACCGGTAAAGGCCTGTGGATCTTCATTACTTCTAATAACGTCCACTCGCAACACATCACCAATCTGCAAATCTTCAATCGTACTAAAAGCCGCACTGGTAGCACTGGGGATTTCATTGGATGTAGACGCAGTGACCCTTCCTGTTGAAAGCGGCAATGGAACGCCATTTCTAAACAACTGATAGGTGAAATTTGCCTGGTTGGCCCCTGTAGCACTTCCTGTTCTTTTAGCGCTTGCCGTGAATGTTATCAAATACCTGCCGGACTTCCCTACCGTTACATTATTCGCAGAAACCGTAAATCCTGCAGCATCAAAAGCATCTATTCTGGAGAAATTAACGACTCTGCTGTTCCCCGTACCTGTGTATCCACTGCCACTTGCGACATAAGTTGCCACGTCAATGGTTCTTTCATAATTATTGATGAGCCACACCCAGGTAGTGCCATCCCAAAAATAAAAGCCTTCCTGGTCTGTGGGATGGTTTAGCAAGTAAATCAACTGTCCTTTTTCAACCCCATTGCCGGGATAATCTGCCATTCTGGGAATCAATACCCCGTCTGCTCCTGTCGGATTGATTTTATTGGATGGCTCAACATGCAACATGGCGTCCGGACTTGTGGTATTAATGCCCGATTTTTGTCCGAAAACATTCCATGTGACTAAAAAAAGTCCTATTGTAGATATCGTTAGTATCATATCCTTGATTTTACCTGTCATAATGCATGCTTTTATCCCTGTCATTTTTTAACCGTTGCAACTAAAAATCTATCTCGTTTTTTGTATCGTAATATTGGTTACATTACCGGATCCTGATGCTCCCGATTCATTTGCCAACAACACTCCATTTCCGGAACTACTTGCGTAAGCAATACAACGTATCTGAAAACCGGCACTCGGAACATTGATCATCGTTATATAATTGAATATTTGCCCGACACCTCCGGAACGATCTACGGCTGTCCAATGGCTCCCTCTGCCAATATACAGGCCTGTGGTATGGTCTAGTATGCCCAAAAGCAAATGGTTCCCGGCTATAAATTCCGTAAATCCTCCTTGCAAGGTTATATTATATAAACCCGGGGCATTAAATGTTAATATTCCCGTTACGTTGTCGTAAGCATAAAAGGGAGAAGTTGCTACCGGGGTGTCAAACAATATCGTATTTGCAAGCGCATCACTCGACAGGATTTGATCTGTGGTCAACCGCGCATGAAAAAACGTATAATCATCCGAGTCTAACGTTTTTAACACGCCATCCGCATCAGCTACCACTCTGCGATCTGTAGTTCCGTCACCTACATTGGTATTGACGTCTCTTATTCTTACATTGCCGTTCGTCACGTCCAGTTGCTCGGTTGCTGTCCCGGAAGCTGTTCCAATACCTACCAAGCCTGTTGCTGTTACCATAGCCCTTGTTGTGCCATTTGTCATCAGTCTAAGCGGAGTAGCAGAACCAGTAGCAGAACCTACATACAACCCTGTACTCGTTCCTGCACTTGCTATTTGAGCAGCAGATCCATTATCTACAAAAACATCAATAAACGATCCTCCTGCTCCTGCTCTTAGCGCACCTCTATTTTCAGCAGTTGTGGATAGCATTGCAATTCCTGGATTTATATTATTCAATCGTGTAGCGCTCGTTCCATTTCTAAAGTCTAACCAATGTGTAGCTGTGTTCACTGTCCTGTTGTTTATTAGCGTACCATTTGCGTTATAAATGTTTATAGGATCAAAACTTGTCCAAACTGTGCCATTATAATAATAATATCCCGGTGCAGTAACATTGATGGTTTGCCCGGATGGCGTAGTTGCTGCTGCATTCACATACACCATAGCACCTGTTTGTTCAACTGTGTAGGTTTTAGCCCCAAGCTGATCCCCGGAAATACGCGGTGGTATGACTCCGTCCAAAACATTGGTATCTGTAGGTGTACCAACCACATCCAGTGTTGCCTTGGGCTCAGTGGTGTTGATGCCCGTGGTTTGCGACTGTAATGTGTTAATACACAGGCTCATTATTAATATTATAATGTATCTATAGTTCAGCATAAACTTATTTTCTATTTGGTGTACTTTATTTTGTTAATAGCTTTATTCATCAATGGTTGTCTTTTGTATTCCGAGTTTGATTGATTGACCTTTCCGATTTAAATTTGGGTTGTTGACCCGAAGCCTTTTATTACTCCGGGTCAACCCAAACCAAAACACAACCCTATGCAATTAATCTTTCGTTTATAACATGACTGTAAAATCCGGACTGCCACTTTCTTACTAATTATCATTTTTTAACAAAAACCGTTGCTGTCATGGCTGCACGTCCCCAGTTAAAATTAGGATCGGGGTCAACGGCCGCCATATTAAAACGTGTCCCTGTATCCGTACTTTCAATATAACCGTTCAGCGTATAGGTGATCGTAACATCAGATGCCGTATTATTGACTACTTCCTCCGTAAACTTGCCTCCAACGCTAACCATGTGAGTCCCCGAATTGGAAAAGGGTACCGAAAATTTCCTTGAGCCCATAGCCTCTTCGGTTCCATTTTTCAAAAAGCGTATTCCGAAATACCCGCCAACATTATCATTCGAACTATCCAATGGGTTTGTTCCCATCGGGACACTGTAATCCAAAAGTATTTTCGCAATAGCGTTGGCCGGTACAGTTATTTCAACGGACATTCCTATATCTATATCATCCCGGGTTCCGGCGGACACATCCACAGGAGCGGTTGCTACCAGTGACACGATATCCTGAAGTGCAAATTCGCTTTCTTGAGTAGCGAGCTTATCCCAGACAGGATCTCCCGGGGTCCCTGAATTATAATACAATCCCTCACTATAAGGCATTTCCAGGATATTGGTGTTTGTATTAAAAACCACTAAACTTTTTGCCGGGTTTGTTATGGTTGTTGCATCTGTTACAGCAGTTAAAAAGACCCGGGGTATTAATAAACCTTTATCGGTACTTTCTATATCCAGAACCGAACTGGGATCCGGTGTTGTTGTATTAATACCCGTTTGTGCCTGTGCCAGTGAACAAAAACAGAGAATTAAAGGCATTATCGCAATGTTGGTTTTCATTATTGAGAGCATAAAATATTTTTAGTAATAATTAAATAAGATTTGAGGTTTATCTCTTCCGAATACCAGGGCTTTTATTACTATTGCATTTCCGGTAATAATTTTTCCAGACGCTCCAGGCGCTCCTTCATATCTTCAGCCTCCTTTTGAAGGATGTTGATTTCCCTGTCTTTTGTCTCCAAAAGTTTTTGCTGCTCAATAGTATGGAGATATAACTCTTCCACTTTCTCCAGTACCTGTACCGAAAGCTCGGAAGGATTGATGATATAGTCTCCTTTTTCAGTTTTTGCCAGGGCGTCTATTTTGGTAATCCCGGGCAAATGGCGGTTTTCGTTGATAAATTGTTCTACTTCACCAAGTGATTTGAACGTATAGTCAGCGTTTAACCCGGAGAAGCCTTCAAAATAATCTTCAAAAACGTAGTCGGCATAGATGGAAACGGGTGTCAGCATTTTACCGTTTATGGCCAATACTACATCCGGGTCTGCTGTGCCCAGCATATCATCGGTAAGGATTCCCACTTTACCCATCTGGTAAATGTCCTGGGTATTTTCTGTGGCCTGATCATTGGTGGCCTGGTCAAACCAGGGTTCCGACACCACACTTGCCGCAGGTGCAGAAAGCATATTCCCAAAGGCATCTGTATACAGCAGGTTATCTACAGCGGCGATTCCGCTATCGTCACGGGTGTTGGGGTATTGGACAAAATTGATATTGCCATCCTTGGTAATAAACATCTGACTGGCATCAGAGGTCCGGAACTCCAGCTCTGTCTCACCACTTACACCATCCCCTTTATAATAGGCTCTCAAACCGGTTTGATGCCACGAACCAAAATCCCCGTTGGAATAGGCCGTGAAAGCCAAAGCACCAATATTATCTCCATCAACAAGATTCTCCGGTGCATCTGCCGTTCCCGCAGCTCTTCTCAAATTTATGGCGGGTGTGTTACTGGAGATACCACTATAGGTTCTGATCATAATATCATCCTTATTATCATTGATATTATTATTTTCAATTAACAGTCCTCTATCCGGTGCTTCGGTGCCAATACCTACGTAACCAAAATGATAGATATCTTCGGTATTAAGGGTTGCACCGGTATTCGTATCGGCGCTAAACCAGGGTTCTGTTAAAGTTGTTGCATCTATAAAGGAGCCGCCGTCTGTTCCTACCTGTACAAGGTTATTGGCATCGGCACTTATTACTTCTGCCGTACTTGCAATCCCATCCTCATCGGTATACGTAATCACACCCGTAATATCGTCTTGTACCATACTGGTCAAAGTCTCCAGATTGCTTACGTCGATGATTGTTGGTGTGCCATCTTCATCGGTATAGGTAAAAGTTCCATCGTTGTTATCGACTATTGTCGTGAGGGTTTCCAGGTTGGCTATGATCGCACTTAAATCCAGCTGCGTGACCACCCCGTCCTCATCGGTATAATCGATATGGATGTTATCGGGATTCAGGGCTATGGTGGTCAAAGTCTCCAGATTGCTTACATCGATGATTGTCGGTGTGCCATCTTCATCGGTATAGGTAAAAGTTCCATCGTTGTTATCGACTATTGTAGTCAGGGTTTCAAAATTGTCGATGACTGTGGATAGGTCTACGGTACTGGTGACTCCGGCTTCATCCGTATATTCCAG